>JAEUUX010000236.1 GCA_016787295.1 Chitinophagales bacterium
GTCGTGGACGTAAAAGTTTAGGTCGTGGACGTAAAAGTTTAGGTCGTGGACGTAAAAGTTTAGGTCGTGGACGTAAAAGTTTAGGTCGTGGACGTAAAAGTTTAGGTCGAGAACCTAAAAGTTTAGGTCGAGAACCTAAAAGTTTAGTAAACACCCTCCTTTAGTTTTATCTGCCCTGCGATTACATTTGCGCCATCTGGGACAAAAACAAAAAACATGGCAGTCTTTTTTGCAAAGGCTACCATGTTTTTTGGGAATGGAGGGTATGTTATCGGATAAACAAGATTTCTCTATATTTGGGCAATGACCAATAGCGGTCGTCGACAATTTGCTCCAATCTGTCGGCGGCGGTGCGAATAGTATCAAAATAAGGTTTCACTTTTTCGCAATACGCATCGGCAATTTGGTGGGCGTGGTGGTGTTCGTTAGCTTTTTCGCGCTCGACAAGCATGGCATCAGTAGCGTTTTTTAAGGTTTTGATACACGCAACACTTTCTTCTAACAAATCTACTATGGGTGTTAGCTCTTTTTTCTTGATTCCCAATTCCTGCAAACCGCGCAAATTAGTAATCAGGTCGTTTTGGTAGCGTACTGCCGAAGGAATGACCATCGTTGTGACCATATCAGATAGTGTGAGGGCTTCTATTTCTATTTTTCGCTTATAGGTCTCCAACTGCACCTCGTAGCGTGCCTCCAATTCGCGCTCCAAATACACGCCATTGTCCACCAACAAGGCTTTGGCTTGGGGAGTCATCAAGAAATCTAAGGCTTTAGGTGTTGTCTTAACGTTCGACAAACCGCGTCGGGCGGCTTCATCTGCCCACTCTTGGCTGTAGTTGTCTCCTTCGAACAAGATGTGTTTCGATTCAACCACATAGCGACGCAATACCCGCAAAATTGCGCCATCTTTGGTTTCTTTTTGTGCAATAAGTTTCTCCACTTCTTCATGAAAACTTTTTAATTGTTGCGCTACAATGGCGTTTAAGATGGTCATTGGATAGGCACAATTGGCAGATGAACCCACAGCTCGCACCTCAAATTTGTTACCCGTAAAAGCAAAAGGTGAGGTACGGTTTCGGTCGGTATTGTCTAACAATAAATCGGGAATTTTGTTGTGGATATCGAGTTTTAGTTCGCTGCGGCTATTGTCGTCCATTTTGCCTGCTTTCACTTTTTCCTCCAATTCCTCCAACACTTTGGTCAAAGTTGTACCGATGAAAATGGAGATGATGGCGGGCGGTGCTTCGTTGGCACCCAAACGATGATCGTTGTTTGCCGATGCAATGGTAGCCCGCAACAGGTCGGCATGTTGACTCACGCCTTTGATGGTATTGATAAAAAAGGTAAGAAACTGCAAATTGGTGCGTGGCGTTTTGCCGGGCGACAAAAGGTTTTTACCTGTGTCTGTTCCCATCGACCAATTGTTGTGTTTGCCTGACCCATTGATACCTGCAAAAGGTTTTTCGTGGAACAATACGCGCAAACGGTGTCTTTTAGCAATGCGGTCCATCAAGTCCATCAACAATTGGTTTTGGTCAACGGCTAAATTGACTTCCTCAAACATCGGTGCGCACTCGTATTGTCCGGGTGCCACTTCGTTGTGGCGTGTTCGGATAGGTATACCCAATTTGTGTGCTTCCACTTCGAGGTCGAGCATATAGGCATATACACGTTCGGGAATAGACGCAAAATAGTGGTCTTCGAGCTGTTGTCCTTTGGCAGCCGAAGCACCAAGGAGGGTGCGTCCTGTTGCCATAAGGTCGGGGCGTGCCATAAACAAGGCTTCGTCTACCAAAAAGTATTCTTGTTCCCAACCCAAAGTGGTGTATACTTTGGTCACGTTGCGGTCAAAGTATTGACAGACAGGCAGGGCAGCATCTTCCAATAGGTGTATAGACTTGAGCAAAGGAGCTTTGTAGTCGAGCGATTCGCCGGTATAGGATACAAAAATGGTGGGAATACACAAAGTTTTGCCCGAACTACCAACAGACATAATAAAGGCGGGAGAAGATGGATCCCAAGCCGTATAGCCTCGTGCCTCGAAAGTGACACGCAAACCACCCGAAGGAAAACTCGAAGCATCAGGTTCTTGTTGTACTAAGGCATCACCACTAAAAGCCTCAATTGCCTTGCCGTCGGCAAGTGTGAAAAAGGTATCGTGTTTTTCGGCAGTAGAGCCGGTGAGGGGCTGAAACCAGTGGCAATAGGCATTGGCACCGCGCTCCACTGCCCATGCTTTCATGGCAGCGGCTACTTGGTCGGCTACGCGTCGGTCTATTTTTTTGCCTTCTTTCACCGAAGCCTGCACACTTTCAAACGCTTCTTTCGAAATGTATTGACGCATGACATCAAGCTGAAAAACATTGCTCGCATAATAATCAGATACCTTAGTAGAAGGTAACTTAACATCGATACTTGGGCGCAATTGCGCTTGCTCTAATGCACTAAATCGGGACATAATACTT
Organism: Chitinophagales bacterium; assembly: GCA_016787295.1. GTDB lineage: Bacteria > Bacteroidota > Bacteroidia > Chitinophagales > UBA2359 > JAEUUX01. The sequence continues at coordinate 2,466 of JAEUUX010000236.1, forward strand.
ATTTTTGATGATTGCTTAATTTTGGGGCAAAGGTAAGTATTGTTTTCCAAAAAACAATATTTTTTTTAGTGTAAGGCTTGTTTTTTGGTGTTTTTTCAAAAAAAAGTCAACTTTTTTTGTTAATAAGCCTAATAAATTGCATTTTTTTCGTTTTTTTATTACATTTTTTTTTCTATTATCTATATTAGCGTTGCCACAAAAAGGCTTTTTTAGGTGTCTATGTGGTGTTTGTTTTCCATTATTAGCCCGATTATAAACTATTAGCGTACAACAATTAAAAAAAGCAATAAACAGCCAATATCTAAAGACCATAAAATAAAAGAATTGTTTTGGGGAGTAATTTTGCTCCTTATCTGTTCTTTTCAAACTCACTAACTATACTTTATAATATTTGGCAAACGATATAAAAGCAGTATCTTTGCCTCAAAAACTGCCTTGCAACCGCAACTTAGCGCAAACAATAGATTTTTGTTGCTGCAATAGGTTATATTTGCTGGGCTTTCTAAAATTTTGTTCTACAATATGTCTATTCATCTTCCCAAAATCCAAACGCCACCACCACTCAAAGCAGGTGACACGATAGCTCTTGTGGCTACGGCGCGAAAAATAGAGTCTGATGCCTTGCTTTTTGCAGTGCAGTTGTTCGAAAGTTGGCAACTAAAGGTGGTGTGGGGTGAAACACTCAATAAATCGCACCACCAATTTGCAGGTACAGACCCAGAACGTAGCAGCGATTTACAACAATATGTAGCACAACCCGACATAAAAGCTATTGTTTGTGTGCGTGGTGGTTATGGGTCAATGCGAATTGTCGATGCCATAGATTTTGCGCCAATAATGACTACTCCCAAGTGGTTAGTGGGCTATAGCGATGTCACTGTTTTGCATAACCATTTGTATCAACAATGCCATTTGGCAAGTATTCATGCCTCTATGCCTATCAATTTTGCTACCAACTCTATGGAGTCTATCGAGTCGTTGCGAAAAGCTTTGTTTGGAGAATCGTTGTGCTACGAAAATATCCCTACACACCCACTCAATCGCATAGGTATGGCATACGCGCCTGTGGTGGGCGGTAATCTTTCATTGTTGTGTGCTAACATTGGTACGCCTTCAGAACTCGATACAAGCGGCAAAATTTTATTCTTAGAAGACCTCGACGAATATCTTTACCACATCGACCGCATGATGGTGCAACTCAAACGAAGCAATAAATTGACAAATTTGGCAGGTTTAATGGTAGGTGGCATGACCGACATGAAAGACAATGCCATTCCTTTTGGCTCCAATGCCTACGAGATTATTGCCGAACACACAACTGCTTATACATATCCAGTGGGTTTCAATTTTCCTTTTGGACATATCGACGACAACAGAGCTATAATACATGGCGCGAGGGCAAGGCTGAACGTGGAAGAAAAACATAGTAGTTTGTTGTTCCAATAGACATTGTGTATTGTTTTTGTTTTGCAAAAACCATGTTCCTTCAATCATAGAAATATAGCTCCATTACTATTCCAATACTGTTTAATGTTTGACAAAGTGGTGGTTATTAAGACTGAGAATGTTAAAAAGTTTTATTATAGGACAAAGAAAATACAAAAAAAGCTTTTAATAGATAAAGGCTAAAAAAAAATGCTTACCTTTGCGCCAACTTTGCATACTTAAATACGCTTTTTAACACGCCATTTGGCGTTGATATTTTTGCCTATACCATGAAAGAAAAATATAAATTTAAAGAAATAAAAACTTACGGTTCCCTAGAAATGTTATTTGAGGGAAACCGTATCTATCGGATTGTACATGACGAATCCGAAACTTGCTACATCAATGCCGAATTGTCTCTCTACAACCTTTTGTTTCAAGAGAACGAAAGTTGGGAGATGTCGGTTACGTTTCGCGCCGTGCAGCACCAAACAAATCGCGAAATGTGTAAAATTGATAAACGAGTGTCTGTGTTGCAAGAAGACAATATTGTATATGTGCGCGAAGGTTGGGGAACACCCGAGCCTGGATTTTGGAAAAAAGGAATCTATAAGTGGGAGGTGATAGTAGACAGCAAATTGTTGGGTGAGGCATGGTTCTATATTGTGAACAATGGTGTTGTAAATCCTCAAGACAACCCCTATTTCAATATCAAATCTATCAAACTTTTCGAATGTCCTTTTGAAGGCGTACAGTATGGGCAGCGTGAGTATTTGCAGGTGTTTGACCACAAAAAAACGCGTTATATCAATGCCGAATTGATTTTGGAAAATAAACTATCCGCCGAACCGCACCTGCCACTTGAGTTGCAATTCAATATTTATAATGATACACGACAGCTCAAAGCACATATGGTTTATTTCCAAAACATCTATGATAGCCGCGCCGAAATCGTATTGGATTCGGGCTATGGAACGCGACAACCGGGATTTTGGTATAAAGATAACTATACAGTAGAGGTGGTGTTTATGAATACCATCATTGCCATTGTGCCTTTTAAAGTTGCCGATACCGATGAGCCTTTTTCGGGTGCTTATGATGGATATGAATACCAAACTGAAAACGGTTTTGTTCAACAAAATCCTGTCGAAAAACCCTTTACAGTGGAAGAAGCGCGCAAAGAATTGGACGAGTTGGTCGGTTTGGAAACTGTTAAAAAACAAATCAACGAATTAGCTGCCTACATCAAGTTTATTCAGTTGCGGACTAAGCGCGGATTTGTCGAAAAACAAAACTATAATTTACATGCTATTTTTACGGGTAATCCCGGAACAGGCAAAACCACAGTAGCTCGCACATTGGGCAATATCTATAAAGCTTTGGGCGTACTAAAGAATGGCAAAGTACACGAAGTGGGACGCGCCGAATTAGTGGCAGAATACATCGGACAAACGGCTCCAAAGGTGAAAAAAGTGATAGAACAAGCACGTGGCGGCATTTTGTTTATCGACGAAGCCTATTCACTCACCAATCGCGGTGATGATGGCAAAGATTTTGGACGCGAAGTCATTGAGGTTGTTCTGAAAGAAATGTCTGACGGCCCTGGCGATATTGCTATTATTTGCGCGGGTTATCCCAAAGAAATGCAACATTTCTTAGATTCTAATCCCGGTTTGGCATCGCGATTTGGACATTTTATCCATTTTCCCGATTATACACCCGAAGAATTGATGCAAATTGCCGAATATGCGTGTCACAACCGCAGTGTGACCATCGCTCCCAATGCCTTAGCCACTATCCACAAACAAGTGGTGGAAAGCTATCGCAACCGCAACCGTATTTTCGGAAATGCCCGCTATATTAATGGCGTTATCGAAGAAGCCAAACGCAACTTGGGTATCCGCATTATGGCGATGGAAGATCCCGATAATTTAAGCACCGAGCAACTATCAACTATTGCAGTAGAAGATATTAACAAAGTTTTTGAACGCCAAGCCAAAAAGGTAGTGAAACTACCCATTGCCGAAGACGATTTGCAACAAGCCCTCACCGAACTCAACGGACTGATTGGTTTGAGTAATGTCAAAAACGAAGTTGCCGAAATTGTAAAATTGGTGCGTTACTACCACGAAACAGGCAGAGACATACACACAGCATTTTCGCTACATACTGTTTTTACGGGTAATCCTGGCACAGGAAAAACTACAGTGGCGCGTATCTTGGTGCGAATCTATAAAGCCTTGGGCATATTGGAGCGCGGACATACCGTAGAGGTAGACCGCAAAGATTTGGTGGCTGCCTATATCGGACAAACAGCCATGAAAACCAGCGCCAAAATTGACGAAGCTATCGGCGGCGGTTTATTCATCGACGAAGCATATGCTCTGTCGAAAGGAGACAACGACTTTGGGCGCGAAGCCATTGAAGTATTGCTCAAACGCATGGAAGACGAGCGTGGGCGTTTCATGGCTATTGTAGCAGGCTATACCCAAGAGATGAAACTGTTTATCGAAACCAATCCAGGGCTGAAATCGCGCTTTGACAAGTACTTTCATTTCAACGATTATACCGAAGACGAACTGATGCAGATTGCCCACGAATTGTATGCCACACAAAACTTGAAATTAGAGGATAGTGCCGCCACTTATCTGCGCAACTATGTAGGTAATTTGCTCAAAGCTAAAAACAAATACTTTGGCAATGCCCGTAGCATCAGAAAAATTGTGGAAGAAAGCACCCGCAAACAGCATTTGCGGCTGGCATCGCTGCCAATTGCGGCACGCACGCCCGAAATGATACAAAGTATTGTGGTGGACGATTTGCGTTATTTAGAAACCGAAGCTATGGCACAAGACGACCGAACTAAAATAGGTTTTCAAAAATAATGTTGTCCTTTTTTTAGACAGCAAAGTATTTGTAAGCACTATTGTTATTTTTGTTTTGGACAAAATAAAAAACCGACTGCTGGTAGGCAATCGGTTGCATATTAAAACCTTTCGGAGACTCAAAACCTCCGAAAGGTTTTTTGTATAAAATGGCACTAAACAATATCAACAATTTGCAAAATTACTATACATAAATCGCTGAAAATCAAACAATTGTGAATCAAGTGTAATAAGTGTCATCTATTTATCAACACTTTTTGGCTCCAATACTCTCCCTTGTTAGTGGCAAGAGTACACAGATAGATACCCAATGGCAATTCGGCTACCGAAACGTCCATTTGGGTGTTGCTTGGCGATACTGCTTGTTGTAAAACGGCTTGTCCTTGTGCATTATACAGTTTTAAGATACTCCCAAGCGTGTTGGGTAGCAATTGATAATGCAAAGTAAAAACGTTGTTAGCAGGGTTTGGACTAAGCGCAAAACCACCCGTGTTTGTTAGCGTTTCGATGGCTGTTATGGAGGTATAATGGCAGGTATTAGGGTATTTTTGGTAAATTATTTCCTCGTTTTGCTCAAAACAAAGAAGTTCGGCTTCTGGTTCGTCTAATAAGCCTTGATGGGTTCGGTTAAATAAACCCTTAGAGCTACCTATCCCTTCTATCCATACTTCTTCTTCTGCTCCGCCTCCTACTTGGTTTTGGCTAAGGTATATTTTTTTTCTACCACTGTCGTCAAAACTAACTTGTGTTACGGTGAGCAAATGCTCGCCCCACCACCAATCTAAATAATAGCTTGGGTCGGATAAGGTATCGCCTACTTGTAACGAAAAATCGTAGAGCAAATGCTCAACAGCCTCGCTGGGATATAGAACATACGAACGCTGTGTTTGCTCATCTTGACGCAGCAAGGCATAAAAACTAAGGTTATTGAGGTTTAGGATAGAGTCGGGGCAATGATAGTATTTTTGGTAGGTAATACCATTAAGTATCGAGTCGCCCATAACGGTATATTTATGGTTATCGGCATATGTATCGAACCACCATTGGGTTTTAGAAGAAACCGACCAAACGGCATCGGCACTCGGAAACGGAAAGTTGGTTTGGGCAAACAATGGTAATTGCCCAATTATCCAAAAGACAATATAATGGCTTAAGTTTTTCATAAAATAGGGTTTATTGTTTAACAAATTTGTCAGTGTTCGGGTAGTATGTATTCAGCTATTTATGTTTTTACACTGCAAAAATACACAATTTTCTCCAACAAAAAAAACTTTTTAATACGTTTTTGTGTTGTTTAGACATAAGAAAATAGGCGGTATTTCCTTGTGAGGAATACCGCCTATTGTATTTTATAAATGGTGATGTTTTTTTATGGATTCACCTGCAAAATATTCAAAGTTCCTGCTGTGCCTGTCGTCCATTGCACAGTCACCGAATTGGTGTTTTGTCCGCTAATAATGGATCCACCCGTAATTGTCCATTGATAAGTAGCATTCGTTACGGCTGGAACGCTGTAGGTATTACTACTTGTTTGACATACTTCGACATTACCTGTTATAATAGGTTGTGTGCTACAAACCGTTGTGACTGGTGCATCAACTCCCACAGTAATGGTTCCGTTGTGGCTGCCATCGGTGTTCACTGTCAAATCCATCAATTGCAAAGTTTGCCATGCCCCGGAGGGAGAGCTGAAAATGCCATCAGCACTTGGATTAACAGGGTCGGCACCCCAGACCGAATACAAAGCATTGGAAGTATAGAGTTGGTTTTTAATATCTACAGGAAAAGTGAATTGGGAGGTTGCTTCAAGGTGTCCGCCAAGATAGACGCGGAAGTGAATATGAGCAGTTCTGCCCGGATACCAGCCCGGAAAAATAGTGGTAAAATTCACCTGTCCATTAGCATCAGTAATTTGTATGCCTCTACAAAAAGTTTCGCCAATGTGGTTTTGTTGTCCTAAGTGTGCGTTGGTGGTATAGCCCGAATAGTAACCATCTTTGTCGCAATGCCACGCATCGACTCTTGCTCCCACAATAGGGTTGCAATTGTCGTTGATATTCACAATGGTCATTTGGAAATGTAGCGGCGAACCTTGACGGTCTTCGGCAATGTTTTGGCGATAATATGCCATATTGCCACTCAAATTGAGCGGATAAGGACCCGCCGTTTCTTCGGGTACAACAATACAAGTGGGCAAGAATAGTTTTTGTGAAAAACGCAAACCGCTGGCAGCCTGTAGCAAAGGTTTGTGAAAAATGGCAGATAAACCCAATAAACCTGCATGACGAAGAAATTCTACACGTTTCATACGTTTAAATTATTCAGTTTGGTATTAACATAAAACACGTAGAAATACTATTTTTTGTTGCCTATACAGATCAATTTTTTCCACCAATGCGCGAAATAAGCAGGTCGACAAGGCTGTTCCATACCATAGTTTGGTCTTGCACTTCGTTTTTTTCAGCAAAATCGGTAATGGCTAAAATCGTGTCGTCGGTCACTTCCGATTTATAGATTCTAAATTCTAAAAATTCATTTTTTTCGTGATTTTCCATCAAAAAACGCACATATTCATGCTCCATCTGTTCCAATAAGGTGCCATGTTCGGGAAATCCTTCCCAATAAAACGTAAAATGATTGTCTATAACCTCTACATAATCGGCAAACCATTGGGACAAACCCGATTGCGTAGCAATAAAATTGTAGAGAATATGAGGTGATGACTTAATAAAATACTCAACTGTATATTTGACTCGCGCCATAATGCAATGGTGTTTTTAGGGTGTTTGGGCGAAAATAGGGGGCTAATGTACTGCAAAAAAATCAATACAACAAATTTTGGCAACAAAAAATTGAAGTATTGATTAAAATTTCTATTTTGACGCTAAAAACTACTAAAGTAACACCCTATTGGTACATATTTTTCAAGTATCTCAAGCCCCCCAAACGTTGAACTTGGCGCAATGTCCAGTTTTTTCGCTTGACCAAAAAGGTAGTTGGTTTGGTGGGGTTATAGCGAATCGGGTTGGGCAAACAAACAGCAATAGCTGCACTTTGTTCGAGAGTTAATTTTTCAGGTTTTACCTTATAGTAATGATTGGCTGCCGCTGCAATACCAAAAACCCTATCTCCCATTTCTATCATATTAAGATACATTTCCATAATCCGTTCTTTGCTCCACAGCAGTTCTATTAAGAGCGTAAAATATACCTCTAAACCTTTGCGAAGCCAATCACGGTTTTGCCACAAGAATACATTTTTGGCAACTTGTTGCGAGATAGTGCTACCGCCGCGTGTGCGTTCGTGTGTTTGGTTGTATCGAATGGCGTGGCGTATGGCTTCGATATCAAAACCATAATGAGTCGGAAAATCTTGGTCTTCTGCTGCAATAACAGCTATTGCCATGTTAGGCGAAATATGGTGGTAGCTCGTCCAACGATAAGTAATAACGGGATTTTCTTCGTTGCCTATCATTGCTTCTATGTAGCGTTGCAACATCAGGAGCGTGAATGGCGGATTTACCCACCTATAGACCAAGACCCACAGGAAAGTAAGCACAAAAAACCACAACAAAAAACGCCTGATGCGCGCCACAAGCCTTTGGAGAAACACATTTTTAAACATTGCGTAATAATTGAAAAACGGTGTAATGAAGTATTTACACCGTTTTTTTATTGATTTTTTATTTAAAATTGGCAAACAAACCCAAATTATCCGCGCTCCTCACCACCAACAAAACCAAAACAGGTACAAAACAAACATTGAATTGTTGTGGCGAAAGAAACCACATTAACAAGACTATCAAAGCCCCTGCTAAGGCTGTCATCCACCGCATTTGTCGCCACCGCTCGCCAAACCAGCCCATGATGATGAACACCAACAATAGTGGATTTAACCACAAAAGATTGAGGTTGTAGTGTGTCGGGCGGTGGTCGGTGAATAGCATACCCAACAACAATATGCCCAAAATACCACAAATAATCAGCAAAAAATGGTCGCCAAAGCGGTGAAGTACGGTGCCTTGGGGAAATAAAGAAAGCAAAAGATAAAAAAAACAGATTGCAGCTATCCAAATAAACGGTTTTTGCCAGATAGAAATTGGTGGTGGCACATTTTGAGCTTGATACAAAACTGTTTTCTTTTTCATAATACGCTGCCAACCATTGGCGGTTTTTACTTCGATGCCATTTTCCACACCCGCAGATAGGTAAGAAGGTAAAAACATTTCGTGCCGAAAACCTGCTATTTGGTCGGTGGTTATACCCAAAATAATATCAAAACCCAATTTTATCCAAGTGTCATTGCCTACTTTTTCGCCTAATAGTTGTCGAAAAGTTTTGGTGTGTGTGGTAGGACTATTGAGGCGCAGCGAATCGGTGAGCTGTTTTTCGAGAATGTCACGCAATTTAGTGGAACAATTGTCATAAAAAAAATCGTACCAATAATAGCGATTTTCGGGCAGGTAGTTGTTCTCCAAAAAGTTGATAATGCGCTGATTTTGTTGAGGAGATAGCAAAAGTTGCTGCTCGACAACAGTGCGGTCTTCTGCTACATATTGGCGCAAAAAACCGCGCATACCTTCGCGCCCCAACATATAGCGAAGTTTGCCGCGTATAAAATTGGTATAAAAATTGGGCGCATCAAAATTGAATATACCATAATTATAAACCACATCGACTCCCGAAATGGTGTCGCGCACCCGAAAAGCACTATGCCCGAAAGAGGTGTATAGTTCGCTGCCCGATGAACAGGTCAGTAGGCTAACTTGGGCGGCGGGCGAGAAAGTTTGGGCGTGGCTGTGGAGGTTCATCAACACTGCCAAACCAAACGCCCATTGGCGGAGAAAATACAAGCAATTGACAAAACGATTAGACAACTGTTTGACCATTCAAAAATTTTTTGATAGCTATAGTTATTCGGTCTGCCTGTTCCTCTTGTGGGAAATGTCCTGCTGTGGGAAGTTCTAAGGTTTGGGCAGTGGGAAAAGCAGTTTGAAATTTGGCTAAATAGTGCGGTTTTATAACAGGGTCTTTCATGCCCCAAAGGAATAGAAAAGCTTTGTCTGCCAAAATATGGCGTTGTTCCCACAAAGAACCGAACCATTTTTGGTCGTTAAGCAACGATTTAGCAAAAGCTATTGTACCATTTCGTTGGCGGCTATTGGCAAAAGGTGCTGTATATTGACGCAACAGCTTTGGGGGAAGACGATGTTCTCCAAACGATTGAGGTAAGACAAAACGAGGCGAAAAATTGAAATACTTATACAATAAAGGCAGCAAAGGATTGCGGAGAACTTTGCTAAACTTAATAAAATCAGGATCCGTTTCGCTATTCCACATCCACGAATTGAGGACAATAATATTGCGAAAAAGTGTGGGGTGTCGCAATGCTACTTGCAAACCAATAGGACCACCAAAGTCATGTACCACTAAGGTCAGATTGTCAAGTCTCTTGTCGAGGATAAATTTTTCTAAAGTAAGGCTATGTGTTTGAGTCGAATAGTCGTAATGTTCAGGTTTGTCGGACAACCCAAAACCGATATGGTCAATGGCAATACAGCGATGGTCGGAACGCAATTGTTTGATGATTTGTCTAAAGTCAAAACTCCACGACGGAGTGCCATGTACAAATAAAATAGGCGAACCTTCTCCCTCGTCAATATAGTGCAAATGGTGTTCATTAACAGCATAATAGCGCGCCTGAAAAGGATATTCGGTAGTATCTAACCAAGTAAAATGCGACATTTTATAGGTTTTATTATGATTGTGTGTTAAAAAAATGTCATTGTAGGTAGAATGTAAGGTTTATGTTTTCTACAGACACCTATTCTCTCTACAATGACATAATTATTATGGTACTTTTGTATCTATTGTTTGGCAGTTTAGTGAGCCATTTTAGACATAAACTGTATTCTTACATAACGAATATCGTCTTCGTCATAGATATCGGTGCCCAATTCGCGGGCGGCATCGCTCACCGAGTCGGTTTCGGCAGTCATGAGGTACTCAAAAATTTCTTCTTGCTCATCGCGGTCTAAGATATTGTTGATGTGGTAGTCGATATTTAGTTTTGTACCTGCATCTACAATTTTCTCCAACTCTGCCAAAAGTTCGTTGGGTTTTAGGTCTAAGTTTTTGCCGATGGTAGCTAGCGGGATTTTTTTATCGATTTGTTTGATGATTTCTATCTTGGCTTTCGATTTGTTAGCCACCGATTTCATCACCAGATCCATTGCTCGTTCGATTTCGTTTTGCTCCACATAATCGGTAATTAGTTTAATGAACTCTTTGCCAAATTTTTCTGCTTTGCCTTTGCTCACACCATTGATGTTTTCCAGTTCTTCGAGTGTGATGGGATAGAAAGTTGCCATCTCTTCGAGCGAACGGTCTTGGAATACCACATAAGGCGGCACTTTTTTGACCTTTGCCACGCGTTTGCGCAAATCGCGCAAAGTGTTAAACAAAGTTTGGTCTAAGGTAGTCATTTGTGGCGTTTCGGCTTCGATGGTTGCGCTCACCTCGTCGTATTCGTGGTTCAAGGCGCGCAACAGCGGATATGGTTTTTTGATGTATTCGAGTCCTGCTTCTTGTACCTTTAGTATACCATAGTTTTCGATGTCTTTTCGCAATAGGTCTTCGAGCAAAATTTGGTTGATAACAGTGTTCCAATAATTGCGGTTTTGCTCATCACCTTCGCCAAAATACTCCAATTGGTCGTGTTCGAAATCGATGATTTCTTGCGTTTCTTCGCCCAACAAGAAGGTACAAATATACTTGGCATTAAAGTTTTCTTTCAGTCCCAGAATGGCGTTAATAGCTAAAATGGCGCTGTTGGTCAAGTCTATTTTTTCTTTGGGTTGTAGGCAGTTGTCACAATTGCAGCAATTGGGTTCGTTGTAAGGTTCGCCAAAATAGTGCAACAAAAATTCGCGTCGGCAAGTAGCCGATTCGCAATAGCTAATGACTTCGCTCAGGTGTTGTCCGCCTACCTCGCGTTCGGCGACGGGTTTGTCGCGCATAAATTTTTCGAGTTTCGACATATCCACATGATTAAAAAAGCCCACACAACGTCCTTCGAGTCCGTCGCGCCCTGCACGTCCCGTCTCTTGGTAGTAGTTTTCCAAACTTTTGGGCATATTATAATGGATAACATAGCGCACATCGGGTTTGTCTATACCCATACCAAAAGCGATAGTTGCCACGATAATATCTATCTCTTCTGACAAAAACTGGTCTTGTCTTTCGGTACGCACATGTGGCTCCAAACCCGCATGATAGGCGGCGGCTTTGATGTCGTTGGCGAGCAACATTTCGGCAATATCTTCAGTTGTTTTGCGGTTTAGGCAATAAATAATACCCGATTTTCCCGTATTTTGTTTAATAAACTGAATAATTTGTTTAATCACCACATCAGGTTTGCCTTTCGGACGAATTTCGTAGTACAAATTGGGGCGATTAAACGAGTCGATATAGATATTGGGTGCGCGCAATTGCAAGTTTTTCAAAATATCATCTTGCACCTTTGGAGTAGCAGTTGCAGTTAAGGCAACGATGGGCAATTCGGGGTCTATGGCATCAACAATAGCGCGAATACGGCGATACTCAGGACGGAAATCGTGTCCCCATTCTGAAATACAGTGAGCCTCGTCCACAGCCACAAAAGAAATATCCAATTGCTTCAAGAAAGCCACCGTTTCGTCTTTGGTTAAAGTTTCGGGTGCCACATAAAGCATTTTGGTGTGTCCGTCGATGAGGTCGGTTTTCACCTGTTTGATTTGTGTACGACTCAAAGACGAATTAAGAAAATGGGCAATATTGTCATTGCTGCTATAGCCACGCATAAGGTCTACCTGATTTTTCATCAAGGCAATCAAAGGTGATATAATCAAGGCAGTACCCTCTTGCATGATGGCGGGCAACTGATAACAAAGCGATTTCCCACCACCCGTTGGCATAATCACCAAAGTATCTGCTTTGTTCAAAATACTTCCGATAATATCTTTTTGGTTGCCCTTAAATGCGTTGAAGCCAAAATTGTCCAATAAGGCTTGATTAAGCGTCTCGTCCATATCAAGCTCTTGCGTTGTTTTTTCAGACATAATACATTAATTTAAACATATAGACACACTACCACGCCCATCTAATGGACATAACAAAAGTAGTGGCTCTTTTTTTGGTACGCAAAATTAGCTATTTTATTGCAAATACCAAAGCAAGTACAAAAAAAAATCCTTTTTTCTCTAAGCAACTTAGATTTTTATTGCAGATATATAAAATATCCCACAAAAATACGATTTTCTGGCAACAAAAATGCCATTACTAACACTCCAAAAGCACTTATACATATCGCTAAAAAAAATGTAAAAAAATTTTTCAAAAAAATGCTAAAAAATTTGGCTTTTAGCTAAAAACCCCGTACCTTTGCACCATAATAATTGCCCACCTACCTAAATTAGATGACACATGAAAAAAATAGGAACTTTACCCACAATTTCACTAAACTACAAAAGTTTGGGCATATTGGTTTTGTTTGTAGTGTTCAGCAATTTTGTTACTTACCAATTTAGCAACCCCACAATAACAAACAACACCAACCTCAAACTTAGCGACAACAAAAGCAACTCCAACTTCTATTTAATGGATGAAGCCCAAAGCTATGTGTATGATGCCATCGCTTTTGAGAAAAAAGTCAAATCGGTGGCTCGCAACCTCAACATCGCTCCCGAATGGTTAATGGCTATTATGCACGCCGAATCGCGCTTCGATGCCTCTGCTGTCAACAAAAAAGGCGGTGGCACAGCAGGACTTATACAATTCAATGCCGCTACAACAGAGAACATGGGCGTTTCATTAGAAAAATTTCGCAACCTCAACCACCTACAACAATTAGAATATGTAGAACGCTATTTTGCAAGCATACAAAATAGCTATCGACCATTTCAGTCGGTCACCGATACCTATATCGCCATCTTATATCCCGAAGCCCTAAGCGAAGATTATTGCTATACGCTCTATTCCGACCCCGAAACAGGCTATGTCACCCACTCAGGTTTAGACGAGGATAAAGACGGACGTATTACACTCCAAGATGTAGATAGATTCCTCAAAAGAATTTATCCAACCGCTTGTGCCTCCCAAAAACCAACACCCACTGTTTTCAGAACAATGTTAGGTTTTTAGGTTTCACAACAATAAACAATGTTTTTTCAAGGGTTTGCATGTTTTTTAGTTTCCGGTTTTCGACGGGGCTGTTTGGAAGGGATTCCAGCAGCCCTTTTTTGTGTCATTACCACACACAAAAAAAAACTTCGGAGGATAAGTTCTCCGAAGTTGCTATGCTAATACAAAATATAAATTATTTTTGGGCGTTTCCCTGCGGGTCGGGCTGCTACGGGCTTCGCTACGCTTGGTGCTGCGTTGCTCTCCGCACTGGCTAACGCCACCCTCCGCATCCCTAACGCGCTTCGCCATTCGCAAAAAATGGTGATTCATTTTGCAATGTCTAATAATTATCACACCAGTCCTTCATCGCTCATCTTTTTACCACGATTAACCAATGGAAAAGCTAATAATGCCAAAAATCCGCCAATCAACATCATGCCAAACTGAACACCCCACACCAACCAACTAAAACCCAAACCCCATTCATATTGAATACCATAGATGGTCAACAAACCCGCCACAATGAGCTGATACGCACCCATGCCGCCTTGTGTGGCAACCATACCAAAACTGCCGAACACCAATACCGCCAAAGCCGCACCCAATCCCAAATGACTCGTCAATTCGATGGTGAAAAAACAAACATAAATCATCAAAAAGTACATGCACCAAATAAAAGCTGTGTGCGCCAAAAACTGCCAAGGCGACCTTACTTTCTGAATCGAGCGAATACCGTCAGCAATAGACAAAGAAAAATGCCGAACTTTTTGATACAAGGATGAATGGGTCATTTTTTTGGAAGCCCACCAGACTATGCCCAACAATACGAAACCTCCGACCACCAGCAGTAGCACAGACTGCCAATTGTTGGTAAGGTGTATTATTTTTTGGAGGAGTGGCTGTCCTATTTTTTCGTTGAAATAGGTGCCAATCACCTGAAATTGTGTGACAATAAGCAGCAATACCATTACCAGCAAACCCAGTACATCAACAACCCGTTCGGTGATAACAGTACCAAAAGCTGTTAGCGGCGGAATGCCTTCGTATTTGCTAAGGCTACCACAACGTGCCACTTCGCCCAAGCGCGGAAAAGCTAAATTGGCTAAATAACCCACCATAACGGCTAAAAAAGTATTGAGCAAATTGGGGCGCTTAACGGCGGCTTCGAGCAGCATTTGCCAGCGCAAAGCGCGACTAATGTTGCTCAAAATGGCAAATACCACCGACAATGCCAACCAACTATATTGTCCATTTTTGAAAGTAGTAATGATATTTTGGCGTGCTTCGGGCGTAATACCTTGTAGCGACCACCATACCAAGAAAAAGCCCAATCCTAAAAAAAAGGCGAATTGGGCTATTTTAGAAAGATTTTTTTTCAAAACAAAAATTTTGTAGAACTGCTAATAAGTGACCAAAGCGGCAAATTGTGCCAGGCGTTCGGTGAGTTCGGCTTGTTTGAGTGCCTCCAATCGGTCGATACCAAATTTTTCGACACAAAAAGATGCCATAGCCGATCCATGAATCACAGCTTTTCGCATAGCCTCGAAAGAGATATCGCCGTGCTGTGCCAAATACCCCATGAAACCTCCTGCAAAAGTATCGCCCGCACCTGTGGGGTCAAACACCTCTTCTAGTGGTAAAGCGGGAGCAAAAAACACATTATCTTCGTGGAACAACAAAGCACCATGTTCGCCTTTTTTGATAACCAAATACTTGGGACCCATGGTTCTGATTTTGCGGGCAGCTCGCACCAGCGAGTATTCACCCGACAATTGGCGTGCTTCTTCGTCGTTGACCATCAACAGGTCTACCATACCAATTGTTTTTGCCAATTCGTCGGGCATAGCCGTCATCCAAAAGTTCATCGTGTCCATAGCAATCAAACGTGGACGTTGGTTCATTTGCTCGATGACTTGGCGTTGAACGGTAGGTGTCAAGTTGCCCAACAATACAAATTGTGCATCTTTCATCGCAGGCGGCACAACAGGATTAAAATCTGCCAAGACGTTTAATTGTGTGTCTAATGTGTCGCGCGTATTCATATCCAAATGGTATTTGCCCGACCAAAAGAAACTTTTTTCGCCTACTTTTACCTGCACACCGTCAGTATTCACGCCGCGTTGGTTGAGGTCAGCAATGATGCCCATATCAAAATCTTCGCCAACCACCGACACCACCCCAATGTTGGGCGTAAAGAAAGAAGCGGCATAGCAAATATATGTACCTGCACCACCTACGACGCGTGTGGCTTTTCCAAAAGGGGTTTCTATGTCATCAAATGCCATAGACCCTACAACTAATAAACTCATGCTTATTGTATAAAAAAGGTTTGCTATCAAAATTAAGGTGCAAAGGTCTGCAATTTTTCTGTAAAAAGAAAATTATTCAGCAAAAGTATAGGGCATAAGAAAAAAAAGCGTAACTTTAAACCTTTTTAAGGGAATATACTCTAATCAATATGTATTTCACACACCATAAATTTTGTTACTGTATGAAAAGACAATCCTCTATTGCCGCCCTATTGCTATGTTCCATGCTTCTGTCGCTCGATAGTTGGGCGCAATCTGCCAGCGATGCCTTGCGCTATTCTTTGACCAACGGAAGTGGTACTGCCCGCAGCATGGGTGCTGGTGGTGCTTTTGGCGCGTTGGGCGCCGATTTTTCTTCGGCAAGTATCAACCCTGCGGGTTTGGGTTTATATCAAAAATCGGAATTTACCCTCACCCCTTCCCTTTCATTTTCCAGCTCCGATGCTGAATTTTTGGGTAATGACTTCACCGACAAACGCAGTAATTTTAATGTAAACAATGTTGGTTTTGTGTTTGCCAACAAATCTAATGGGAATTTTCGAGCCAATTTCGCAATGGGAGTCAACCGAATTGCTAATTACAACCAACGTTTTTCCTTCGAAGGCTTGAACACCACCAACTCTGTTACCGACTATTATGCCAAGCTTGCCAGCGGCACACCCGAAGCAGACCTCTACCTGAAAAACACCGATTTTGCTAGTTTGGCATATAGCAGTTATTTGATTGATCCTGTAGTAGGAGCGGAAAATGAATACATGAGCATCATTCCCAACGGTAATATCCAACAACAACAAAGCACCAATATCAAAGGTGGTAAAGATGAATATTTGATGGGTATGGGCGCAAGTTATAAAGACAAAATTTATTTTGGCGCTACACTGGGATTGCCTTATACGCACTATCTTGTCAAAAATACCTATAGCGAAACCGATGTTAACAATGTTGATATACACAACGATTTCGAAAGCTTCGAGGAATTAGACGAAATTAATACCACAGGCTTGGGTGTGAATGGCAAATTTGGTTTGCTGTATCGCCCTGCCGACTTTTTGCGCTTGGGCATTGCAGCCCAAACTCCGACCAATAATCGGTTTAAAGACGATTTTTCGGCAAGTATTTTAGCCAAATTCAACGGTTTTGACCCTGGTTTGCAGACAACAGCCGCAAGTGACTTGCAACCTTTTTCCTATACCTTAATCTCGCCTTGGTCTTTTACGGCAAGTGCTGCTGGTATTGTCAAAAAATTGGGTTTTATATCTGTCGACTATCAATGGATTGATTATTCCCAAATGGAGTATCGCTTCGACGACGACCCTTTCATTGCCAACCAACTAAACGAAAACATTCGCAACCAATACCAAGCTGTCTCTAACTTGCGCGTTGGTGCCGAATATGCCTATAAAATGGTGCGTGCCAGAGCAGGTTTTGCTTATCAAACCAGTCCTTATAAAGATAAACCAGAATTTGGTACGCAAAGCATCAGCGCGGGTTTGGGTGTAAGAGAAGAAAGCATTTATGCTGATGTTGCATTTGTTCACACGCTTAACAAAAATACTTATTCGCCTTATCCTGATGCGCCAATGGTATCACTCAACAACCGTTTTAATAACTTGTTGTTTACTTTTGGTTATCGCTTCTAAATTTGCTCTTGTATCATATAGCAAAACCCCCGCCTTTTGGATAAGGTGGGGGTTTTATTATTTAGCCAATATAAACACAAAAGTGTTATTCTTATATTCTTGATAAAAAAGATCACCACAAACTTTAATCCGACATTCCGAAGTTGTAAAAAAACTATGTATATCTACTTGATTTTCAGGTACTTACAAAAACACATTAAAATAATTTATTTAAATTAAATTACATAAAGTGCTGATAATCAGGCAGTTTGCTTTTGGGCTGCTGAAACGCGGTTTAATCACCTAAATAATAGATTAATTAAAAGTTTTTTCAAAAAAACATCTAAAATTTTGCCAATACAAAGAGAACTCTGTATCTTTGTACCTAAAAAATATAGCGTAAACTTTTGTCGCATTCACTTTCCCAATACACAACAACACAGTATTGTTATTTATACCTTATTCACAAAAATGTAGATGAAGCTATTGTTTGTTAGCTGCATTGGTGGAATCGCGCTCACCACCCGAAATTTTGCAAAACAACCTAATCAACAATTAAATAGTTTTTAATTTTGTAACAAAAAATGCGTATGAAATTAGCAGAATATTTGCAGAAAGAAGCGAGACTTTCGCAAGAAATGGTGACAGTGCTTGACAATTTATTTGACTATAACGAATTGCCCAAAGGTAGCGAACTTTTAAAAGCAGGTAGTCGTTCCAAAAAAGTTTTCTATGTAGAAGAAGGCTTGATGCGAATATATTACAATAAAGATGGAAAAGACATTACACATCATTTTTTTTCAGAAAAGATGGTATATCTACCTATTGAAAATGTATTTCTAAACACCTATTTGCCTTTCAATTTAGAACTGCTCGAAAAAAGCAAGATACGAACCGTTGATTATGCAAAAGTAGAAATGATGATTGATGAAAATGTAAAATTACAACGCTTTGTTCAGTTTTTAATGACCTCTGTAATAAAAGAACTTACCGAACATTTGCGTTCGATACAATTCCAATCGGCACAAGAACGGTATAGCTTACTTATTGAAAAATATCCAAACATTCTTTTACGCGCCCCTCTTGGGCATATTGCCGCTTATTTGGGTATTACCCAGCAAACCTTGAGCGTCATTAGGGGAGGAAAATAATTTTTTTCAGCCAAAATCATTTTTTAAGATAGATGAAAAACTATCTCACTTCTTGTTCGGAACTTTGCACCAATTTTAAAACAAAAAAAAATGGCAGACAAAATTCCACAGCCCAAAGTTTATCCCATTGTAAAAAATGTATTAGAACTGGATACCGATGCACCGGTTCAAAGTATGATGCGACTCGCTCAAGAATTTGGCGGCATCTATAAGTTAGAAATGGGGGACGATAACGCAATTATTATTTCTGATCCCGATTTAGTCAATGAAGTTTGTGATGAAACTCGATTTGACAAAAAAGTACACCGACCATTAGAAAAAATTAGGGACTTCGCTGGTGATGGGCTATTTACAGCCTATACGCAGGAAGCAAATTGGGAAAAAGCCCACCGAATTTTAGTGCCTGCCTTTGGACCAAGTGCCATAAAAAGCATGTTTCCACAAATGCTCGACATTGCAGAACAGTTGCTGTTGAAATGGGAACGATTGGGCGAAAACACCACCTTAGATGTTCCTGATAATATGACACGGCTCACCTTAGACACCATCGCATTGTGTGCTTTTGACTATCGTTTCAATAGTTTTTATAGCAAAGAAATGCACCCTTTTGTAAATGCTATGGTGAATGCACTGCATGAGGCAAGTTTGTATAATAGACGTTTACCCATTCAGAACAAGTTAATGTTTATTACAAAAAGAAATTATGAACAAGAAATTAAACTACTCAAAAGTGTTGCTTCCGAAATAATTTCAAGCCGTAGAAAACAACCCAAAGAAGAATGGTCAAAAGACTTGTTGTCCTTGATGTTGGAAGGAAAAGACCCTATAACCAATGAAAGTTTGGACGATGAAAATATCATGAACCAAATGATAACCTTTCTGATAGCAGGACACGAAACTACCAGCGGTTTGTTGTCGTTTGCTTTTTATTTGTTGCTCAAAAATCCTGAAAAACTACAAAAAGCACAAGAACAAGTAGACGAGGTGCTGAAATCCGAGATACCGACATTTGAACACCTTAATAAACTCACCTATATTGATCAAGTCTTAAAAGAAACGCTTCGGTTGTGGCCTACTGCTCCATTATTTGGTCTTAGTGCTTACGAAGACACAGTAATAGGTGGTAAGTATGAAATTAAAAAAGAAGACACCATTTTGGTTTTACTTCCAACTTTACATCGAAACAAAAAAATATGGTCAGGTGATATAGAAGCATTTATGCCCGAGCGCTTTGAAACCCAAAATACCAATCAACTACCTCCAAATGTGTACAAACCTTTTGGCAATGGTCAACGGGCTTGTATTGGTCGTCCGTTTGCTTTGCAAGAGGCTATTTTGGTAATGGCAATGGTTTTACAACGCTTTGATTTATCATTGGCAAACCCCAATTATGAATTGAAAGTAAAAGAAACATTGACCCTTAAACCCGATGATTTTTTTATCAAAGTAAAACGCAGGGATATTGTCATCAACACCTCGCATCAAGGCAACGCGAATAAATCAAAAACCGTTGAGCAAATACAGCAAACAACCAATAGCCACCATATGCCATTATTAGTTCTATTTGGCTCAAATAGTGGTTCTTGTCAAGATTTTGCTTACAAAATTTCCACCGATGCAACAGCACAAGGATACGATGCTAAAATGGCTTCGTTAGATACATTTGCAGGAAATTTGCCTACCGAAGGTGCTATAATTATTGTAGCTGCTTCTTATGAAGGACAGCCAACAGATAACGCTAAAAAATTTGTAAATTGGCTGAAAACCGAACAAACTAACAGTTTACAAGGCGTACAATATGCCGTATTGGGTTGTGGAAATAGAGATTGGGCAAGAACCTATCAAGCGATACCAACTTTTATTGACAATCGTTTGAATGAACTTGGTGCAACACGCCTATTTGCTCGAGGTGAAGCCGATGCAAAAAATGATTTCTTTGGTGACTTTGACAGATGGTATGAGCCTATTTGGAATCAACTTGGCAACTATTTCAACTTGTCTGTAAATACCGATGCTTCTACCCATTATTCGGTTGAATTTGTTACCGATACACGAGCAAAATTTTTAGGTGAAACAGAAATGCAAGAGGGAATTATTATTGCTAACAAAGAATTAGTAAATATGACTGCCCCTAATGCGCGTTCTAAACGCCATATTGAAATTGCATTACCACAAGGAATGAATTATACAGCGGGTGATTATTTAAAAATAATACCCATAAACAACCGTGAAAAAGTAGATAAAATTTTATCACAGTTTCATCTTGACTACGACACGCAGATAGTTATCAATACCGACAAGGCACACACCCATTTTCCAACAGGACTTCCAATTTCTGTAGGAGAATTATTAAGCAATTATGTAGAATTAAACAGCGTTGCCACACTAAAACAAATCAAAACATTAGTTGGCTATACACAGTGTCCGCCTGAAAAAATCAGGTTGGAGCAATTGACTAATGATGAGGTGTATAAAAAAGAAGTATTGGCAAAAAGAATGAGCCTTGCCGATATTTTGCAATTAAATCCTGCTTGTACCGTTCCTTTGGAAGTGTTGTTAGAGATGTTACCAGCATTGAAATCCCGACAGTATTCCATTTCATCTTCGCCATTGTGGAATGAAAAACATTGCACCCTTACGATTGCTGTTGTTAATGAACCTGCATTTTCGGGCATTGGTAACTATACAGGAACGGCATCAACTTATTTAGCAAATATAAAAGCAGGTTCAAAAGTTTTGGTTCAGGTAAAAAAATCAGATGAAGCATTTCATTTGCCCCCAAATGCCACACAACCTATCATTATGATTTGTGCGGGTTCGGGATTAGCACCTTTCAGAGGGTTTATACAAGAAAGGGCTTTGCAAAAGAAAAATGGTGTCAATGTGGGTGAATCTTTGTTGTTTTTCGGTTGTGATGCCAGAGATGTAGATTTTCTTTACCAAGAAGAACTACAAGAATACGAAAACTTAGGTGTAGTTGCTATAAAACCAGCCTTTTCAATCACCCAAGAACAAGGAATTGCTTTTGTTCAGCATAGGGTTTGGCAAGACAAAGAAGAAATCAAAAAACTGTTCCAACAGGGAGCAACCATATATTTATGTGGTGATGGAAAATATATGGCTCCTGCTGTGAGAGAAACATTGATTAAAATTTACGCAGAAATTATTGACTGCGATTTTGAAACTGCCAGTCAACGATGGTTGCAGGAGGTTGAACAAAAACATCGCTTTGTAGTGGATATTTTTGCCTAAATCAACAAAAAAACTAAAAGCCCCTAAACAGTAAAAGTTTAGGGGCTTTTTGCAGAAATACTGTGTTTGTTATGATGCACGATTTATCAACAAGTGAAAATCAATGGTTTGAGGAGTTGTTAATCATCATAATTTTTCTATCCATACCGCTCCAAAACCATAGCATGACCATGTCCACCCGCTGCGCAAGAGGCTAAAAGTGCAAACTCTTGGTTTTCGGAGATAAGGCGATTGGCGGCGGTTGTCACCAAGCGCGCGCCTGTGGCTCCAAAGGGGTGTCCGATAGACAAGGATCCTCCCCACAAATTAAGCGCGTCCATATCTACTTCGCCTACTTTTTGTGAACGTTGGAGATAGTCTTGAGCAAATTTATCGGAGGCTAAACACGCCAAATTAGCTAATATTTGTCCGGCAAATGCTTCGTGAAACTCAAAAACGCCAATATCTTGCATCTGCAAACCTGCACGTTCTAAGGCAATAGGTGAAGCAAAAGCGGGACCAAGCAACAAATCGGTAGCAGGATTTTGGGCGGTGAAGCTAAACGAACGGATAGTGGCTTTGGGGCGATAGCCCAACGCAAGGGCTTTTTCTTCCGACATCAACAATACAACTGCTGCTCCATCGGTCAAAAAGGAGGAGTTGGCAGCCGTCAAAGTGCCGTCGGGACGCGTAAAAGCGGGCGGCAGACTTGTCAATTTGTCCATCGTAGAGTCGCCACGAATACCATTGTCGGTCGCTATGGTTTCGAAATTAGGTGGTACGTCGACAGATGCCATTTCGCGTGCCAACCAACCTTCTTCGGTGGCTAAGGCAGCCAATTTGTGGGAGCGCAACGCAAAAGCATCTTGCTCTTGGCGCGAAATGCCAAAACGGTCTGCCAAGCGGTCGCAGTCCTGTCCCATCGTTTTGCCTGTTGTAAACTCGGCAATAGCAGGCACTTCGGGTTTAAAATCGGTGGGGCGCAATTGGCTCGCAAATTTTAGGTAATCTTTGATGGATTTCATCTTTTGCGAATCCATTAATTTTTGGCGCATTTCTTTGGGAAACTGTATAGGAATATCCGACACCGAGTCGGTACCTCCCGCAATAACCACATCGGCTTGTCCCAAGGCAATTTGATTGTGAGCCTCCGTGATGGCTTTGTTGGCAGAAATACACGCCATCGTAATGGTGTGGCAAGGGATATAGTTGCCCAAACCCGACGTGAAAGCTGCCTCACGCGCCACATTGCTGGTGCGCAAATTTTGGATAACGCAACCCAAAATAAGGCTTTGTACTTCGGATGTTGGAATATTCGTTTGGTCGAGCAAACCTTTAATGGCAAATTGTGCTAATTGGTATGCCATTAAGTTTTTATAGGCAGTTCCCGATTTTTGAAATGGAATGCGACAGCCGTCTACGAGGACTACTTTTTTCATGTCTTTGAGTAGATTTTTAGATAGCAGATACGATGTGTGCAGTTTTGTAATGATGTAAGAATAGCGCAGAGCGAAAAAAAGCGCTGCGCTATTAGTTTAATAGAATTTGGAAAACAAAATACTAATCTTCTACATCGCTCAAATCAAATAAAAGAGAGAAGCGCATGGTGTTGTCTAATGGATTGCGTTGGTTCGAAACAGGTACAATGTAGGCAAAGTTAAAGCCAAGATAACTATACTTTGCTCCTAAGCCTACTGTTAGGTATTTGCGATTTCCTTTGCATTTGTTTTCGTTAAAATGTCCTAAGCGGAAAGCTATTTGGTTATTATACCAATACTCTACACCAACAGAATAGATAAGTTCTTGCATTTCTTCTTTGAAACCACCGGGAGCATCGCCAAACGAACCAAAAATACCGTTCAGCAACGATTTGTTGCGATAAGAACCAGTCGAATCGTTGGGAGTGGGTGCCATAATTTTATTGATGTCAAAGGCAAAAGAAAAACTATTGAACTCGTCCAAAGCTACTGTTAGGTTAGAACCAAGTCCTAAGTTGGCGGGAATGAAATCACGCGTGTCATCTTGTCCATACGATACTTTATTACCGATGTTGGTGGCAGCCAACCCCAAGGCTAATTTGCTATCACGACCACCTATCAAAAGGTCTTTGGTATAGTAGAAAGATACGTCGGCGGCGGCGGCTTGTGCGGCTTTGATGATATTTCCGCTACCTACCTCTTGTCCGCGAGCCAAATCGGAACGAACATATTTTAGGGTAACACCTGCGCCAAAGTTGTCGGCAAGGCGGCGCGAATAGGCAAGGTCAATTGCAAATTCGTTGGGAGTATAGTTGCCTGAGTCGTTGCCTTGTAAATCGGTAAATTGTATGCTACCCAGCGAAAAATAACGCAACGATAAACCAATAGCTTGTGTATTGTTTAGCTTACCATATCCTGCTATTTGTGCAATAAAAATGTCATCGACCAATTGTCGTAACCAGGGTGTATAGGTCAGGGTTGCGCCGATGCTGTTTTTAGAGAAAGCTAATTTTGAGGCATTGTGAAAAATAGCGCCTACGTCGGGGTCGGTAGCGATACCTACTTCTCCCATACCACCTGTACGAGTGTCGGGATTGATGCGCAAGAAAGGAATAGCCGTAAATACAGTATTGGAACAAGCAAATTCGTTCTCTTGTCCATTGGTGCCACCGGTTCCAATTTGTGCCAAAACAGTAGCCTGATAGCTACAAACTAACAAAACCGTTAAAACGGCTGTGCTAAAAATATTCTTCATACTAAAAAATGCGATTAATGTTTTATGAATAATAAAAGTAAAGGTGTACTACATACGGTTTAAAATTTAGACAAAAAAAATACATTGGCACAACAAAAAACGCTTTGGGGGACAAAAACATCGTCCTATAAAAATCTTTGAGTGCAAAGGTACGACTATTTTGTAGTTTTATCTGCTAATTGTCGAACTTTTTGCTTCAATTTGCTAGAAAAAGTTATAATTTTGCCTTTCCAACAAAATTATTAGCCTCTTTATGTGATTGACGCAAAATGAAATAAAAAGGTTGCATTGCTGTCACAAAAAAGAAAATTTTTTTTTTCCCAAAAAAAAACGAAATCCGTTCCAGATAATTTTGGAACGGATTTCTGTCCTGCACTTATATCTTTATGTGGGTCAACGGCTCACGAGGTTATTGCTCAATTCTTGCCAAACGCGCACAATTTCGGGATAAAAACTGTTGAAAGTTGGATATTTTTTGCGCTTATTTTCATATTTTGCCAATGCGTGGAGCAATGGTTCTATATAATAGAAACCTGCTTTTTTCTCGCGTTCCAACAAACGGTCGGCGGCTTGTCTGCCTTGTTCTTGCTGTACCAAACGAATGACTATTGCTCGAACCAAGTGTTCGTTAATGGCAATATCCCAAGAACTGTAGGCTCGCGCTTCCATATCTGCTGCAATGAAGCTATATAAAGTGTCATATTGTTTTAATTCGCTCCAATATTTTTCGGTCAAAGGATTGACGAACGAATGACTAAACTCGTGCAACAACAGCGATTTTGTTAAAAAATCGGTATCAAATGTTGGCAAACCATTTTCTACGCCATTCGGACCCACTAAAGCATAAAGATGATAGCGATGATTGGGTAGCACAACCGCAGGTCCAAAACCCCCATTGGGCAATAAAGGACTAAAAATAATTTCATAGTCGGCTTGTGGCATTCCGTAGTAGGCTTCGAGCAAAGCAACATAGTCTGTTTTGCCCAAACTTTCTACAATAGCTGTAGTTAACGTATCATATAAATAGCTATGTTCGTCAAAAAAAACTCTAAAATTGGTTTTTTCGTAAAAATCTTTCAAATAGATGCTCAACAATAGCAGGCTATCTGCTTGCATCACCGAAGAGGGTTTAAAATCGGCATCATATTGATTAGGTACTAAATCGGGCAAGTTGCCATGTTCTAATACATACTTAAACGGCTCGGAATAAGCAAAATCATTGGCAGACAGTTCCCTGAAATACCGAACCGCCGCATGATTTTTATAGGTTTGAAAATGTTGCACAACTTCTTTTTTGTAGTCCGATGGATATTTGCTCACCAAAAAATAGTCTGCCAACAATTGCACTGTTGCTAATAGTTCGACGCGTTCGTCGGCACCCACGCACAACTGACGGTCGGCAGCAATACTCATAAAGGGGGTAAAAAGGCTATTCGCTATCCAAAAAGCGAAAATTATGCAAGTCATTTTCATAGCCGTGTGTATTTTAGATGTAAAAGAACAAAAAGAAAAAAGCGTTTGTTTATCGATGTTTTGTTGGATAACCCAACCAACATATTTTAAACGCCAAATACCTACAATTATTGCCTTAGATGGTTTTGCAGGTGAATAGTTTACTCAAAAAATCGTGCCAAAATTCGGGTATTATTTACACAAACCTCCAAATATGCCTTTGGTGGTTTATCATGAAAATAAAATGGGCAAAGATACCGAATATTTGATAACAAAAGCATTTTGACCAAATTTTGACATTATTTTTTTCCAGAATCTATTAAAAAATCAGTAAGTTGTTGGTATAGCGTAGATACCCAAGCATAGAATCGTGTTTTTTTTAACAACTTTAAACAATGTGTGCATAATAATTGGGCTTTTTTAACCCTCCTATTGTAAAAATAGCTGTACCTTTGCAGCGTTTTTTACACCAATTTTCAGTCGTCGAAGTTTTTTTTGACAATTTTGTGGCAAAAAAAAGTTTTTTTGCCCTCTATACACACAATAAGTACACCATATTTACCCACAAAAAATAATCCATTTATTTTTTCCCTTCCCGTAGATTTTTCCCATGAAAACTATTTATCTTTTCTTTGACATGCTTTGTGTGGGTTGTTTATTATCTATTGGGGCGCACGCCCAAACGTGGAACAGTAGTGGTTGCGATGCTTTATCGCCCGAAGTGTTGCTCACGATGATAGATGCGTGTGGTGCAGGCACCAATAGCGAAGAACCTTCCAGCGAATATTTTATGTTTCAAACCAACAGTACGCCTTTTGATGCCAACACGGGCATTGGCGTTCAGGTGGAATGCCCCCAAGGAACAATTAACGCAGATTATAGCGGTGCAGTATCCAATCCTGTTGCCGTTGCCGACCTAAATGCTTTGGTGGGCAGTTGTGCCACTCCTGTTTTTATCGATGCCATGTCGCCTCCCACCAATGGCATTATCCCTCCCGATGCTGTGGTGTGGGCTTTCAATACCGACCAACCCAATCTCTCCTTTTTTGACCCTGCCACTTTTGCCACGCTTTGTGGTGCCTATCCTATTTATGTCACCTTTGGTACTTATTCGGGTACGCAACCGATGTTTAAAAACCAAGGCTCTTGCACGGCTTGTGGCTGTATTCGCTATGTCACCCTCACGCTCGGTAGTTGCACCTATAGCTATAGTTATAATATCCAAGAGTTGGTTGACGAAAATGGTGACAATGATAGCCAAGACGGTGCCTTCATTAGTTTTAATGATGACCAAACAATTAACTATGGCAACAACGAAGCCTCTTGCTTTCCGATAGCCGAATTTTGTACGGTGCCTGATAATCCTATTGTCGCTACTCCTGCCGTGTCTATTTGTGCTAACGACCCACTTCCTACTTTTGTTTGCAATAATTGCAACGATGCTACTTTGTGGTTCGACCAAGCTGTTGGTGGTATCTCCATTGCTGACGGTGCGGTTTTTACGCCGCTTAGTGCCAATAGCAGCAGTTTTTGGGTACAAAATATTGGAAACGGCTGCGCCAGTGAGCGTATTGAAGTCACTTTCACGGTCACACCGCCGCCAAGCGCTATTTTCAATTCGGGCATAGTGGCTTTGTGTCAAGGACAAGGCACGGTTTTTAGCGTACCTTCGCCGCAGGCAGGTGTTCAATATATTTGGACGCTGACCATGCCTGACAACAGCAGTAGTGTGGTGAGTAATGATATTACTTACGAATTTTGGGGAAATATAGTGGGTAATTATACCATCACTCAAACTGCCTCTGTAGGTTCTTGCTCCGATTCGTATAGTCAAAATTTTAGTGTTGCACCACAACCACCCAATTCTATTTCTCCTATTCCTGCTCAATATTGCGAAGGACAAACGGCGACCTTGAGCTACAACGGCACGCCTAATGACCCCACAACACAATATCTTTGGCAAATCTCCAATGCTACCACTGGTGAAATGAATGAATTGCTGGACGATGCCACTATAGATTTAGCTAATTTGGCAACGGGAAGCTACACTGTTCTAATGCAGTATTATTCGCCAAGTTTGTGTGAAAGCCTGCCAGCTACTGTAAATTTTGAAGTTAGTAGTGGTTTTGTTGCTACTGCTACTGCTGAATGCTTTTCGCCTAGTGCCTTTGAGGTAACGCTAAATATAGCTGGTGGAACAGCACCATATAATATTAATGGAGCCAATATTGTGGGTAATACTGCCACTTATACCTATCCTGATAATACAAATTATGTGTTCATGATAGCAGACAATAGCAATTGCCCCGCACAAATGGTCGACGGTTCACTTTCGTGTGACTGCCCGCCCATCATTGCTCCACAACTCAATACTTATCTGGCTGAATCCTGTGCCAACGTACCTTTCCCGCCTTTTGTAGTCCAAAATCCGCAAGCTGGCTATAGTTATATATGGTATAACGAAGGTGGCATAGTACCATTGGCGAACAATAGCCTTTCGTTCCAGCCTACTCAAAGCGGCAACTATTTTGTAATTGCGGTTAATGTTGACGAATGTCCAAGTCAAAACGTTGCATTTACCGTAAGTATTTTACCCATTCCCGCCGACCCACCCACTATAGATAATACCTACTGCCTTACTGACCCTATTGGTACATTATATACAGCTCCCAGCAACAGTCAAGTTGTTTGGGATTGCACCAATTGCGCCGATGATGGTCAGGGTAGTGCTTTTGCACCCAGTTTGAATGGTAGTGGCAGTTATCAATACCAACTGTCTACGCAAAACCAAGAAGGTTGCCAAAGTAATACAACTACTGCCAATATCACTTTGCAGGACTGTTCGGTAGTTTGTCCTAGCATTAGCGATATTGTGGCACCAAGTAACTTGTGTAGTGGCGAAACTGCCAATTTGTTGGTCAATATCAACGACCCCGAAGGCACACTCGACCACATTGCTTGGTTTGATGCCGTAGGGAATTTGTTAAGTAGTGGAGCTAATCTACAGACTACTGCTCAAGTACTTGGCTGTACGCCTTTGATAGAAAGTTATGTAGCGCAAGTTTTTTGCACTGCTAATCCTGCTAATCCATCGGACACCGAAACCACCCAAGTCACTTTTCACCCTGCTGCAAGTGGCACTATCTCGGTTTTTAATGCTGGTTGTGCGATTACTGCCACACCTGTTTGTCCGTCTTTTACTGTTTCGCCTGCTGCACCTATCACCACGACCATCGACGGAGACAATAGCAGCCACAGTTTTACGATACAAAACCCCGAAGCTGCTGCTTTGGGACTGACCTGTGCCACCACCGAAATAAGCGGCAACTTGGACTGTTCGCAGCAATGTTTTCAGGTGTTTATCTTAGCCAATGGCAACGTTGAAACGTGTCATGCCACAATACCCAATCTTTTTCCTATACAAGGTGCTATTTTTGTGAGTGACCCTGCTACTTTTGCAGGTATAAATTGGTTTGAAGATGCGGCTTTGTCTATTCCTATTTCGAGCAATACTTTTATGCACTCGAATAATAATTTGTGTGCCAACGAAACACGAACTATTTATGCAGGGGCTTTATGCAGCGAAAATCTCAATGCTCCCATATATGCAGGAACGGTACAAGTCACCATTTT
This sequence comes from Chitinophagales bacterium, assembly GCA_016787295.1. GTDB lineage: Bacteria > Bacteroidota > Bacteroidia > Chitinophagales > UBA2359 > JAEUUX01. The sequence goes on from JAEUUX010000236.1 coordinate 32,065, forward strand.
TCCACCATTCACTCCGAGTTTTATGGTGGCAACACAAGGCGTTTGTGGTGTGGTGCCGACCCTTAGTACCACTTGTTCCAACTATATTGTAAGTCCCAATAATGCCTCTATTCCGAGCAGTGTAGATCCTGGTGACAATGGCAATGCTATGTGGTTTGTTCGTTATAATGATGGTCCCAACAATAACTCTTGCTTCAACCAAGTGTATAGTGTGCCATATCAATGCGAAGGTGTTTGTCCACAAGTGAACGTTACACAAACTGCGCCGAGCATGGCTTGTAGTGGCGAACAATTTACCTTAGCTGCCCAAGTCAGTCCACCAAGCGCCGTTTTGGGCGTTGATTACAGCATACAATGGTTGCGGAACGGTGTGCCGATTCCCGGTGCTAATCAGTTGGTCTATAATGCTACGGCTGTAAGTGGTACGTGCGATACGACCGAAGTGGTATATAGTTTGGGATATTCTTGCATCATTCCCGGACAATTGACCGAAACTTATCCCGCAGGTATTACCGAAACACCGCCTACTTATAACGCTAATAATATCGTAACAAACAATCCCAATTGTCAAGTCCCCACTATTACTTCGCTTTGTGGAGCATATTTAATTAATCCTATCAATGTGCCTAACACCGTAGGACAAGGCAGCAATGGCACAGCAACTTGGCAAATCACGACAAGCGATAATTGTTTTTCGGAGAACGTGAGTGTTTCCTATACTTGTCCTTTGTCTTGTCCCAGCATCACAGCACCCCTCAATGCTACTACCAAAATTTGTGCTTCCACCACCCTTAGCGCGGCGCAGTTGTCCAATTGGACGAATGGCATTAATTATACCAATGCAGCTAATGCCAATGGTTTTGAATGGTTTGCCGATGCAGCCTTTACTCAAGCTCTCACACCTGCTGCCTATACACATACCAATTTTTGTGCTGCACAAATTTTTACGGTTTATGTGGCATTGCGATGTGTGGATAACAGTTTGATTCCAGCAGGTTCGCTCCAAATTACCTCTTATCCAAGTCCCAATAGTGTTGTACCTGTAGGAGGTTGTTCGTTGGAGGTGCAATCGGCTTGTGGCAATGGTTTAGTTATTGAATACCAAACTTCGCCCAATACATGGTCATCTACTCCGCCTGCTAATCCCACGACAGGACAAAGCATTGTTTGGCAGAGTTATGTTTCGGGTGCAGATATTGACAACGACGGTACGCCCAACTGTGTGGCGAGCAATACAGTGACAGCTACGGCTTGTGAATGTACACCTCCTGCTCCTGCCACAGGTGTTGTCACCAATTTAAGTGTGTGTGAAGGTAGTACAAATACAGCTACCTTTAGTGTAAGTGTACCTGCCAATGCTTTTGCGGTATGGTACGATTCCAATGGCAATACTTTGGCAACAGGCAGTACTTTTGTTCCCACGCAAATAGGTACTTATAGTGTGCAGACTTTTGCGGCGGTAGACAGTTGCGCAGGTGGCAGCATTACAGCAACATTGAGCCAAACGCCTTTGCCAAATGCCAATTTTAGTTATCCACAAACGAATTATTGTAGCAGCAACAACACCATCACCCCAGCAGTTACCAATGCAGGAGGTGCTTTTTCTGCCAACAATGGACTAAGTATCAACCCAAATACAGGTGAAATAAGCTTGACAGCAGCAGGAGACTATACCATTACTTATACTGTTGGAACGACCTGTGTGAGCAGTAGCACCCAAAGCATTAGCATTGCAGCAACGCCCACTTTGCCAAACCTTGCTAACCCCAACCTTAGTATTTGTCCCGATGAAAACAATGCTACGGCTTGGACTTTGAATGTTCCTGCGGGTTTCAATACTAATTGGTACAACGCCAATAACCAAGTTGTGAGCAACCAAAGCAGTTTTACAGCCACTGCAATTGGTGCTTATAGTTATCAAATCATTAATGCGAACAATGCTGACTGTGTTTCGTCGGAAGGCAACGCCACTTTGAGCAATTATAGCCTCGATAATGCAGCTATTAGTTATCCTATTACCCATTTTTGTATTGGTAACGGGCTTGTGCTACCCACTATCAGCGGCACACAAGGCGGTGAGTTTTCTGCCAATGGCATAGACATTGACCCTGTTACGGGTGCTTTTGCGCCAAACATAGCGGGCGATTTTGTAATATATTATACCACCAACGGCAACTGCCCTGCCATAGACAGTATAAGTGTTAGCATTAGCGATACCCCTTTATCCATCGAAGCGGGTGCAGACACGAGCCTTTGTTTAGGCGATACCTTAGCCCTGCTTGCCACCCTCACGGGCAGCGGCGCAGTTAGTTGGAGCGGCGAACATTTGAGCAGTACCAATACTGTGGCAAGCACCTTTACTGCCACAGAAGCGGGTGAGTTTGTGGTGAGCATCATCGCCCAAAATGAATGCCAGACCGCCGATGATTCGTTGCGGATTACGGTTTTTGCTCCCAGTATTTTGTCAATAACGGGTAATACGTCTATTGTGAGCGGCGACAGCACACAACTGTCGGTGAGCGGGGGCAACAATTATACTTGGCAACCCATCACTGACCTAAGCTGTGCCGATTGTGCCAATACGACAGCCGCGCCCACTGCCACCATTACCTATACTGTTTCGACCGATTTGCCTTGTTCGGAGCCTGCGAGCATTACCATTGAGGTGACAGACCCACCTATCCCGCCCGTCGAGCCGCCGCTTTATGTGATGTTGTTGCCTAATGCTTTCTCGCCCAACGGAGACGACCGCAACGACGAACTAAAACCGACCAGTTCAGAAAGTGTTTTTGACTACTACTATTTTATGGTATATGACCGCTGGGGACAGTTGTTGTTCGAGACCAATGAACCAATGGCATCTTGGGACGGTACTTACAAAGGGCGTTCGGCAGCAGTGGGCGTGTATGTCTATTATTTGGAATACGCTTTTGTGGGCAAGGCGCGCGAAATAGTTAAAGGCAATGTCACTTTGATTCGTTAAGTAAACCGAATGGCAGGTTTTTGCTACTGTTGTATAGGCTAAGTCCACAAGAATGGAACAACAATAACTGAAAATAATGTTCAACAACAGCATAAGAAAAGCCCTTCTCCGAAATTTTGGAGAAGGGCTTTTTGGTGTATGCACCACATTGGTCTGTAATATATTTAGCTGGTTATAGCTTTTTTTGGAAGTAGGCTGTCAGTTTTTCGTAAGTTATTCGTTGCATATAGGCTTCCATATAAGCATAGTCAGGCGCGCCTTCGGGAGTGATGGGAAGCAGCAATTTTTCACGCTGTATTCTAGCATCATTTATTTCACGGTTAAAACTATATTTTTCATTTAACCTCTTTATTATGCTCGCAATAAAAAGATAAATGAACGCATTTAAGTCATTATTTTGAAGTTTGGTAACATGATCACTTGCTACAAAGGAGAAAGGTTGATAAAACGTAGCTCCAATACTACCACTATTTGCAATTGTTAGACAGTTAGAAAAAATTCTAATATTTTCTTTCTTACCTACAAAAGCATCGATACCATTGTTTAGTGCCGAAGATGAAACATAAGGTATTATTCCTTTTTTATGATCATCTTTTTTAAACCGTTTTCCTCGTTGTATTTCAACAAAAACTTCATTTAGATAAAACTCTCCCCACTCTTTTTGCTTAAGTGGTATTGCTGCTCCTTTTTCACCTAAAGCTTTAATTTTTAGAGAAACATAGTCAACATATTTTCGTAATAATTTAGCCTCAATACGTCTCATATAGGCTTCCATATAAGCATAGTCAGGCGCGCCTTCGGGGGTGATGGGGAGGAGGAGTTTTAGTTTTTCAGTTCCACTTGTAGCATTATTACCGTAGGAAAATTTTACAGACTGTATATTAATCAAAGGACAAAGGAACAATAGGATTTTTTTATTACAATTTTCAAATTTTGCTTCTAATGCTTTTACTCTTGTTCCTACATAATAATCCAATTTTTGAGTAAACGCATAAAAGTTGCCTCTATCCGCTAAACTTATTGTCTTAGTACTGTCGAATAATTTTTGTTTTTTAATAACATCTGTCCAACCAGCAACTCCATTATTAAATATAGAGTGCGAAATTACTGGGACATTTCCTTTGGTTATTCTTGAAATTATTAAGTCTCCGCCTGTATATACATAAAACAAATCCCCAATTTCAAACTCTCCCCACTCTTTTTGTTTAAGAGGGATTAGTTCTGGTTCAGGCTTTTTTTTTTCGTCTGCTGTATTGCTATCAAATAGATAGTCTCTGCCCTGCATAATCATACTAAATTCAAAAGTAAGATAGTCTGCAATGGCTTTTTCAAAGTCTGCTTCTTTGGGTATTTCATCATTGAAATAATAAAAAGAATGCAGCCATTCATCAGTTGCTTCGATGGCAGTTTTTACCATAAATTTGCTATCAGCATCTGCTCTATCAAACCAACAATCTAAGAGTTTTGCTCTTTGTGATTTGGCTCTTTCAGTTTCTGTAATACCAATGTGTTTTCGGGTTTTAAAACCGTCATCTTCAAAATTGATGAATTTACATCGTTTTTTGAAGTCGTGAGCTTTGTGGGCTGTAAAGACTGCTATACATGGATTTACGCCAATGCTGTAAAAAGTTTCTTTATTGAGGGTAATCACTCCCTCTAAGCTATGTTTTTCTAAGATGCGTTGTTTTATTTTTTTGTCTTCATTGGTTTTGCCTACCATCGTAGATTGAGGCACAATGACAACACACCTTGCCCCATCAGCAAGGCTGTTGAGCAAGTGTTCAATAAAATGCACCTCCGATAAGTGAACAGTATCTTTACCTTTGGCTTGAGAGTAGGGTGGGTTCATAAAACCAACGGTAAAGTTGTTTTTTCGCAAATCGGTAGCTGGTTTAGTTAAAAAATTGGCAGGTACTAAGTTACTTTTTCCATCGTCTCTCAATATCATGTTAGTGGTGGCAATAGAAAACATATCTTCTCTAATCTCTATACCGTGTAGTTGGTCAGATTTGATATGTTTTTTCTGTTCGGGGTCATTGGTCATTTTTTCCATTCGGTGCATAGCTGCAATTAAAAAAGCAGCAGTTCCACAACAAGGATCAAATACCATATCAGTGGGCTTAAGTTCTACCAAATCGCAAAACAATTCGGTGATATGGTCAGGTGTAAGTACCACGCCCAACGATTGTCCATCTCCACCACCATAACGCATAAACTCACTATAAAAATTACCCAAAACATCGCCTTTTGTATTGGCTTTAATGGAATGTAAAATATGCGTTTCGACAAATTCAGTAAAAAACTTTAAGGGTGTTTTACTTAGCCGCTCATCTATTTGATTAAGTATGGTTCGGTCTTTGACAAGAATGAATTGATTAAGTACTTTTTCTTTTTTAGTTTCGGGTGTTACCTGCACTTTTGTCATGTAGGTTTCTATACTTCTAAAAATTTTGTTGCCATCAGTGTTTACATTATCGCCTGTAAGTTGGTTTGAGTTAAAGTTATTTTTGTCAGCAAGAGCTAACAGAATAGCAGATACAACCAAAGGTTTTTCTTTATCGCCCAATTGTCCATAATTGCGCAATGCTTCGTGCAGTTCAGTGGCTTTTTTGAGCAATTCTTGGGTTTCTAATATCTTGGGTGGTGTTTCTCCCAAAATTTGTTCACGATAGTACTGCTCTATGTTTGCTGCACTAAAATTTTCAAAATTTTCTACTTTATCCAACAATTTATAGCCTGTGGCATCTACAAAAAGAGGTTTGATAATGTGATGTTTTTCATCGCCACTACAGCCAAAGGCAAATACTTTTTTAAAATTTGTTTTTGTTAAAATTTCATTGGCATAGTGCAAGGCACCATTTTCGGCATAGTCTGTAATGGCTTTGGTATCTATGCTTAAAATAGTGTTATCATCATCGGTATATAGTGCTTGTTTTTCTTGTTCGGCTTTATTTTCAATAACCAAAACAAAATCTTGGACAATAGCAGTAAATTCAGGAAAACCTGATTTTCCTGTTCCTTTTTTTGAGGCTGTTTTTAAGGCTTTTTGAATTTCTATATTGTCTGAGCCATTAGGCGTATATTTAATACCTACATTCTCAAGAAGGCGGCTTATAAAAATATCGGTTTTTCTTTCGTTTGCCATACTAAGTAGATAAAGTTTAGCGTTACTTTGATAAGGACATTATTAGGTGGTATTTCAGAAAACGGCAACAATGGTAAAACATTCAAACAAACCCTGAAAGGGTGATAGGTTTATAGCAAAAAATAGAACAAAAAAAGGCATAAACCCCGAAGGGGTGACATTATTCGACAAAATATGACATCATTTCACCCCGTCGGGGTTTATGTTAATTATTCTATTGTTTTGAGACTATAAATGTGTCACCCCGTCAGGGTTTTATTATTTTGAGCTTTGTAATCTTGTCAGCTAATCGGTTTGTTTTGATAATAACAAAATAACACCGCAATAAGGTCGTTATCAGATTGTCATTATCAAATATCATTTCACATTTGTCATTTTTTTAGAACAACACAAGCTAAAACTATTTTTTAATGTCGTTATTAAACTAAGATTTTTTTATTGTTTAAACAATTTTACTGCAAAAAGTAATATTATTGGTATAAAGTACTAATAACTAACAGAATTTTGCTGCAAAGGTAGTTGTTTTTTGGTTTATTGCCAAATTTTTTAAGATTTTTTTTGCTTTATTCTATCATAAGCAAGCATTTCAACATAGTTGCCTTTATTATTTTTGGCATCTTGCTAAACTTAATATAGTGTAATTAGTTAAATAATAATTGTTTTCATGTAAAAAGATACGGTTTCTTTTGGATTATCCGCAATGCCTATTAAAAAAACAAGGCTTACCAATAATTTTTCATTTAAAAGAACACCCCCGCCCAAAGTTTCCATAGCTTTGAGCGGGGGTGTTGGCTGTTGGAGGGAGGATTATTCCACTACAGGAGGCGTGTCGGTGCTAGTGTTGGTAGTGTTTGTATCATCGGAGCGTTTGCCAAAACGACTGTTATAATTATCAATACCAGCTAAGGCACGGTCTAAATTGGCGTTGTATTCACGAGCTACTTGTAGGCTTTTTAGAATAATATCTACATGGTGCATCAACTCAACACCAATACCTAACACTGTGTCATCGACCATCTCTGCCAATTTTTCGACAAGAACCAAAAATTGCTTTAGGTCTTTGAAATGACTGAACAAAGTATACACCAAAGCAATGTCTATATTGCGCGGCAGAATATCTTCATATTCATTTGCCACGCGCAATATTTCATCGACATAACCTTCGCGTCCTTCTGAAATACCACGTGACGACCTACGGTCATCATTACTCATACTTATCATGCCATTGCCCAACTGCGTAATGGCTGATTTAACGGACTGCCGAGCATCCAACAACTGCGAACTTGATGGCAGGTTCTCAACTACAATAGGGGTTTTGTATCCCATAGTAATAAAAAGATTTAGGATTAGAAATGATTATGGTGCAAATGTACAGCAAAAAATAACACGAACTTAAAATAAACAAATATTTCTTGTTTTTTTACAAAAAAATGACATAACTACTGTTTTATAAGGTGTATTTTTTAGCTAAGTAACATAATTTTAAAAAAAATTACCATATATTAACAAAAAAATGGCTTGATATAGATAGATTCAAAATAATGCAAAATGATTGATAGAAAAGTTTATAGATTTTTAAAGCATTTGCAACAAAGCACCAAATTCATATAGCAATTTACTAGGTCAACCTACTAATTTGGTAGGTTGACCTACTTTTTTTGTAGGTAATACCTACTAATTTGGTAGGTTGACCTACTTTTTTTGTAGGTAGTACCTACTAATTTGGTAGGTTGACCTACTTTTTTTGTAGGTAGTACCTACTAATTTGGTAGGTTGACCTACTTTTTTTGTAGGTAAAAACTTTTTTATGTTGCCATTATTCTGCTATTATTTGATTTGGGCAGATGATAAAATATTGGAATCAAAGGTAAAGACGATAATTTCATTAGAATGGTTGCTTGTGTTATAGTAGGATTTTTTTTTTCTTAGAAAACTTGACAATTGGAGAAAAAATGTGTATCTTTGTGGCGGAATTGTTGCTCTTTTGTTGTAAGAATACCAACAAACTAAACAGTATTTTTTACTAATAATGGTGGATTATTGTTCATATAATAAATAATAGCCAATTTTATGAATGATGCGGTTTATAACTTTAAAGTAATAGACAGACAAACTTTCATCGAGTTTCTTAACTTATTACATAAAGGCTTTTTGGATAATCCTGAAAGTTGGGAAAACAAAACATTACCTGATTTTTTAGCAGCGCTAAGTTCTTATACAGAGGATATACAAGCTTATTACGACAATATGAAATTGGGTATAAATGCAGACAAACCCGATTGGTCAACTTTTGCAGACATTTTCAAGGGAGCAACAATTTACGAATAAAGCAAAATGAAATGCAAATTGATGGAGCAATTTAAAACGCAAAACCCTTTCTCTAATTGCAATAAGAGAGAGATTTGGGTACGTAAAAATAAAGAATCAACACTTAAATACCTCAAAGTATTGCTTATCCTATTGAAAAATATCAGTATTATAAGTCCAGCATGCATTGGTAATTTTGCTTTATAAAACCTGTATTCTCCCCAGAGTCCTGAAACCTTTGCAAATAGGGGGAGAATTAAATAGTATTGACTTTTTCCAAAATGATGTTGCATACTACAATTGTTATAACGATACTAAAAAAGTGTTTGCGTTCCTTAACCCCTTTTGAGGACTGACATTATTCAACAAAACAACAAATACAATGAAAAATCTAATTTTAACATTAGTAGCAGTATTGATAACTATATCAATCAATGCACAAACTACATTTCAAAAAACGTATGGTGGAACAGCTATGGACGAAGCCAAAAGTGTTAAACAAACTTTTGATGGAGGCTATATTATAGTAGGCACTACAACTAGTTTTGGTGCTGGTGGTAGAGATGTTTTGGTTATTAAAACTAATGCTGTTGGCGATACACTCTGGACAAAAACATTGGGAGGTGCTACTGACGACGAATATGGATATTGTGTGCAGCAAACTTTGGATAGTGGATATATTGTATCGGGAGTAGCTTTTTCCTTTAACGATGTTTCGGGCGATGTTTATGTTGTTAAACTTGCTGCAAATGGTGACATTGTTTGGACAAGAACTTATGGAGGTTTGGGCTATGAATGGGGTGCTTATATACAGCAAACTTCGGACGGTGGTTATATCATTGCAGGACAAACACCAGCATTTGGAGCAGGTGGATTTGATGCCTATTTGATAAAAATACATGCTAATGGAGACTTATTGTGGGCAAAAACTTATGGTGGCTCAGGACTTGAAATTGGTTCGGCTGTTCAACAAACTACTGATGGCGGCTATATCCTTACAGGACAAGTTGATACGTATGGAGCAGGTAGTGGAGATTTTTACCTCCTAAAAACAGATGCAGCAGGTAACGCCATTTGGAGCAAAGCATACGGTTTATCTGGTACAGAGGCAGGAATAGCAGTTAGACAAACAACAGATGGAGGATACATTATTGCGGGTACTTCTGAAAATGCCTTGGGACCACTGGGGGCTGATATGTGTTTGATAAAAACAGACGTTCTGGGAGAAATACTATGGGCAAAATTATATGGAGGCACCCTAATAGATGAATGTTATGATGTTATCCAAACAGAAGATGGTGGTTATGCGATGTGTGGAAAATCCTTTAGTTTTAGTACTTCGGGCGATTATGACGTTTATATGGTGAAGGTTAATGCTCAAGGAATTATGCAATGGTCTAAAACTTTTGGAGATTCAGGGAACGCAACAAAAAACGAAATAGGTAATTCCATCTTTCAAACTACCGACAAAGGATATATAATTGGTGGTGAAGCCATGTTTAGTTTCGGAGTGGGACTAAAAAATGCCTATCTTATCAAAACAGATTCATTAGGAGTAAGTGGTTGTTATGAAGGAAACCCAAACACAATAACTTCCACTCTTTTGCCACAACAAAACTCGTTTACTTCACTTGTGGCAACAGGAGGAGTAATGAATATACCAAATACTATTGTCGGAAATGGAACAACACCCTCTAATTTGTGTATTAATATAGTAAATGCAATACAGGAAGTTCCTATATCCCAAGTACAGACTTATCCAAACCCAGTCGGCGATAATTTACACCTACGGTTTAACGCAATAAGCAACCAAACTAAAGTAGTAGAAGTTTTTGATAGTACAGGAAAATTATTAATCAGCCAAAAAACAATATCAAATTTGCTAATAAACACAGAAAACTTAAGTCGAGGTATTTATTTCATTAAAATTACGGAGGAGAATACCACCCAATCAATCAAATTTATTAAACAATAAGGCTACGAAAACGGCATATAAATAGGCACTTGAAAAATAGTGAGATATAAGCATATAGCTCCACCAATAGACAGACTTTTTTACCCAATGAAACTCCCCTCCTTGCAAAAGTTTTCAGAACTTCGGAAGGAGGGGAGTTTTATTAGATAGTATTGGCTTTTTCTAAAATATTGTTGCATACTACTGTTCCATTTTGGTTAAATAGTCCGACAATAACACATTGATTTATTTGGGCGTTTCCCTGCGGGTCGGGCTGCTACGGGCTTCGCTACGCTTGGTGCTGCGTTGCTCTCCGCACTGGCTAACGCCACCCTCCGCATCCCTAACGCGCTTCGCCATTCGACAAACCATATCGTTATTTTTTACAACAAAAACAGCTTTTTTTCGACAAAATAGATAAAATAGAACACTACAATTGTTAAGGAATTGATACAAAGGGAGACATCATCACCCCCAAACAAAACTATCCCCCCAGAAGCGTCAACTTCTGAGGGGATAGTTTTGTTGTGTCATACAAACAATAGTTTGTCCATTAATAAAGTTTGGCTATGGATAGGTCTACTTAGCGCGCATTCAATGAGACCCAAATTTCGGTGTCCAAATGCTCAAAAAGCACGCTTGGCAGTTTTTGAATAGTACACAAAGCTGCCTCGCCCGCTGGCACAAAAGGGTCGAAGTCGGAAAGCGGCTGTATAAAACGATAGTCATTGTGTTCGGTGGCATAGCTTTTTTGGTTGATAGACAAGGTGTTGCGTAGCTGCTCAAAGCCGTGCAAAAACAAGCGAATGTGGGTGAAGTGGGAACTGTAGCCTTGCTTTTGGGCAGCGGCTATGTGGAGTTGTTGCTGGACGGGCGCGTAGGTATAGGTTCGGCGGTAGTGTTGATGGGTGTCTATGTTTCTGCCATCGTCTTCGTAGTACTCAAAAGCAGAGTCCGTTTGGTCGGGTGCGGCATAGTATAGATGAATTTCGAGCGTGGTGTCGGGTTTTTCTTGTGTGTGTTGCACCACCGATTGCATAGGCACAATGGCTCCGCTTTTGACAAAGACGGGTAAGCGTTCTTTGGGAGAGTCGTGTTTTAGGAATGCCTCGCTATGTGGGGTGTCGGTATATAAGTCGTAGTATTGGGCATCGGGCAAGTACACCTTAGTGATGTTTTGTTGCGAAATGGTTGGAGCTACCAAGAAGAATTGCCCAAAATAGTATTGGTTTTGGTAGGCAGGGTCGTAGATGTGTGGGTCATGAGGGTGGTCGATGCACAACGAACGGACGATGGGCATACCATTTTGGGTGGCTTCGTAGAATAAGCTGTACAAATAAGGTAACAAACGGTAGCGCAGTTTAACATAGTTGCGGGCAATTTCGGTGGCTTCTTCGCCAAAAGCCCAAGGTTCTGCCGAACGGCTATTGATCATCGAATGACAGCGCAAAAAGGGCGAAAAAGCCGCAACAGCTATCCACCGAGCGAATAGTTCGGGCGAGGCTTCGCCACAAAAACCTCCCACATCATAGCCCGAAAAAGCGATGCCTGTGAGTCCCATGCTGTTGAGGAGGCGAACACCTGCCAAAAAGTGTTCGTCGCTGGCAACATTGTCACCCGTCCAAACGGCGCTGTAGCGTTGTATGCCCGCAAAGCCTGCCCGTGTCAGCACAAAATACCGCTCGCCTTTGTCGGCTTGTAAAGTGGCTTCGTAGGTGCTTCGAGCCATTTGCATACCATACACATTGCGGGCTTCGCGGTGTGTGGTGGGGTGTTCGTCATAGTCAAACAACAAGTTGTTGGGCATAAACTGTCCCCACGTAGCAGGTTCGTTCATGTCGTTCCAAAAACCTTTGATGCCCTGTTGTATATTAGTTTGGAGGTGTTTTGCCCACCATTGGCGCGTTTCGGGACGTGTGAAGTCGGGAAAAAAGCAAGTACCGGGCCACACATCGGCGCTATAGTTTTCGCCATCGTTGTATCGGACAAAAACATCGTTGGCAATGCCGTCGTCCAATACGGGATAATCTGTGGCTGTGCAGCAAATGCCGGGGTCGAGAATGACCACCGTATTGAAACCAATTTCTTGGAGGTCGTTTAATAATTGTTCGGGTTGGGGAAAGTATTGTTTATGCCACGTAAAAACGCGATACCTATCCATGTAGTGAATATCGAGATACATGACATCGGCAGGAATATCTTTTTCGCGGAATGTTTGTGCCACACACAACACTTCTGTATCAGGATAATAACTGTAGCGGCACTGCTGCAAACCCAAACTCCACAAAGGCGGCAAAGACATTCTGCCCGTTAGCCAGGTGTAGTCTTCGATGATTTGACGAATAGAATTGCCACCAAACAAAAAGTAGTTCATCTCGCCATCTTCTACGCCAAAGGAGGTAAAACGTTTGTTGGAGGCACCAAAGTTGAAATAGGAACGGTGCGAATTGTCCAAAAAAATGCCATAACACCCTTTATCATGTATGCCAATATAGAAAGGGGTGGAACAGTAAATAGGGTCGGCGTTGGTGGGATAGGCAAAAAAATCGGTGTTCCAATGCGTGTAGGCACTGCCTGAACGGTCTAAATTGCCCGTTTTCTCGCCCAAACCCACAAAACGTTCGTTGGTTTGGCGCTGTTTGTAGGTTGTTATTTCGGTGCCTATCCAATTTGTTCCGAGTTTAGGCTCGTCAGCATTGAGGAGGTTTCCTGCAAGGTCGTAGAGTTCGAAACGCATGGGGTCGGTGTGCATTTTCAGACACATTTGGTCGGTATAAATGAACCATGCTTCAGCGGTTTGATGTAAGCGGAACGCTACATTTTGAGGTTGAGCAACAAGAGCGTAGGAAAAGGCGGTAGATAGCTCTTGTCGCCCAATGCGGATTTGCACAATGGAAGGGCTATAAAAAGTGATGGTGATGTGTGCGTGTTTCGTTGTGAAGTCAAAACCTGTGGGTCGGAGGTTATGGGTTTGTAACTTACCTATAGGCTGTGGGAGATTTTTCATTTGTTATCTGGATTTAAACATGGTGATGGTTAGAGCGGTTGATTTATATTGTTTAGGAAAACGCGTTATGCTTGTTCACAAAATTAGGTGTTTTTTATTTCCACCAACGCAAATAAAAAGGTAATTGGTTGCGGATAACGTGCCAATAGGTGACGGGCGTGGCTCCAAAACCAGCAAAGAACTGCGCCATACCTGCTTCGTTGCCACCTTCAAAATCCAATAGGCGGGAAGTATTGCTATATTGCTGCACAAGGTAGTCTATTAACCCAAATGTTGCTCCCGAATGTCGCCCGATTTCGGTGGATAGATTGACAAGGTTGACAAGACGTTGCTCGGTATGCCAATGGAAATGAACAGTGTGCAACTGTTGTTGGCGGTCACGGACGGCTAAGGTTTTACCTATTTGGTGTTGTTGAGCATGGTGGAGGAGTTGTCGAAGTTGGTGGAAATGAACATCTTGTAAGCGCGGATTTTTTTGCAGCAATAGCGGTTGCACGGTTTGTAGCAATAGGTCTATGGGTAGCGTATCGATGTGCAAATCATGTTTTTGTGCCTTTTGGAGTCTTCGCAAATGGTGTTTGCTGTAGCTTTTCCGCAATGTTTCGTAGTTTGGCGACAAGTCGAGAAGGTAGTTGGAACGGGAGTGATGGGATAGTGTGGCAATGGAGGTGGGAGGTGTCTGTTGTTCATTGGCATATAGGTCTGTCCAAACAAAACGCTTGGGAATGGCTGCCCAAAAAGCATCGACGGTAAATAGAGTGAGGATTTGAGGAGCAAAAATGCCGAGTTGTTGTGTCCATGCGGGTTGATAGATATAGTAGAGGTGCGCGCGACGGCGATAAGGTAGCGGAAAAACAGCAGTGTAGTCGTCTGCTACAATACCTGCCCACTGTTGTTGTGCAACAATGTCCAAATACCATGTATAGGGATATGGCAAACCTGCTGCGCAACGTGCTATGCAGTTGTTCCACTGAGTATCGTCTATCTCATGGCGCTGTAGATAGTATAATTGCATATTATTTTGGGAAAACCTATAATAAAATGGAAATGTTGTACTGGTTTTTTGAAGG
>JAEUUX010000240.1 GCA_016787295.1 Chitinophagales bacterium
TTGATTTATTTGGGCGTTTCCCTGCGGGTCGGGCTGCTACGGGCTTCGCTACGCTTGGTGCTGCGTTGCTCTCCGCACTGGCTAACGCCACCCTCCGCATCCCTAACGCGCTTCGCCATTCGAACAAAAATATCATTATTTTTTACGGCAAAAACAGCTTTTTCCGACAAAATAGATAAAACAGAACAGTAGTTATTTTTGATTTTTTGCATTTTGTTCGGACTTGTCGAACAACTGTTCGGACTTGTCGAACAACTGTTCGGACTTGTCGAACAACTGTTCGGACTTGTCGAACAACTGTTCGGACTTGTCGAACAACTGTTCGGGTCTGTCGAACAACTGTTCGGGTCTGTCGAACAACTGTTCGGGTCTGTCGGACAACTGTTCGGGTCTGTCGGACAACTGTTCGGACTTGTCGGACAACTGTTCGGACTTGTCGAACAACTGTTCGGACTTGTCGAACAACTGTTCGGACTTGTCGAACAACTGTTCGGGTCTGTCGGGCGTGCGACTAACTTTGTCGTAACATTCATCAATACTCCCATAAACTTTGCCAATAAAAAACCCTTCAAAAGTAGTAAACTTTTGAAGGGTTTGTATATTATTACAGCAATAAATGGCAACAGCCTTATTGGTCTATCGTTTAGACAAGCAAGGCTGTTGGTGTTTGGGGAAATAAAACGCTTAGAAACCGATTTCTAAAGAAAGGTTATAGCGTCTGCCCATACCAAAGAACACTTCTATCAAATCGGGATGTTCATTGCCATTTTCGTCGACAGTTGCAAAACCGCCACGCGTGCTGGCATCAGAGATATATCGGGTATTAAATAGGTTTTGTACCACGCCTCCAAAACGCACATAACCATTACCTGCATTGACTTTGTAGCCAAAATTAAGGTCCCAAAGTTGGTAGTCGGGCATACGCCACATTTCGCGGTCGCGGTTGGCACCGATTAGTTGTTCAGGTGCGAAATCAGAGAAATTTTTACCAAAATAGCTCCAACGCAAAGAAGCATAAAGGTTTTTGATAGGTTCGTAACGCAAAAACAAGCCATATTGCATTTGAGCGGCATCGCCTACATGTACGCCATTGGCGCTGAATCGTTGGGCGGCTTCTATACTTTCTTGTTCATTGATAAAATTGGCAGTACTATCTGTTTTCCATATCCAATCTCCCACCGACACCAAACCTTCGAGCTTCAATCGACGGCTAATGTTGTAGGCAAAGTCTATTTCTACACCTCTGTGATGTGCTTTCAAGCCTTGCACATTGTAGTTAACCGTTTCTATCACTTCACCCGATTGAGGGTCGATGCGTTGTACGCTGGCAATCAAAGGACGGTTTATCCATGCGGTATAGTAGGCATTCACATTGGCAGCAAAGGTTTTGTTTTTGTAGCCGTATCCCAATTCACCTGATAGAATTTTTTCTTTTACATAGTTGGGATAAGCAACATTGGTGCGAGCAAAGACAAAGTCGAAGCCGGGAGCTTTGAGTAAATAGCCTGTATTGAAAAAGACATTGTGGTGGCGGTCGATGTTGTAGTTCAAACCTGTTTTGAACGTATAACCTGATATCCACACCTGGTCGGTGGTAGAGGTTTTGGCTTCAGGCGAATACATGGTGTAGCTTTGTCCGTTATAGACAAGGGTGTCATAGACCAATTGTGTGCCATTTGCCCCTGCCGATGAATGGTCGTAAGCACCCAAGACTTGGCGAATGGTGGTGTCTGCCAATACCAAATCTTTGGGGCGATAATAGTCTATGCGTTGATAGCCGGTCATAGCGCCTGTTACGTTCAAAAAGGTGCTGATTTTACCTTTTTGGTATTCTACTTGCCCAAACAAACCACCCCATTTCACCAAACCAATATAGTTTCGGTTGACGGTATCGTTTTCGTATTTTTTGATGTTGTTGGGTTCTAAATAACTTTGCTCGCCCGCCACAGGGAGCGTAGAACCAGTTGTGGTGGTATTCATAGCAGGCTGATAAAACTGCCCGCCCAAAAGGTCGGTCAACACTTGATAGTGTATACCTTTATAATAACGGGCATCTAAACCACCCGAAATACTAAGAGTTTTAGTTGGTTTATAATCAAAAGTAGATAAAGCCCCATACCAACGGTGGCTATTGACCGAACTGCGAATGAAATAAGAGGCTTTACCTGTCAAACTTGTTTGGTTTTTGACATACATTTTTTCGTAGTCCCACAATTCGTCGGCTGTTCTTTCAGTAAAAGTAGCTCCACGAATGCTCGTGCCACCGCCATTGCCAATAGAGGCATATAAGATATTTGACCAACTCAATTTGTCGTTCACCGTCCAAAAGTCTTTTACCGTAAATTGCGGTTTGTGGTAGTAGTTAACGGCTTCGTTTTTGACTTGGCTCGGATTATAGACAATAGCGTTGGAAGAGTCTCGCGAAGGTGTTGGGTCGGCATAGCCCCAATGCGAATTGTAGTAAATGCCCAAGTCCCATGCTTCGGCAGTATTCAAACCAATGCTTCCTGATGTGATAGAAGACGTATCGACTCCCAAATCATATGCATATTGTTTGTCATAACGGGCAATGCGTTGTTTAAAGACGCGTTGTCCGTGTTGTTGGGGCGCACCCACCGCCGAAACACCTATGAGGTGGTTTTTAAATTGTTTTTCCACCTTAAGAAAGTAAAAATAAGCATTCGTCCATGTTGCATCGACCAAACCATCGCCGCGCTTGTGCGAAAAAGCAAAAGTCATGCCCCAATTGCCTTTCAAACGTCCTGTTCCGCCCGCAATGCTCGTCTTGAAGGTATTGCCCGAACTCACATCTTGTTGGAAACGGAAAAAAGATTTGGCATCAATGCCTCTGCTAAGGACGTTGATGGTGCCACCCACCGAAGGCAAAGCCAATTTAGAGGCTCCCAAACCGCGCTGCACCTGCATGGAACGCATCACATCTTGCAAACCCGACCAATTAGACCAATATACCCAGCCATTTTCCATATCATTGACCGGCACACCGTCTATCATTATCGCAATGTTGCGCTGATTGAAACCACGAATGGTCACACGAGCATCACCGTCGCCGCCGCCTTGTTGTGTGGCATACATACCGGGCGTACTGTTGAATACCATTGGCAAGTCTTGGTTGCCTAATTGTTCAACAACCGTGTTGGCAGTAATGGTGCTAAACGCAACAGGCGTAACGCGCGAACGCGCCACATCAGCTACCACTTCTACCTCTTGCATCATCTTGACATCGGACTGTAGTTTGAAGTTCAGACTTTGTGTTTGCCCTGCTGTTAGCGTTATGCTCACCGTTTGGGGCATATATCCCACATAAGTTGCGGTCAACTCGTAGGTGCCTGCGGGCAGATTGAGGGTATAGTTGCCGTCAAAATCGGTGGTAGTGCCGCCGCCATTAGTCTTGACACCCGCTTCGGGTAGCGTTTCGCCGGTGGTGGCATCTTGCACTGTGCCGATGAGTTGGGCTTTTTGGGCTATAGCCTGAACAGCTACTCCCAGCAATAGAACAATAAGTAAAAAGTATTTTTTCATAATAATTATTGGTTGTGTTTTGGTTAGCCAAATAAAGTAAACAGCCTGTAAAATAACGGCACAAAGGTAAGCCGATTTTCTTACAAAAACAAAGCGTTATTGGCAGAGTCGAGCCAATAACGCTTTGTTTTTTATTTTTAGCTATGTAATAACAACGGGTTCTGTTCGCTCCATGCAATACTGCTTGAGTTGGAACAAAATGCGCAGGATTTGAAAAGCGTCTTCGGTTTG
>JAEUUX010000039.1 GCA_016787295.1 Chitinophagales bacterium
AAATAATGATATTTTTGTTCGAATGGCGAAGCGCGTTAGGGATGCGGAGGGTGGCGTTAGCCAGTGCGGAGAGCAACGCAGCACCAAGCGTAGCGAAGCCCGTAGCAGCCCGACCCGCAGGGAAACGCCCAAATAAATCAAAGCCTTATATCGGACTATTTAACCAAAATGGAACACTGCCCAATGCAATCTTTTACACAATACTTGCGTCAAGTATTAGGTTGAAGGTATCCAATAGCTTAATAACAGCACTATTTAGTGGTATAAAGGATAATGGTAAAAACGCTCAGGCAAACAAACCTCGACGGGGTGAAATGATGCCATGTTTTGTCGAATAATATCACCCAGTCGGGGTTTTTGTTATTTTGAGCTTGTAATTTTCTTTAGACTTTGGGTTCGTTTTGATAATAAGCAATAACACCTTTGTAATGTTGTTATCAAAGTGATCATTCCTTTGGTATAGTTTTCTGCAATAATTCTATTTTGCCTTGTAATTCCTTGACCATGAAGGTTTTAGGCGTTAAAACAAAAAAAATACAAAAAAAATCACACCAAGAGCTACAATTTGGGCATAAAAGTTTTAGCTTTGCCCGATAAACAGCTATTCTGCGTGGGTGATGTTCAGTATTACTACAGCCTCTTGTTTGGCAAAGAACAATTAGCCTCTGGAAGCCTTTCTGTGGTACATCAATACTGATTCTGTTGCTTATGGAAAGCTACGCGTAATAATGACAATTCTATACAATTCTCGCCTTCTTTGTCCACAACAATTCCTAAAAACAATAATATTATGACTTACCTACCTATCCTCAAGTGGCTTTGCTTGGTACTTTTTTCTCTCGCAATGCACACCTATTCAATTAATGGGCAGACCAATTTTGCACCTGCTAAACCGTTTTTTTCGCCTATTTCCGCTCCTCCTTTGTTGGTTGATTTAGACAACGACTCTTATGTGGATTTGGTCTATTGTTCCAACGATTTTTATTGGCAACGCAATAGCGGAGCAAGTTCATTCTTGCCTTCGCAAGCTATTTTGACCAATATTAACAGTAAATTATCCATTATTGCAGATATGGACAATGATGGAGACCTAGATCTTGTATTTAACCGTGTTACGAATCCTTCTGTATTTCTGTTGAGCAAAAACAATGGTAATGAAGAATTTAGCACTCCTGAAAGCATCCTAACGCTTGATAATAGTGTAAATACTCAAGAAGTTTGGGCAGTTGATATTGACAACGATTCTTACAAGGATATTGCTCTTATCCAAGGTGAATATTGGCAGGGAGATTTGGTATGGTATAAAAATGACGGAATAGGCAACTGTAGTTTTGAGACCGTTTTGGCAGAGGATATCGACTATCATCCGAAGAGTGTTTTATTTATGGATACCGACTATGACGGTGATATGGATTTTTTAGTACCACAATCAACAGTAATTGTTCGCTATGAAAACAATGGAACAGGTATTTTTCAAAGCGTAAATACTGATATTCCCCCTGCACTTTCTTATAGTGTAGGCAATTGGGATAATGACGGACATGACGATTTAATAGTAGCCCGCTCTTGGCTGGAATGGAATTCACAAACAAATAGCTTAGATTATCCTTCCAGTATTACTGTGTATCCAAGTAGTGACAATGGCGTTCCTTACCAAGGGTGGGCTAGTCCGCCAACAGATTCTGGTTATGGTCCCTTAGATCCGTATGTAGCCCCAGGAGATTTTGATGGAGATGGGGTACGTGATTTACTATTTGGCATCCGTTCAATTCCCTCAACTCATGAAGGTTATTACAATTTAGTTTTTTCCAACGAAAACGAAGCCCAAACGGTAATCAGTTATGTGTATGAAGGAGAATCGCCTTATATAGCAGCATTTGATATAGACAATGACGGACAAACCGAAATCTTGCACTTTACTCGTGATGGACTACTACTTTGGCTTGACATAAATGAAGATTCATCGGTAAGCTCTCATCTGCTATTCGATGCATATCCTATTATTACTCATTTTGAAGACATAGACAATGATGGCTATCGGGATTTAGTGGGACTTACACGCCCTAATGGGAATGGATGGCTCGAACTAATGACAGGGGATTATACACGACAAGTCGTCTACATCAAGAACAATGAACAAAATACAAATGGTCAGCAGATTATTTTACCTATCTATGCCGATAAAGTTTATCCTGTCGATTTCAACGGAGACAATTTGGTAGATATATTGGCAGTTTTGTCTAACGAAGGTAGGGTATACATCAACGAAGGAAATGGTAATTTTGTACCAACTGCCACTGTATTGAACTTAGAATATAGTCTTTTGTATGTAGAAGACACCGATCAAGATTCAGACATGGACATTGTGGTGTCAAACGGTTTCTATATAGACATTTATGAAAATAACGGGATAGGTGATTTTGAAATAATGAGCTTATCTGTTAGTGGTAGTTTACAAGCATTAAAAGATATTGATAATGATGCTTTACCCGACCTATTGGTTGTGTACGACAATCCTAAACGCCTTGGTTGGCTCAAAAACTATGGAAATAACAGTTTTGGCACTTTTACCACTATTGCCGACCTTAGTAATGATCCTGGACAAGTTTCGGTAGCAGATATGAATAACGACTCTGCCAATGATATTGTAGTTGTTTTAAATGGAGAGTTGCTTTGGTATCCCAATAATGGAAATAATACCTTCAGCGCTGGGCAAATTATCGGAACAACGATTAACAATAACCTACTTATTGCCGACATAGACCAGAATGGATATAAGGATGTTATCAATTATTATCCAACAATATGGTTCAACCAAGGTAATGGAGAATTTTCGGAGATGGACATTAACTTGGCTTACAATCAGGTTAACTTTATTACCGATTTGGACAATGACACAGATATAGATATTATTGGTGGTGCCAACTGGGCAGAGAATTTGTTATTCCATAATTCGTTGCAAGGTGTTTGTTTTTATGATACGAACCAAGATGGACAATACAATACGGGTGATTTTCCACTGCAAAATGCCAATATATGGCTTAATCCCTCTACCAACTATAGCGTTTTGGGGCAAGATTCCTATTTTCTCACTCCAATTCCCACTAATAATTACACCATAAGTGCTTCTATTGATGGAAGTAATTGGCAATGTACTACCGATAGTTTGGTATATATTTTTGCTGCTGGCAATCAAGTTACAAACATTAATTTTGGTTTTTATCCGCTTGATCAAGTCAGTGACATTGCACCTTATTTGACTTCTCACGCCAACAATTGTGACCCCATCATTCCTTACTATTTAACGCTATACAACCAAGGTACAAGCATAGACTCCCTAAGTGTATTATCCTGTACCCTCGACTCTCGTTTTAGTTTGCAATCCGCTGACCCTGCTCCCGATTCTATTGGTGCAAACAATACGGTTTATTGGCACAGCTATAAATTGCTGCCTACCTATCGACAAAATATAACACTTTGGTTACAAAATAATGCCAATGAAGGAGACACACTTTCCTTAGCGGCTACTGCGACTACCTATAATCACCAACTTGAAATGGTAAGCAACCATAGC
Organism: Chitinophagales bacterium; assembly: GCA_016787295.1. Taxonomy (GTDB): domain Bacteria; phylum Bacteroidota; class Bacteroidia; order Chitinophagales; family UBA2359; genus JAEUUX01. The sequence goes on from JAEUUX010000039.1 coordinate 3,575, forward strand.
TACCATTATGGATCCATTATTAAATGTAATACTCCCCTAAATGACAAACAAGTGGCTCCATTAGGAGTTCGTTACCCCAATTATCGGCCTCATTGACGAAACAGATGTCTTATATTATACCATTTATTTTGAAAATACAGGCGAAGATACCCTTCATAACCTAAAAATCAATGATCATCCGCTATTGCAGTTCATGTCTTATACTTCTGTTCCCAACTATACTGAAGATATTAGTCTTATCAGCAGCAGCCATGCCGTACAAAAAGTGTGCAACAATGCGTCTTACAGCGCTCCATTTTCATTCTATTTTAAAGACATAAATTTACCGAGCCGCAATGTAGATCCCTTACACAGCAAAGGATTTTTATTGTATGCACTTCGGCTACCTGAAAACATTACTCCAACTGTGGTTGCCAAAAATACTGCTTATTTATATTTTGATGAAAGTGAAGCGCTATCTACCCATACGACTATTTGTACCTTAGTTGATGAAATACCTACAGGTATAACTGCTATCCAAGATGAAAAAACGCTTAAGGTATATCCCAATCCTGCGCAGGACTATTTAGTAATAGAAAAACATAGCCAAGAGCAAAACGCTACCTTTGTATTGTATGATGTGCTGGGCAGGCAGGTTTTGTCTGTTGTCTCCCACAATCAGTCTGTCGTTCCTATTGAACACCTGCCTTCGGGTGTTTATTTGTATCAGTTTATTAACCCTCAAAACCAAATTTTGACTTATGGAAAAGTTAGTGTTGTGCGGTAGGGCGGTTGCCTATCATAGTCGTGTCTACACCGTCACTCCCCCCAATGGCGGCGAATGCTGCACAAATGGAGCCGTGTGTCCATCGGACATTGACGCTGCGGGCAGGATACGATACCTTATCAAACAAAACGACCAAGCGGGTATAGTAGCCTTTTTGACTTGTTTGGATGAAGTGTGGGCATATCGCATTCTTGTGACCACACTCATAGACCAAGGCAAATACTCCCAAGCCCTCACCAATCTGCTGCGCATACCCGACAATAGTGCAGACAATATTGAGTTTAAGGCAATGTGCAATGCCATTATTGCCAACCTACAATCAGGTGCCAATGTAGGCGGACGACAAAGTACAGAAAACATTCAAAACCTCCGAAACATAGCCCAACAAAGCCGACTAAACAGCAATAATAGTTTAGCTGAAAGTCATTTGGCACTATTGAAAGGAGATAGTTTTGTACGTACTTCTGCACCTATCGAGGCAGAGAAAGGAGAAAATGCGCCTTTTGATAACGAAACAAAACAGTTTAGTTTATTGCCTAATCCTGCCAAAGAGCAAGTGCAATTGATATGGCATAGCCAAGAAACCTTGTCTGCCAATACCAAATGTTATATTTATAGTTTTGATGGAAGTTTGGTGAAAACTATAAGTATCACCAACAACCTCACCACTATACCTATCCAAACTTTGCCGAATGGGGTATACTACTGTCGTTTGAATAATGGACAACAAGTAGAAAAACTAATCATCGTAAAATAATGCTGCATTAAAAGCTGTAGTTTGGAGGCAAGAGCCTTCGAACTACAGCTTTATTTGTTTAACGCTTTTAAAAAAAAATTACGATGAAAAATATTTTGATAACCATCCTTTTTTGCTTCTTGGCTATTGCACTGCAAGCCCAAGACACCACATATTATTTTCAAAAAACCTTCAATCCTGGTCCCGACACAACCAATTTGCTTATCAATGCAGTACTACCTGCCGAAGATGGATACATTGCCGTTGGTGGCTATACTTCTTTAAATGATAAAGCTGTTTTTGCAGTCAAATTTAATTGGCAAGGTGATACTATTTGGTTCAAAATTTTAGACAACAGCTATACTGTAGGAAATTTGGTTTGGGGTCAAGAGTTCATTCGTACCCGAGATGATAATTATGTGTTGTACTATAGTAAAGTATTAAACATGTCAAAGGATATTAAACTAGTGAAATTTGACACCAATGGCAATATTTTATGGAATCGAGCCTACGGAGATTATGCCAATGAAGAAATTTATCAAATCACGGAAACTTCTGACGGTGGCTTTGCTTTATTTGGTGCAACCCAATATCCCGCTGATACAGTTCGTTATCTTTTAATGAAAATCAAACCTGATTTAGAAGAAGATTGGACTAAAACCTATATGCTTGATAGTAGTACGAAAGGTCTCTCCTTCCAACAAACCCCTGACGGCGGCTACATTTTGAGCGGCTATGCCTACAGCGATACGAGTGGGTATGACACCTACATCATCAAAACCGACAGCCTCGGTGCCGTGGAATGGACGAACAACTATGGCGGGCAGTACAACGACTGCGGCGGAAAAGTCAATTTGTTGGCTAATGGGCAGTATTTAGTGACTAGTTGTTATTATCCGAACGATAACATTACTCGCTATGCTCGTTTGTCCAAATTAAATAGCAATGGTACTATGGTTTGGGATAGTATTTATTACACAAAACCAAGATGTGCAAGCCCTCAGACTCCGGTAGTTTTTTTATCAGATAGTAGTTTTGTTACTGTTATGGCTTATTCCACAGTTAGCACAGGGAGAGTCAGTAATTTATTGGCTTGCTTTGACCTTTCGGGCAATATTCTCTGGGAGCGGGAGTTTAGCTCCAATCTAAACGAAGATGTTTATCTCAAAGACCTTCGCCGCACGGCGGACGGTGGTTTCATTATGGCGGGTTATGAATACACCTCCACCCCCCAGAAGGGCTATTTGGTCAAGACAGATAGTTTGGGTTTGAGTTGTTCCGTCTTGGAGTGTGATAGCGTTGCTTATCATTTTCCTGATGCCGTGTCTCCACCCATCCTCCCTCCCCCACAAACTTTCTTTTCTATCTATCCCAATCCTGCTCAAGACTATTTAGTAGTAGAAAACAATAGCTTGGAGAAAAACGCTACCTTTGTGTTGTATGATGTGGTGGGCAGGCGGGTTTTATCCGTCATCTCCCATAATCAGTCTATTGTTTCTGTTGAGCATCTGCCTTCGGGTGTTTATTTGTATCAATTTCTTAATCCTCAAAACCAAATTGTAGCTTATGGAAAAGTTAGTGTTGTGCGGTAAATTGAATAAGCCTAAATAGCCATCTGCCCATTAATACGTCGCGTATTAATGGGCAGATGTGTGCATAAATCAACTATAAACAGTATGCTTGCAATTGAATGCCAACTTCCAAATGTTATTAGTTGCAGAGACGATGGTGTTTGTGGGTATCAAAAAAGAAATAAATAGACTTAAAAGTAATAATATTGGCTGGTAGACAACCACTCTATTAAATAAAGTTGTACTTTTGCACATCATTTTTGTATACCCAATTATTGACCTATAGACATGCAACATATAACCATTGCGCGCGGTGACGGAATCGGTCCCGAAATCATGGCAGCTACCCTCTCCATCTTAGAAGCTGCTGGAGCAAAATTGACCTACGATGAAATTGAAGTAGGTGAAAAAGTATACTTACAAGGACATAAAACAGGCATTACCCCAGAGTCATGGGCGGTTTTGCAACGCAACAAAATATTCCTTAAAGCCCCCATCACTACTCCACAAGGCGGCGGTTTTAATAGCCTTAATGTCACGATTCGCAAAACACTGGGCTTGTTTGCAAGCGTTCGACCTTGCAAATCGTATGCTCCTTTCATACCTTCGCACTTTCCTGCATTAGATTTGGTTATTATTCGCGAAAACGAGGAAGACCTTTATGCAGGTATAGAGCATCAACAAACATCGGAAGTGGTGCAGTGTCTCAAATTGATTTCGCGCCCCGGTTGCGAAAAAATTATTCGTTATGCTTTTGAATATGCCCGTGCTAATAGCCGCAAAGAAGTGGTGTGTATGAGCAAGGACAATATTATGAAAATGACCGATGGTTTGTTTCACCATTTGTTTAATGAAATTGCTACGGAATATCCCGAAATCACCACACGCCATTTGATTATTGACATTGGCTCTGCTTTGCTTGCTGACCGTCCTGAGAGTTTTCAGGTCATCGTGACTCTGAATTTGTATGGTGACATCATTTCTGACATCGCTGCCGAAGTAGCAGGCTCTGTCGGCTTGGGAGGCTCGTCTAACATTGGTTTAGATTTTGCGATGTTCGAAGCCATTCACGGTTCGGCACCCGACATTGCGGGTAAGGGCATTGCCAATCCATCGGGTTTGCTCAATGGGGCGTGCATGATGCTTACCCACATCGGACAAAACAAAGTGGCAGAACGCATACAAAACGCATGGCTCAAAACCCTTGAAGATGGTATTCATACGGGCGATATTTCAAGTCCTGAATATACTAAAAAGCGGGTCGGTACACAGGCTTTTGCCGAAGCTGTTATTGCTCACTTGGGACAAAAACCCAGCTTTTTGCGATCCGTCAATTTAGACGATGGCAAAGGTATCCAAATCATCGCACCGCCATATCGTCCTATTCCAAAAACTTTGGTAGGAATAGACATATTTTTGGATTGGTCTGATGCTGACCGCAAAGCCAGCGTTTTGGGTAAAGCCTTAGAAAGTTTGCAAATCGAGGGTTTTCATTTCAAAATGTTGAGCAATAGAGGCGTGGGTGTTTATCCCGATACGATTGATGGTATATTTTGTTCTGACCATTGGCGGGCGCGCTTTATGGCTGACAAAGCTGTCCATAACAACGATATTAACCGTTTATTACAAACATTGTATGAGAATGGTTATGATGTGATTAAAACCGAAAACTTATACGATTTTGCGGGCAAACGGGCTTACTCTTTGTCACAAGGAGAGTAAACATTAGCCTCCCGACACCTCAATATTATCACTTCCTAAACTTGCGAAATGGACAAGTTTGGGAAGTTTTTTATGTAGTATTGGCTTATCTGTGTGTTTGGGACGGGCGGGCGTTAGCCGCATTTTTTTAAAAAACATAATGGCATATATTGTCGAATGGCGAAGCGCGTTAGGGATGCGGAGGGTGGCGTTAGCCAGTGCGGAGAGTAACGCAGCACCAAGCGTAGCGAAGCCCGTAGCAGCCCGACCCGCAGGGGAACGCCCAAAAAAATAATGACAGATAGGAGGGTGCTATAGTCCAAATGTGAGAGGTAGTGGGCGATATTGTAGCTGAAAAATCATAGAAAAATAGGCGAGTTTTTTATTCTGTTGCACAATTCGCCAGATGTGTGTAACTTTGCTAATTATAAAAAAACAAGTTCTCCGAAATTATGTTGTCACACAGTAAAAAAGCTAAAATCGATGCCTTTGACCCTAATGGAATCGGTAATACGACGGGTAATTTGTATGGATTACCGTTTGACTACGATGAGTCGGCGGTCATTATCATTCCTGTGCCTTGGGAAGTAACGGTTTCTTATAGTGATGGAACGGCTCAAGCCCCTCAAGCTATTCTCGATGCTTCGCCACAACTTGACTTATTTGATTTCGATGTGCCAAATGCTTGGCAATATGGTATCTATATGTTGCCTATTAGCCAGAAGTGCGTAAAGACCAATGGGGATTTGCGCGAACAAGCTCGAAAGTATATCGATTTTTTAGAAAAAGGAGGCAATGTTTCCCAGCAAGTTGTTATGAAGCAACACCTCAATCATATCAACCAAGAGTGTCATGCCCTCAAAGAATTTGTGAAACGCCAATCTTTGACGGCAATGTCTGATGGTAAATTGGTGGGTGTTCTGGGTGGCGACCACAGTTCGCCTTTGGGTTTGATAGAGGCAATTGCGGAGCATCATGGTGAGTTTGGTATTTTGCAGATCGATGCACATGCTGATTTGCGCGATGCCTACGAAGGGTTTACCTATTCACATGCTTCTATTATGTTTAATGCCCTCAAGCTGTCGCAAGTGACGCGATTGGTGTCGGTGGGCATACGCGATATTTGTGAGGCAGAGGTAATGCTGGCTAAGGTTTCTAATGGTCGTATTGTGCCGTTTTATGACGATGAAATACAACGAAAAGTCCATATCGAACGCCAATTGTCTTGGGCTGTCTATTGTCAAGAGATAGTGGCTCAATTGCCTGCCAAAGTCTATATCAGTTTTGATATTGATGGACTCGATCCCAAAATGTGTCCTCATACAGGTACTCCTGTAGCAGGTGGTTTGTCGATGGCGGAGGCAATGTATTTGCTCAAAACCGTAGTGGATTCAGGGCGACAAATAGTAGGCTTCGATTTGTGTGAGGTATCACCCGCCGAAGACAATGAGTGGGACGCAAATGTGGGCGCACGTGTGCTATATAAATTGGCTATCTACATGGCAGCAAGTCAACAGCAAACTGCCTAAGTAGCTACACTCCACCGACCTTCGTGTCATATTTTTTGACTATGCTCTCGTTTCTTTTGTTTTTACTAATCCGATTTCCTATCTCTAAATATTTCCCTATCCGATGAAAAAAAATTTTATCCTCATCGTTATTTGTTGGTTATTATGTTGGATAATTGTACCCCACGAACAGGCTATTGCCCAAACAAATAAATCTAAACTGAACGCCAAAAGCAAAGTAGCTGTGCCACAGCAAACTACCGATAATAGCCAAATTCCCTTGGACGAACTCAGTCCGCGCGAGCGCACGATGTTGCTCAAAATGCAATACTTGTTGCGAGCTGTTTCCAATCTCAAACGTTTTTCGGGTGTGGCTATTATTGCCAAAAATGGTGTGCCTATTTATAAATACACTTCGGGCTATTCTAACCTGAACAACCAAACCCCTACTTCACTCAATACCACTTATAATACGGCTGCGGTTACGGAAGTATTCACTAGTCTGGCAATTATGCAACTAGCAGAAAAAGGCGTGTTGAACCTACATGCTCCTTTGAGTACTTATCTGCCTGAACTGCCCAGCGAAATTGGCAACAAACTCACGCTCCACCATTTGTTGACCCATACAAGTGGTTTGCTCGATTATTATCAGTCCGTAGACTACATCACCAATTTCTTTAACATCAAATCTACCAATGATTTGTTAAATGTTATTGTTACCCAAAATGCGCCTTGTAATACTGCCGCCCACCAATTTACTAATTCGGGTTATGTGTTGTTGGGAGCTGTTATTGAGCGAATGAGCAACATGTCATACAAAGACTATTTACAAAGGTATATTTTTCAACCTGCCAACATGACCGAAACCCAACCTTACTTTTGGCATCAGGTTGTGCCAAACAAAGCTATGGGTTATACCTTTGATAATTCCTTAGAAGCTGTAACAGCCTCCGAATTGTGGGGAGCATTTCCGATGGGTGCCGATGGTGTGTATAGTACTGCCGACGACCTGATTCGTTTTTCGAATAATTTAGATAATTATCGCCTTTTGTCGCCCGATTACCAAAAAATCATGTTTGCCGACTATACCATGCGCGACACCTTGACCCAGAAATTCAATTATGGCTATGGTTATGGTTGGAAAAAAAGACAGTTCAACAACAAACGCGTATTGTTTCAAGGTGGATATTTAGACGGTTTGAGCGTACAGTTGCGCAAATATCCCGATGATGGTTATACCATTGTGGTTTGCTCCAACTATCACCTCAATACCGCCGCCGACCTCGCCGACCGTTTAGAGCAAATTATGTATGACGACAACTATTTTGTGCCAGCCGATGCCACCGCTTTTGTGGTCAATGAATTATTGCAATATGAAGGTGTGGTGAGTGTGGTCAATAACTTCGACCGCCTATTGACCGACAAACGCGCCAAATTGGAAACGTCTTTTTCGCTCAATAGTTTAGCCAACGAATACAGTAAACAAGGCAATAGCACTGTAGCTCTCGAACTCCTAAAGCTCAATGCAAAATACTTTCCTGACGACCCTATTGTGTGGGAAGCATTAGGCGATTATTATCACAAAAAGAAAGATTACCAAAAATCGTTGGAATATTTTCAACGAAAACTCAATCTTCTTCCTGCTGATAAACGCACACAAAGCATTGTCGAAGACCTAAAAACAGGTAAAAAATAGCATTTAGCGAATAAAACGGCTTTTTATACCAGCTATAAAACACAGTTTGTGCTGTCAAAACACAAACTGTGCTTTTTTTTGCCACATAATTCCATAAAAAACCGTATCTTTGCACCGCTAAAATTACAAAAGCATCAATTTTATCACCTTAAACCCAATATGGATAGAAATACCCTGACGGCGCTGGTGCTGATGGCACTTCTTTTGGTAACGTTCAATGTGTTTTTTCAGCCAGAACCAACGCCTCCCGCTACTACCGCCGCTACTGCTGATAGCACCAAAACTGCGACACCTCAACCCGTTGCGGCTTTGGCTACTTTAGATTCCACAGCCACAGCTATTTTTCCTCAAACCAATGCCACCGAACAAACCCTCAACATGGAAAACGATGTGATGAAGGTGGAATTAACCTCCAAAGGAGGGAGAATCAAAAAAGTGGAACTCAAAAAATACAAAACCCACGACGGAAAACCCTTAATTCTTGTCGATGGCAGCAGCAATGTGCAGAACTATACTTTTGCTATTGGCGCAAAAAACATCGAAACACAACAATTTAATTTCGCTACCCAACAAATCAACGCCAATAGTGTTAGTTTCAAACTGCAAGCCGATTCTACTTCTTATTTTGAACAAACCTATACTTTGCCTCAAGGAGATAGCTATGTGTTGGACTATGTTGTCAATATGGTGGGCATGGACAAAAAAATAGCGAATGGCGCACCCATAAAACTCTCCTTAGCCAACGAAATTTTGTCGCAAGAAAAAGAAATTACCACAGAAAGGCAAAATTCTGGTATCTATTTCAAACCCAAAGACGACTCGCCCGACTATTTATTTAGTACTTCCGATGCCAGCGAAGCCGCCGAAACACCGACACAATGGGTAAGTTTTAAACAGGATTTCTTTAACAATACCCTCATTGCCAAAACAGGAGCTTTCAATACTGCCAACTTCGCGCTTCAGTATCCTACCGATGCCAATAACCACCGCACCATTGCTACTAATAAAGCCGATTTAGCCTTTAACTACGAAGCTAAAAACAACTTTAGCTTCCCGATGCAATACTATCTCGGTCCGAACCACTACCAAACCCTCCGCAAAATGAACAACGAGATGCAAGCCTTGTTGCCCTTGGGTTGGGGTATATTTGGTTGGGTCAACAAATTTATCATTATCCCCATATTCAACCTCCTAAGCAAATTCATTAGCAATTATGGAATAATTATTCTATTGCTTACCCTCATCATCAAATTGGTGTTGTGGCCGCTAACATACAAGTCTTACTTGTCTTTTGCCAAAATGAACGTATTGAAACCCGAATTGGAAGCGTTGCGCCAAAAACATGGTAATGATGCCCAAGCCTTACAGGTCGAGCAGATGAAACTGTATAACCAAGCAGGTGTCAGTCCGTTTGGTGGTTGCTTACCACAATTGTTGCAATTCCCCATCTTGGTCGCAATGTATCGTTTTTTTCCTGCCTCCATCGAGTTGAGACAGCAAAGTTTCTTGTGGGCAAAAGACCTTTCTACTTACGATTCCATTTGGGACTTACCTTTCCGTATTCCTTTATATGGAGACCATGTGAGTTTGTTCTGTCTTCTGTCGGCGGCAAGTACCTATCTTTATAGCCGCTTAAACAACCAGATGACACCATCTACAAGCCCCGAAATGGCAATGCAAATGAAAATGATGCAATACCTTATGCCGATTATGCTGGTATTCATTTTTAATAGCTTTTCGGCAGGTCTAACATATTATGTATTGGTATCCAATTTGATTAGCTTTGCTCAACAATGGGCAATCAAAAAATACTTTATCGACGAACAAAAAATTCATGCCGAAATAGCTTCTAATAAAGCCAAACCCGCCAAAAAATCGGCTTTCCAACAACGAATGGAAGAAGCAATGGAAGAACAACGTCGTCGCCAACAACAGAAAAAATAACGGAACATAAGCCGTTACAAAACCCTACAACAAACATAACATAAGGACAGAACTTTGTTTCATGTCTTACAAATACCCAAAAAAAACGCCCTTAACGTGACAAACACGCTAAGGGCGTTAAACTATATAACCCACATTCTAAGCAGCTTTTCTCACCAAACCCAACCCATCATAGCTCGAATAGTCTCCACCGAAGGAACAGTTTGCAAAGGAGCATCAGCCATCGCGCGCCAAGCCATCGCACCCGCTATCCATGCCTCGCTCTCCGAATCATGGTACAACCGCAACAGAAAATCTTGGTACAAAGCAATTAACGACTCAAATAAGGTCAGTAAATTCGCCTCTTGTTGCTCCCTATCTGCCAAACTCGCAATAAGCACATAATGGGCTTTCCATTGCTCAAGCGCTGCTATGGTTGTCGCATATTCATTGGTATCTGAAGTATAAAAAAGTTCCATTTCTGACAACAAAGCCTGTAGACTATCCGATTTTTGCACCGCCCGCCACATATCCAGCAACATAATATTACCTGCTCCTTCCCAAATTGGTAAGACCAACACATCGCGAAACAGTTTTGGCAATATTCCGTCCTCAATATAACCCAAACCGCCCACCAATTCCATACATTCCCGCACCACATACACCGTATTCTTTCCTGTCCAATATTTCACCATTGGGGTCAATAAGCGCAAACGTGCCGCCGCCGCCATATCTCCCGCCTCTGCCCGATCCATCGTAAAAATGCTGTGCCAAGTCAAATAGAAATCGCTGGTATAGGTGCTGCACAAACTCGCCAACTTGCTGCGAATAAGCGCGTGTTCCAAAGCGTTTTTGCCAAAAGTATTCCGAAAACTCAAGTGTTGATAAGCCTCGACCAACGCCCGCCGTTCGCCCGCCAAAGCCGTAACTGCATTATAAATACGCATCAAAGCAATCATGTCGAGCATAATTTTCATGCCTTCGCCCTCTTTGCCATACAACTTGCCGACGGTATTTTGCAACAAACACTCCGCACTTGCCATCGAACGAACGCCCAATTTATCTTTCAAACGCACCACTTCCATCGGGTTGCGGCTGCCGTCTTCCAAATAGCGCGACACCAAAAAGATAGACAAACCGCGCGTGCCAGCAATAGCTGCATCGGTGCGAGCCAACACAAAAATCACATCAGCATTCACATTGCTACAAAACCACTTTTCACCGTTTAGGTGATAATAACCCTCGCCAACCGCCTCTGCCGTGACCAAGTTGGCACCCACATCAGACCCGCCGCTTTTTTCGGTCAAAAACATAGCGCCCGTAGCCAAGTCACTGCCCGAACGAGCAGATAATTTGGGCAGCCAATAGGCTTTGTCCGCCGCATCGCCATAGTGGTCAATCAAACGAGCCACACCGTCGGTCATAGCCAAAGGACAATACTGCCCCATCTCGCTCATACAAAACAACTGCCCAACAACAAAGCCTGAAGCATGATTCCCTTCGCCCAGACTTGCTCTTACATCGGCATTCCACTTGGGATAAAACATCTCTGAACCTGCCGCAATGTCCAACAAAGCACCGTAGGCAGGGTGAAACTTAATATCATTCAACGTTTCGCCATAGTGATTCCTTTTCACCAAACTTGGCGACTCTTTATCCGCCTCCAACGACAAAGCGTCCATAATGGTAGCAGCTTTTTCGCCCAAACCTACATAAAGAGGCATAAAATACGCCTTGCGAGCTGCATTCCAATAGCGCTCAACCAAGTGTTGGAGCAATAAATCGCTCCTATAAAAATTTTGACTACGGATAGCACCGTCTTGAAGAACTTGATTTTTCATTGCCAAATACTTATTGAATATACCCCCAAAAACGCCAAAAAACATGCGTCTACTGCCAAAAATATTAAGCGAAATGCTGTCATTGGTAGTTACAAAAAAAACACTAAATACATCACCCCCGAAAATTCCCTTGCTGCAATACAACACAAAAAAGGAGCTACATAGCTCATAAACCACAAAAATTGCCTATCTTTGCCAAACAATTCCTATCTGCCATGTATAATAGTTCTCTTTTTCAAATCATCAGAACCCTTAGCACCGACGAATTTGAGCGTCTGGGGGATTTTTTGCGAAGCCCTTTGCATAATAATAGCCAAATGTGTCTTAAGTTGTATGAACTGATTGCCAAAACATATCCGCGCCTTGATGCGCCCGTTTTGAGCAAGGAATCTACTATGCTAAAAATGTTTAAAGGGAAAACAGACAGCGAGGCTTCTTCGCTGCGCAACCTTATGAGCCAACTCAAAGGCTTGGTAGAACAATTTTTGTGCTACAACGAATTTATGAGCCAAGAAGAAACACATTATCGCCAATACCTCCTTCTCCGAAGCCTCAACCAGCGCGAACTCGGTAAACAATACGAACAAATATACAAATACGAACGACAAACCTTAGACAAAATACAACTCAAAAATGAAGACTATTTTCGTACCAGATACCTCACCGAACAATTGGATTATCGCGTGCGTATTTCACAACAATCAAAAGGACAAATCACCGAAAAATTGCGCGAAGTTTTGTTCCACCTTGATACTTTTTACCTCCTCAACAAACTAAAATACAACGCCGTCTCCAAACTCAACCAACTCAATATACACCAACAAGCCATCAACGCCGAACAACTCAAGGACATCGTAAGCAATAATACCTTAGAAAAACACCCCTCTTTGCAGTTATATTACCTTATTTCATTGCTGTTCTCCGAAAACGAAAACCACAAAATTCATTTCTCCGAATTCAAACGATTGCTATTCCAATACACCGACAACAAAGCCATCTCCGACGACGATCTTAGCAATATGTATACGTTTGCAACCGTCTTCTGCACACGCCAATGGAAAACAGGCGACACTGATTACCTCAACGACATCTTGGTGTTGTACGAAAAAATGTTGGACAACAAACTCCTTCACAGCAACAACCACATCGTACCATTGCACTTCAAAAACATTGTCATTGTGGGGCTGCGCGCCAAACGCTACGACTGGGTCGACAAAATTATCAACGAATACACCCAACAAATAGCTCCCAACTACCGCGAACCCATGCTCTATTTTTCGCGCGCCTTGTGGCATTTCTACCAAAAACAGTATGACGAAGCCCTCAATTTCTTCCACCACTACGACCTCTTAGACAACCTTTATCCTCTTGACCGCCGCACTTTCTTGCTGAGAATCTACTACGAAACAAATGCCTCCTACGTCTTTACCGACTTTACCTACTCCTTCGAGCGATTTGTGCGCGAAACACACCGCCTCCGAAGCCAACAAAATCGCCGAGCCTACCTCAATTTTATCAGCTTGGCAAGACAACTTTTTAACGCCAAAACAATGCCCGACACCCGCCAAGACATCATACTGCGCATAGAGCGAAAAATGGAGCAACTCAAAACAAAACCTATTAGCGACCGCCAATGGATTATGGATAAATTAAACGAACTTAAGAATATCCGAAAAAGGTAGTGCTGTCATAAATACCGTTGGCAGATAAACCACCTCAAGACAAAAATCACCGAATTTCGGCAATACCAATTTGTCGAGCATTGGTGCGCCAAAACGAAAAATCATTCGCATCGACATAGCCGTCCAGATTCACATCGCCCGACCGATAGCCCGCACTATTGTTGCTACTTTGCGTTTTCCAAACATTGTAATCGCCATAATTAATCACCCCATCTTGGTTTATATCGCCCGCCCACAACTGCCACAGCGCAGTGGGGTGGGTTTGTTGCGCTATACCCAAAGCACGCTCCGCCGCCTCACCAAAATCATATACCGTTGCATTGGGTAGCAATATGTTTTGGCTACTAATCACCGCCAAATGGTTGCGCGTCCGAACCGCCACTTTACAACTTTGTTGATAAGGCACAAGGTTGGGTATCCAGACACTACTACTACCTTCGCGCAAAGACGTAACACGACCATCAGCCAACAAAAGGGCAGCCGTTCTATACAACACAGTTTGCGTATTGCTAGTATCGAGCAGTTCCACCAACACCCAATCGACCGTATTTGTAGGAAAAAAAGCAGCATTTGGCACCGATTCCGTCCCTGCATAGTCCCACGGAGCCGCATTGAAAGGTTGATTCAAAGGTAAAAGGTTGTTTTGGCGCAAAAAAGTGGTCATGTTGTTATCTTGCGTTGCACCCTCCAAAAAAAGCCGCAATTGCAACTTTACCACATCGGGAGACAAGGCATCAGCAGGCAGAACCGCCGCCGTTTCGGTGCTAAGGGTAGGAGAGGAGGCAGTTTGCAAATAGCGCGTCTGGTCAATAATACGATAAGCCGTTTCGAAGTATTGCGAAGAGGTGGGTGCGCTAATCGTATTCACAAAATAATAGTCTGCCTGCACTTGGTTGGGTGTAATGTCCAAGACGATATACCCTTTACCGAGCAAATTATTGTATTTAACATGGCTGTTATCGTCCAAAATCACGTCTTGTCCAAACTCAAAAGGAAAACCGTCCGACGTAATGCTGGGCGTAATGAATTCCACCGTTGCCGAGCCTTCGCCCGTAGCGGGATTATAGTTGTTATACGGCACATCGTTTGCCCAAGCACTATGAATATCACCCGTAAGCACGACGGTATTGGTAATATTTTGCTGAACAATATGGTCTAATATCCGCTGACGGTCTGCCGTATAACCGTCCCATTGGTCATTATTGACGCGAGCGCCCGCAATGCGAAAAGGGGCAAACATAACCTGTTGTCCGATGATTTTCCAGCGAGCAACAGAACCACTCAAAGCATTCAACAACCATTCCCGCTGGCTACTGCCCAAAATAGTGCGGTCGCTATCATCTGCACCCACAAAAGCAAAAGCCTGTTGGTCGCGCCCGATAATGCGCGTATCCAACAGCAACAAATCAACTAAACTACCAAAACCCAAGCGCCGATATATGCGTTGCGGATTACCGTTGGGGTCGGGCAAACGGATAGGTTGCCACTCATAATAGGCTTGTGTGGCAGCCGCTTTTCGGCTTTCCCAACTGCCCTCAAACAGGCTATTGTGTCCGCCTGCATTGTCGCGATAGGCATTGTTAGCAAACTCATGGTCGTCCCAAATAACAATAAAAGGATAGCGTTGATGGGCTGCCCGCAAATCGGAATCGAGCTTATATTGGCTATGGCGCGTCCGATATTGTGCCAAACTCACCAATTCATCATCGGGGTCGAAGGCGCGAATGTCGCTGCCGCTACGTTCATAGATATAGTCACCCAACTGCACAACGGCATCAATGTCGTTTCGCTGCGCTATTTTGCGGTAAGGCGTAAAATAACCGTCTGCAAACTCTGCACAAGAGGTAATAGCCAATCGGACTTGGGTGTTTTCGCTTGTTTCGGCGGGTGCAGTTTGGGTGCGCCCCACCATCGAGTATTTGCCCAAAGCATAAAAACGGTAAAAATAATAGGTATCGGGCTGCAAACCGTCTGCGTCCACCTTAAAAGTATAGTCAATGTTTGGGGTGGTATTGCCATAACCATATCGGACAATATGCTCAAAAGTCGTGTCAGTTGCCACCTGCCATAGCAAAGGAATAGTAGCAGGTGCATTGCTCGGCGTAATTCTTGTCCACAAAATAACGGCATCGGGTAGTGGGTCGCCCGAAGCAACACCGTGATAAAAAGGCGCTATAGCAGGCTCATAGACCGATTGGGCAGGCGCAAGTAGCGTACCGAAAGCACACCCAAAGCATAAAAAGAGGTATAAGGTTTTCATACGAGAGATAAGGGGAGATTTTTAGCGTTTAACAAAAGTGTTATCCGTTGTATCCCTTCGGGGGTTCAAAATCCCCGAAGGGATAATTGTAAAAGAAAGACTATCTTAGCGTTTAACAAAAGTGTTGTCCGTTGTATCCCTTCGGGGGTTCAAAATCCCCGAAGGGATAATTGTAAAAGAAAGACTATCTTAGCGTTTAACAAAAGTGTTATCCGTATCTTTGAGCAAATGCCGCTGCGCATCGGTAAGCCAGATGGCATACATACCCGCAGGAAAATAACTAAGGTCTATCCAAAACAACTGCTCATGCGTGTCAATGTCTTGTTCATAGACCACAGCCCCCTGAAAGTTGGTGATATAGAGATGTTGGGCGGTGTGTTCGGGTGTAAGAGCGAGGCGCAGTTGCGTTTCGGCGGGATTGGGAGATATATCGCAAGAAAAAACGATATTTTTAAACAAATAGGCTTCGGGCATCCAGATTGGGGTTTCTTTCCATAGTAAGGGACGCGCTAATTCTATTTTAGTGACAGTTTTATATTGCGCGCGAACTTCGTATAATCCCCATACTTTGCATTTTTCAGGGTCGTATGAAAAGCAACAACCACGATCGGATTTGACCTTAGCCCATTTGCTTGCAGCACAAGTAATTAACATTTGTTCGCTAATACGTTTCCAAACAGGCAAAGTATATTCAACTTCCGCAAAACCGTATTGTCGGCGTTCTATCTTTTTAACGACGATGGTGGTATCTAAGGTTTGGGCAGTAGTGTAGTTGTTCATACCAATAAGCAGTAGCCCGAATAGCAGTAGGTAGATTTTTTTCATAGGATAATTGATTGTTATTGTATCCATTCAGATGTTTTGAACTTCCGAAGGGATAGGCAATGTGATAATGAAAATAAAAACAACTAAAGACTTGTTTAATAAGATATTAACAACAAAAAGAAACACAAAGATATCGATATTTGTCGCCAATTAACCCTGACGGGGTGTAATGTTTATAGCAAACGATGTACGAATAAAAAAGATAAAAACCCCGATGGGGTGATATTATTGAGTGATTTCTTGATGAATGCCACCCTTTTGTAGCTTTGTTAAATAGCTGTTTATTGTTTCATATTACACCTTCTTGCCACATAGCAGTAAGTAGATTTTTTTCATAGGATAATTGTGATGTTATGGGGTGATGAAAACGGAATAAATAGCAGATATTTTTTTTATGACCACCTATCTTATACCATTATAAGTCTTGCAAAGGTACACAAAATTGTTGATAATTACACTTTCTATACAAAATATTATTAAGGACTATCAGCTTAAGACAATAGCGATTTTTGTATTTAGAAAAATAATAAGGCATAAACTAACAATAATGGCAGCATTAAGGCAAAAAAAGGTGTTTCATATCTAAAAACTAATCATACAATAAGCATTTTTAGTGCTTACGAACTCATCAGCGGTAGGTCAAATGTTCGTAGGTGCGTTGATGAGTTTGGAAATGAAAATACAAATGTTCGTAGGTGCGTTGATGAGTTTGGAAATGAAAATGCAAACGTTCGTAGGTGCGTTGATGAGTTTGGAAATGAAAATGCAAATGTTCGTAATTGCGTTTACAAGTTTGGAAATGAAAATGCAAATGTTTGTAGTACCGCTAAAGTTTCTGTAAGCGAAAAAGTAAACATTTGCGCGCGTACCGTTGAACTTCCAACAGCTATCAAAAGTATTTTGGTAGCTGCTATTGGTGTTATAAGCAGGGCTTCGTTATTTTGTTATGCCCCATAAAAAAAAACAAAAGCCACCGCATTGTTAGCGATAGCTTTTGTTGGGGATATAAAGGATAGACTAAAAACGGATTACCTTAGCATTATAGCTAACACCGCTTTCGAGAATAACACTCACCACGTACATAGCGGGAGAAAGATAGCGATGCTCGACCGTAATGACATTGCTACCTACTGTTAGCTCACGTTCGAGAACGTCTATATGCTGACCATTGACGGCTCTAATCCATACCGTTGCCGATTGTGCTTGTGGCGATTCGATTTTGATGGTTAGGGGTTCGGTAGGATTAAACAACAAAGTAGGACTGATTTGGAACTCCGACACCACAGGAGGTATTTGCGGGTTAAGCGTATAAGGTTCGCAAATTTGGTTACTACAGCCTGCATCACTCGATACGGTGAGGCAAACATTATAGTTGCCATATTGTGCAAAGGTATGCAAAGGACTTGCCTCAGTAGAGAAAGTGCCGTCTCCAAAATTCCATAGATAATCATCTACATCGCCTTGTGAGAAATTATTGAACTGCATATCGAGTGTTGTACCCACTTGTGAGGCACCAAAATTGGCGAATAATTCGTCGCAAGGATTGCCCACAATAATCATTCTACAATAGGTGTCCTGACAACCGCCGTCGGTGGTGATGGAGAGGCAGACATCGTAGGTGCCTGCTTGTTGGTATTGATGCGTAATGGGGTCATTGACGTTGCTGCTACTGCCGCTGCCATCGCCAAAGCTCCATGTCCAGTCGGTAATGCTTTCGCCACCGGTGCTTTGTGAATTGTCTACAAATACCACTGCATTGTTGCCAACGCCATCATGATTAAACCATGCCGAACAGTTGGCATCGAGAACGATGGTTTGGGTGATGGACGAGGTGCAATTGTCTATGGTGCTAATGTTGAGCGTAACATCATAACTGCCCGGTAAGCCAAAATCAAAAGTCGGATTTTGTTCGGTAGAGAATACAAAACCCAAATAGTTCCAGCTCCACGTCACGATGGGGTCAGAGGCGGTAGAAGTGTCAAAGAAATCAACCGTTGTGCCATTGGCAATAAAGGTATAGTTGGCGGTGCAGGTATTGGGTGCTGTAATGGTGATATTGGTGCAATAGGTGGAAGTGCAATTGTCAAAAGCCACAAGGCTAAGGCACACGGTATAGGTTGCATCTACGGCAGGATAGGTGTGGTCGGCAGGGGCGGAGTCGGTGCTTGTCGTTCCGTCGCCAAAATCCCATAACCAAGACGCAATATCGCTGCTTTGGCTCCAAGATTGGTTGTCAAAATTAACCGTTAGACCATTGACACTTGCTTCAAAAAAGGCTTGACAGTCGCCAATAGTAATGTTTTGGCAGTCGGTAATGGTGCAGTCGCCAGATGTGATGGTTAGGCAGACGGTATAAGTGCCTTGCGCGTAGGCGTGTATGGGATTAGCTTCGTTGCTCGTTGTTCCGTCTCCAAAATTCCAAATATAGCTGTCAATGCCGTTGGGGGCAGCGTTAGCAAAGGAGGTAAAGCTGACATCGAGCAGGTTGGTAGCAACATTATAACTATAGGTATAGTCAAAATCAGCGGAGCAGGTGCTTACCGTAATATCGTGGCAGGTGGTAGCAGTGCAGCCGTATTCGTTGGTGATACTTAGGCAGACGGTATAGATGCCCGCTTGGTCGTAGTGGTGATAGGGGAATTGCTCGGTGGAGGTGTTGCCGTCGCCTAAATCCCAACTCCATGATATAATGGTGCCGTAATCGGGAGAAGATGTATCCACAAAAACATAATCTTGAGGCAGTTGTCCTGCGCTAATAGTAAAATCTGCATTACAATTGCCCACAATAGTGACGGGCGTACAGGCTTGGTCGGTGCAAACGATGCTGTTATTCAATACGACATTTTGGATCAAACAAACTTGGTAAGTACCACCTGTGGTATAGGTGTGGTTGGGTTCAAAAAGGGTGCTGGTCGTTCCGTCGCCAAAATCCCATAGATAATCCGCAGTGGCTGTAGCGGGTGTATAGGTAGAGAGGTTGGTGGTGGTGATGGTGTAATTATCTGCACCTATGACGAAGCTAAAATCAGCGCCACAATTCGCAAAAATAATAGGTATATCATCACACCAAACGCTACTACAGCCCATGTCGGTGGCAACAGTCAAACATACCTGATAAGTACCTTCTTGAGTGTATTGGTGCATAGGATTTTGGGTATTGTCGGTTGTTCCGTCGCCAAATGTCCATGCCCAACTAACAATATTACCTGCGTTAGTAATTGTAATATCCGTAAATTCAATTAGTCCGTTGCTAAGGTCTGTGTATACCCAACTACTATTACAACTGCCCAACGTAATAGTTTGGCAAGTAGAATCGGAACAAACAATGACACCCGCAAAGGTTACATTTTGGGTTAAACAAACTTGATAGGTACCACCTGTGGTATAGCTATGCGATGGAGCAAAAGCAGTGCTTGTTGTTCCGTCTCCAAATTCCCACAAATAATCGGCGGGCAAAGTAGCGGGTGAATGGGTAGAGGTATTGGTGGTGGTTATACCGAAGCCGCCTATTTCTGCTATCATTAGAAAATTAGCATTACAAGTCGGCACATTGACGGTAATATCACTACAAAAACTATCAGAACAGCCTGTATTAGTCGTAATAGCCAAGCAAACATTATACGTTCCGCTGGCGGTGTATTGGTGCGTAGGATTTTGAGTATTACCGCTTGTTCCGTCGCCAAATATCCAACTCCAAGCGGTGATAGTTCCCGCTGTGCTGGTGCTTTGGTCGGTGAAATTGGCAATACCTGCAAAGTTGCTGTTGCCCGTGAAATTGGCGTTGCAACTGCCCAACGTAATAGTTTGGCAAGTAGAATCGGAACAAACAATGATACCCGCAAAGGTTACATTTTGGGTTAAACAAACTTCGTAAGTACCACCTGTGGTATAGCTATGCGATGGAGCAAAAGCCGTTGAGGTTGTTCCGTCTCCAAATTCCCACAAATAATCGGCGGGCAAAGTAGTGGGTGAATGGGTAGAGGTATTGGTGGTGGTTATACCGAAGCCAGTTAAGTTTACGTTTACGGTCATATCAGCATTACAAGTCGGCACATTGACGGTAATATTGCTGCAAAAACTATCAGAACAGCCTGTATTAGTCGTAATAGCCAAGCAAACATTATACGTTCCGCTGGCAGTGTATTGGTGCGTAGGATTTTGAGTGTTACCGCTTGTTCCGTCGCCAAATATCCAACTCCAAGCGGTGATAGTTCCCGCTGTGCTGGTGCTTTGGTCGGTGAAATTGGCAATACCTGCAAAGTTGCTGTTGCTCGTGAAATTGGCGTTGCAACTGCCCAGCGTAATAGTTTGGCAAGTAGAATCGGAACAAACAATGATACCCGCAAAGGTTACATTTTGGGTTAAACAAACTTCGTAAGTACCGCCTGTGGTATAGCTATGCGATGGAGCAAAAGCCGTTGAGGTTGTTCCGTCCCCAAATTCCCACAAATAATCGACGGGCAAAGTAGCGGGTGAATGGGTAGAGGTATTGGTGGTGAAAATGCCCAAAGCGGCTGTACCAATATTTACTGTCATATCCGCATTACAAGTCGGCACGTTGACAGTAATATTGCTGCAAAAACTATCAGAACAGCCTGTATTAGTCGTAATAGCCAAGCAAACATTATACGTTCCACTGGCAGTGTATTGGTGGGTAGGATTTTGAGTAGTTGCCGTGCTACCGTCGCCAAATATCCAACTCCAAGCGGTGATAGTTCCCGCTGTGCTGGTGCTTTGGTCGGTGAAATTGGCAATACCTGCAAAGTTGCTGTTGCTCGTGAAATTGGCGTTGCAACTGCCCAACGTAATAGTTTGGCAAGTAGAATCGGAACAAACAAGGTTGTTACCTGACATAACGTTTTGGGTTAAACAAACTTCGTAAGTACCGCCTGTGGTATAGCTATGCGATGGAGCAAAA
>JAEUUX010000061.1 GCA_016787295.1 Chitinophagales bacterium
CTTTTGCATTTTACCACTGCGACATACTGCCCTAATTTTTTCTATTTCAACCAATTTATTAGGAACACTTCCTTTAGCGGCGGTTAAATCAGTAATAATTTCTTGAATCACGCCAAAAGCGTCAGAGCTAATATATTCACCAGCAACAGCTTGTGATTCGACTCGTTTAAAACGGAGAATAGACATTTCTCTGGCAACGGGTTCAAAAATGCTTGTGCCAAAGTTTGTATTTAGGGAATGGATAAACGAAAACAAGGCAAGTTTATCCTTACCTAAAAGACGAGTGTGAAATGGCATAGCAGCAGGTTCGGGCTTATAGTTCTGAAATTTAGACCGCAAAGCATTTTTCAAAACCTGTTCGATGTTGAGTAGTTGTTCTTGGGTTAATGGCATTTTCTATTCTTTGGATTTGAGATGAAAAATTATTTCAGCATATGCTCCTTTATCTTTTTCTGTACGATTTAATACAGGGCGTTTATATTGATTAACAATTTGCATACCTGCATTTTCAGCAATTTGAGGATACAAATTATACTTGTCATTAGACACCAAAAAGACATCATAATCTTCTGCCAAAAAACGTTTACAGTTGTTTAAACAATTTGAAATGCCCGCTACATAGTCTTGTTGTGCTTTTTTGGTTTGCTTTTTGAACATAGGACCTATTTCTTCCGCGTCTTTTCTTTCAAATCCAAATAAATCATACGCATATGCATGTTGTTCGTGATAGTCAATCAAACCCACATAAGGAGGGCTTGAAAAAATACCTTTTATTTTTTTTTGCTGTACAATGTCATACAGAGCGGGACTTTTTGTTTGCAAAGCCGACCATAAATCAATGCTTTCCGAATTTCCGTTAATACAAATTTGATGCGTTTCGGTACGAAGTTTATAAAAATCTTGTAAACGTTGAATGGTATCTTTGGTGTATCTTTCCCACCATGAAACCATAGAAAATAAAGGTTTACAAATTTTACCATGTTTTGCGCAATAATAGGGCGCGTCAATAGGTTCTACCAAAGTAGCCAAATCTGCATGTGTGGTGGCTCGACAAGTTCTGATGGTTCTACTTAATATAACAGTCAGTATTTTTTTTATAGCTGGGTTATTGATTGCTTTGATTTCGTTAAAAACAAAATCGATTTCGCTGCGAATGGGTAGTAAATACCATTTTTCGATAAACCGATTTTTATTTTCCTGAAAAATTTGCACCTGAAATTCAGCTAACAATTGACGATATATTTCCAAAAACTCTTTTTCATGTCGATCACCATATTCTGCCTCGTTCAGTTCTTTTTTTCGAACTTTAATTTTGAATTCGGGAGATGGAAAAAATTGATTATTATACTTATTCAACGCTTCCAAAAGCCTATTTTCAAAAAAAGGTACTTTTGATGAGGAAACAAATACCTTTAAATTAGCAGTAATCTGTGAGACAATGGTATATAATTCGTCCAAATCAACTTTCATCACCTTAACATTAGATATCAAGGTATTGAAAGCAGATACGTCTATGCCAACAGCATGTAAGCCCAACTCATTTGCCTGAACTAAAGTTGTGCCGCTTCCGCAAAAAATATCTAAAACAACGTCTCCTTCATTAAAAACAACATTTTGCTTAAACTCGTCTATATGGGTATCTAAAAAATAGGCTACCAACTGGGGAATAAACTTTCCTTTATATGGATGCAGCCTATGAATGTGTTTTGTTGTGTCTGCTTCCTTTAAATAGTCAAAACTTAAAGCCCAATTTAAATCTGTGCCCAACTGCTCTTTCCATTCCACCTCGCGGTTTCCCATATAGGAATTATAGTAGTTAATCAAATCTTGTTTACCTAAAAGCATACCTGACTCTGTCGTTATTTTTTCAATACGACCATAGTTAACAAGATACGATATATTAGAAGTGGTAATATTTTTGTTGGTATAAGCAGTAGCAAAGGCGGCTGCTTCCTTAATTGTCAGTAGTTCTTGCATATTTTATATTTACCCAAATGGTCTCAATGTTTACAACAAAACTACAAAATCCCCGCTGATTTCAAAAACACATAAACGGGTTGCGCCGCAAAACCCAGAGGAATGAGAACACCCACCAAAAAACCGATGGTTTTGATAAGGGGAGTATATTTGGAGTGGTTTAAGCCCAAGGTTTGGAAACCGCTTTGGAAACCATGC
>JAEUUX010000096.1 GCA_016787295.1 Chitinophagales bacterium
TCCATTCTGATAGTGGAAAAGGGCAGAAATGAATAATTGTTAATGGTTAATTATCAATTGTTAATGGGTGTTTCGGAGAAGGGGTTTAGCAAAGCGAAAAAGCATTACTAAAACGTCCAACCGAACAAACACGATAATTAACAATTAACCATTGATAATTAACAATTATCCCGCTTGCCCGCCGCAAAAGTACAAACAATTTTCATTTTTTGCGCCTTTGTCATGATATTTTTTTTGTATTATGCGCTAAGTAGTCTTTCAGTTTAATATTGTCGGGTAAAGGCTTTTGAGTTTGATACGAGCATCAGCGGTTTTGAATTGCCAGTCGACGGTTCTTTGTTGGTTGTTTCGTTGGCTTGCCCAAGTTTGAACTTGCAATGCTAATTGTTCTTTTGTAGCAAAACGTTGCTGTAAAGCTTGACGGGATAAGACACTAAGTTCGCATTCTGCAATATTTAACCATGAACCATGCTTTGGCGTATAGACAAACTCTATTTTATTTAGGATATTGCGAGCACGTTCAGGGTCAAACACCTTGTATAGTTGGTGTTTTTTGTGTGAAGAAAGGTTGTCTAAAACGATGGTAATTTTAGCCGCATCGGGGTACATTTTTTCCACAATATAAGCCATATTGTTAGCCCAGGTAGCTCCTGTATGGTCTTCCTGCACCAAGACCTCTCTGTGTCCTTTTAAGGATTCCACTATCATTACCACGTCGGCAGCACCTTCGCGTTCGTACTCTGAGTCTTCATGTTTAACTCCATACTTATCTATATAGGAAGTTCTAACTTCGCTAACTAACTGTTTGGGCGATTCGTCGTAGTTTACAACCGGTTGGCAGGCATTGTAAGGGCGTGCATAGACCTCCAAGACCTCCTCCATCGCACACACAAACTCAGCCCCAACTGTTGGTATGACCCATTCCGCTACCCGCCAAGGCTTAATTTCGTTTTTTTTAGTATTTTTCGCACACTCTCTTGACTAATACAATCTACGTGTTCTAAAGCTACTAAGCGCTCACCCAGTAGTTTTAGTGTCCAACTGCTGTATCCTTCCGGTGGTGTGCTACAACGAATTGCGATTAAATGAGCCTCTACTTGGGCATCGAATTTTATCTTGTCTAGGTTGGGACGTGGCTTGCCCGACAAGCATACTCCCAGACCTTCTTCCACAAACCGTTGGCGCAAACGTTCAATGGTACGTATGCTTACATTATATTTTGCTGATATTTCAGTATCAGTCCAGCATTTATCACCCAAACGGTCAGCTGCAAGTAAGATATGACTGCGTTTGCTTGCTTCGCTTGTTGATAAGCGTTTTTTCGCAATCGATTGTAATTTGTTACGTTCGTCTGATGTCAAATCAATGTGGTAAACCTTTGCCATACAATTATTTTTAATCGGTTATTGTCTAGTGCAAAGGTACAACTTTCAACTCATATAGGCAAGAATAAACGGTATTTATACGCTTTGACCCAAACTAAGTTTATACCCGACAGTATTAAATTGAAGAACTA
>JAEUUX010000098.1 GCA_016787295.1 Chitinophagales bacterium
GTCGCCGGCGGGGGCAACATACACATGGTCAGGTGGTTTAGTGGGTGCTAATCCTACCAACGTAGTAGCGGGAACTTATACCGTGACTGTTACAGACAATAATGCTTGTAGTTCTGTTACTTCTGCAACGATTAACGCACCAATTAGTTTTACTGCAACTACCAATATATCACAACCAAGTTGCGGACAAAATAATGGTGGCATCGCCGTGTCGCCTAACGGTGCAGGTTTTTCTTTCGCTTGGACAGGTGGTTTGAGTGGAGATAATCCGAATAACCTAAGTGCGGGAACATACACCGTCACCGTCACCAACACCACAACTAACTGTACAGCCACAGCATCTGCCACGCTAAACAGCAATGCTGGACTAACGGTCAATATGGCTGCTACGCAACCGACTTGTGGCAACAATAATGGCGAGATATTGGTAACGCCCAACGGCGCTAACTATAATTATGTGTGGAATAATGCTGCTATCAACGGCTTTAATCCCATCAACTTGGCAGCGGGAACTTACACCGTGACGGTGACGGAAACGGTAGCGGGTTGTTCGGCAACGGCTTCGGTTGTGCTTAATAATTCAGCAGCGATAACTGCACCTGTGGTTAGTGGTGTAAGTAATCCTTATTGTGTAGATGAAACGGTTGCGGCTTTAAACGTTAGTCCAAGTCAAGGTGGTGTAATAACATGGTTTGCAGATAACGGTTTGACAACGGTTTTAGCAACGAGCAATACATTTACTCCGCCCACAAGCCCGCAAGCAGGCACTGTATCTTATTGGGTTGTGGAAACAGCGAGCGGCTGTCAAAGTCCATCTACTCAAGTAGATTTGGTGTTTGAAGTATGTAGTACTTGCAACGTTCCAACGCCTGTGGGTGTGAATACTGCTATAACTACTTGTGAAGGGACTCTTAATACCACCGCTTTTGAGGTAACGAACAATGATGCTACAGCTACGGTACATTGGTATGATGCGGCTAACCAAGAAGTTGGGACAGGCAATACTTTTGTTCCTACTGTGGCTGGCACCTATACAGCAGTGACAGTAGCAAACAACGACCCTACTTGTGTGAGTCCTGCGGTAACGGCTACCCTGACTGAAACAGTAGTAGGAGACGCTAGCTTTGCTTATAGCGCTGCTACTTACTGTCAAGGCACGTTGGACATTACGCCAACGATTAGTGGCACAAATGGTGGTACGTTCTCGGCAACAGGTTTGGCAATAGATCCGACTACGGGGGCTTTTGATGCAACAACAGTAGGCACGTTTGTTATTACCTACGCGATAGGTGGCAATTGTTCGGCAAGTAGTACTTTTGAGGTGACCATTGTGCCAAGTATTGTTCTGACAATTACGGGCGATACAGACATCAATTTGGGCGAAGGTACGCAATTGACCGTAACAGGCGGCACAACTTATACTTGGAATGCCGCAAATAGCCTAAGTTGTACGGATTGTGCAAATCCTGTGGCAACACCTACGCAAACAACAAGTTATACGGTACAAACAGCAGGTAACGAATGTGCTGAACCAGTAAGTATCACAGTAACGGTTAATAAACCGCAACATGTCGTTGTTATTCCCAATGCTTTTTCTCCTAATAATGATGGAGTAAACGATGTTTTCAGTATTAGTGGTATTAATATTGCCACTATTAAGTTGTTAGTATATGACCGTTGGGGACAAAAAATGTTTGAGGCGGAAGGCAACCTTAACAACGGCTGGGACGGCACCTATCGCGGATTTAATTGCGAATTGGGGGTGTACGTCTATTATGTTGTGGTGACTTATACTGATGGCACAACGGAAATGTTTAAAAACAATCTTACCTTAGTGCGATAAAGCAAATGGTATTTTGATATAAGACAGCGGCTTGTCTCTTGTTGAGAGACAAGCCGCTGTTATTTTTGGGCTATCGATGTATGAAAATACTTTTCGTTTTTTTTCAAACAGTATGCTCCATATTTTGTTGGTATTTAGCGATTATTTTCTGTTTCTATTCACCCCAAGTTCTTCTCTAATTGCAATTATAGTGGGGTTTTTGTATGGTAATTTTTTCTGTAAAGTAGCGTTTAAATCCTACCGAAAAAACCAAAATTGCAGATAAATTCTATCATTTTGCCCTGCGCACAAGACAAATGTACGTGCGCCAGATGGACTTGTGCGCATTACAAACAGTTTTGCGCTGCGCACAAGCTCATCTGGCGCACTCACGGGAAGATTTGGCGCACTCCCGAAGCAATTTGGCGCACTCACGGACGCACTTGCATGCGCACAAACCCATCTGGCGCACTCACGGAGATATTTGGCGCACTCACGGAAACATTTGGCGCACTCACGGAAACATTTGGCGCACTCACGGAAACATTTGGCGCACTCATGGAAACATTTGGCGCACTCACGGAGATATTTGGCGCACTCATGGAAACATTTGGCGCACTCATGGAAACATTTGGCGCATTCATGGAAACATTTGGCGCACTCACGGAAACATTTGGCGCACTCACGGAAACATTTGGCGCACTCATGGAAATATTTGGCGCACTCATGGAAATATTTGGCGCACTCATGGAAATATTTGGCGCATTCATGGAAATATTTGGCGCACTAACAGAAACATTTGGCGCACTAACAGAAACATTTGGCGCACTAACAGAAATATTTGGCGCACTAACAGAAATATTTGGCGCACTAACAGAAACATTTGGCGCACTAACAGAAACATTTGGCGCACTAACAGAAACATTTGGCGCACTA
>JAEUUX010000135.1 GCA_016787295.1 Chitinophagales bacterium
GCATTTTTTAGCGCAATTTTAGGCTATAGGTATTTATACATTTGGCAAGCATAAAGGCTTGTGTATGTTTGTTGTGTGGTGTATGTTTGGGTTGCATTGTCTTTTGTTATGAACATAATAGTATTGCACAAAAACAAAAAAAGACGAGTTGGAATTGAATGAAGGGATTAGAACCTATAATTAAAAGACAAGGAGATATTGGGTGCTTGTTTTTCTTGCGTAATTAAATTATCTTTTGCTTCGTTGTAGCTGTGATTTTGGTCTATATCTTGGTAAAACAATATGGGTTGTGCCAAAATGTCGTTACAAGATAAGCGAATGTTAGCTTTTTTGAAGCATTGTTTGCTAATAGCCAAGTCGAGTAAATGGCGCGGATTTTCATAAATATCAGGAAAACCCTCTACCACCGAACCCACTTCGACGATGCGTCTGCCAATGCGATTATACAATAGTGTGATGTTCATGCCTGCTTTTGACCAATTGTAATTGATATTGGTGTTGATGATATAGGGCGATTGTCCTTGCAAAGGACGGTCAGACAAAGTGTTAATACTATCTATCTTGACGTTGGCATAAATATAGGCTAAGTTGAGCGACAAAGTAAGCGGCTCCAAATAGCGATGTACAAAGCCAAAGTTTTTGCGGCACTCTGTTTCGATACCATAGTTGGCAGCCGATTGTGCATTATTGAAACTTCTGTTTAACGAACCTGCTCCCGACGAAGTGAACACCTGCTCGATGGGACGATTGAAGCGTTTGTAAAAAGCTGATACACTAAAAGTTTGGTTATCTTTGGCAAACAATTCATAACGAAGGTCTATGTTCCAGATATAGGCTTGGCGGAGGTTAGGATTACCAATAACAATAGCTCTGGTTTCGAAATCATAAAAAGCAAAAGCCGAAAGTTCACGAAATTCGGGACGCGATATTGTTTTGGCAGCCGCAAAACGCATATTGCTTTGTTCGTTCAATTTATATACAATATTTAGGGAAGGCAACAAATTGACATACTGTTGAACATAGGTGCTATCCTCTCCAATACTATTATAAAGTACCAAATGCTGTTGGCTTTGCTCCATTCGAACGCCCAAAATAGTTCGCCATTTGGGTGTGATTTTAAAATCGGTCATGGCATACATTGCCCAAATGGTTCTATCAGCTTGGTATTGGTCTGAAGGACTTGTTATTTCGTTGAGTTTAAAACCGTTGGCATTGATATGTTGTGCTGCAAAAATGCTGTCGGGTGATGATTGCAACAAATCATATTGGAACAAAAAAGGCGAATTGTATACCATACCCAAAGCACGTGCGTCAAATTGACGGTATTTTGTTTGGTTAAAAACGCCTACTTTAAGGGTTTGTGCTTGTTTCAACAAACGATAAGGCACACTAACGTCCAAGCGACCGCCGTAGGTATTGTCCATCAGTTTGCCATAAAAACGTCCAGCTTTGTCCAAAGTTGCCGAGCCTGTAGCCACTTGTGCCAAATAAGTAGAATCATCAGTATTGTCCAAAGAGCGGAAATACTGCAACTGTTTGCTATCGGGTGTATGTCGTTGTGTTTGGGTGTAGTTGCCGTTCCATTGTATTTTGATATTAGATTTGGGCAAATAGTGTTCACCGCCTAATTGATGGGTTTGCAAAAAAGTGGCATTATAACTATTGGCGTAGGAACGGATAAGATTATTTTCGCGGTTTTCTCCTGTTCTATAGGTAGTTTGGTCGTTGGTGTTGGCAGTGAAATTGGTTTGATAGTTAATTTTATTGTTTTTGTGCAACACATAGCGAACGTTCACCAAAGCACTTGTGTTGCGGCTGTGGATACTTTGTTGGTCGTTGTCCTCAAAGTTGCGCTGCCCGTCGACATCAAAGTTCTGGCGACGCACAAAACTGTTCCGAATGGCATTGTTATAGGTTAGGGCAGCCACTAAACCCAAATGATGATGTTCGCCCATTGTTTGGTTAAATCCTCCTGCTAATTGGATATTGAGTGCAGGCACAGCCATATTGCTTTTTTCTATTGCCCAAGTATTACTTAGTTTTTGGGTATATTCATATACTTTGGGATCGTTGGAATCGACATAGTCAGGAAAATCAGCGGGTAATTGGCGTTCTTGTAGATTCAAGCCGATGCCTTTGATAGCTTGTTGATCGTGATAATAAGGCTGAAAGGTAGTTAAGGCATGATAAGCCGTTCCTATTTGTAGGTTTAAAAAACGATTTTCAGGCACTTCTTTTGTTTGTACTTGAATGATGCCGCCCGAAAACTCCGATGGAAAATCGCTGGTAGCCGTTTTGGTGATTATCAGGTTGTCGATAATTAAACTTGGCAAAAGGTCAAAAGCAAAAGCCCGACGGTCAGGTTCGGTGCTGGGCAGCAAAGTGCCATTTATCATCGCCAAATTGTAGCGGTCGTTTAGTCCCCGAATAGTCACAAAACGCCCACCTTCAAGCGTTGTGCCGCTCACACGCTTCAGGATTTCTCCTGTATTGCGGTCGGGGTTGCGACGAATAATGTCGCCTGCCATTACATCAGATACCGCCACATTGTTTTTTTGAAAAGCCAGTAAAGCCGCTACCGATTCGCGACGCATGGTGCCTGTTACCACCACTTCTTTTAAATCCTGTGTGCTGCTATTAAGCGTTATATTAAGGACTATGGTAGAGTCGGCGCTGGTTTTTATGCCTTCTATAAGTTTTGTTTCGTAGGAGACATAGCTAAATTTCAAACCGTATGGGGTATTAGGCGAAGGTAGGCGGAGGATATAATTACCATCAACGTCAGTAGTAGTGCCAATGCTTGTACCAACTAATGTAATGCCTACACCAATCAAAGCCTCATTCGTTTGGGCATCAATAACAGTTCCTCTAATCGTTTGGGCTTGGATAAGTTGTGTCAATAAACACCCAATAATAATAAACAGTAGTTTTTTTTTCATGCTATAATTGTATTTATGGCTATACCAACAGCCACTATGAAATGGGCTATGGGGTAAAGCCGCAACAAAATTATGGCAATTTTACATAGCAAGTATTTTTGCACACAAACTTAACATAAACATAATGTTGTCTTAACCTTAAGTAAATATTAAAGTAAGAATAGCCTTTGGAAAGGTGTTTTATTTTTCGAGATAGTTTTTTTTTCTCAAAGAAATTACTATATTTTGTTTGAAAAAAAAATAATAAAGCCTCCAAAAACTATTTGCAAAGACGAATCACAATTGTGCTTTGCTCAAATACGATTGTGTTTGGTCAAAAGTATATTGTTTTTTTTAAAAGCGCGAGTGCGATTCATCAAAGTACAATTGTGATTTGCAAAAGTGCGAGTGCGATTCGTCAAAGTACAATTGTGATTTGCAAAAGTGCGAGTGCGATTCGTCAAAGTGCGAGTGTGCTTTGCAAAAAAACAATTGTGATTCGTCAAAGTACAATTGTGATTCATCAAAGTACAATTGTACTTTGCAAAAGTGCGAGTGTGATTTGTCAAAGTGCGAGTGTGATTTGCAAAAGTGCGAGTGTGCTTTGCAAAAAAACAATTGTGATTCATCAAAGTGCGAGTGTGCTTTGCAAAAAAACAATTGTGATTCGTCAAAGTGCGAGTGTGATTCGTCAAAGTGCGAGTGTGATTCGTCAAAGTGTGCTGTTTTTTGGGGCAAAAAACTATTTAAAGAGACAAAACAAGCGATTATAGACAAAAAAATGCTGGCAGGAGATTTTCCTACCAGCATTTTGCATAATTGACAAATTTTCGGGTTTAGTTAAAGATATATCGGATACCGATTTGTCCTTGCCAACGTGAATTAAGGCTTGTGTCGTTGATAAAACTTTCTTTCAAAGGCTGTCCACTTGCGTCTAATGGGAAGCTAAATGTAGGCTCTCCGTCTGCATTATAGCCCATGAACGTCAGCGGTTTGCGGTTGGCGGCTGTTTGTTTGATGCCCCAATTAGGATTAAGCAAATTACCGAAGTTCAATACGTCGAAAGTAAATTGCAAAGTATTTCTTTTACCTGCAATATTGAAATAGAAATCTTGGGTTAATTTGAGGTCAAAACGACCATAAGCAGGCACCAAAGCGCCGTTACGTTCGGCATAATTACCACGATTTTCGCTCAAATAAGGATCTTGTTCAATAAAAGAATCTAATTGTTGCCAAATTTCGGTAGCTGTTCGGGTATCTGTTGCATCGTTTGCCACTAGGATAATGTCGTTTTGGTTGGCAGGAATATAGATAAGGTCGTTGCCTGCAATGCCGTCGTTGTTCATATCGCCAGCATAAGTGTAGGAATAACGCCCGCCCACTTCGCCAATAACGTCATAGATACCACCACGCATACGTTCAAAAAATACACCAATACCTGTTGCAAAATGTTTGGCATATTCTTTTTTGTAGTTCATACCGCCCACTAAACGGTGGCGCAAATCAAAATCAGAGAAACTTAGCTGTGGTTTGTTGGGGTCGCCCACAACAGGATTAGTTTGGAAAGCATTAGCAGCAATTTCGCCGGGATTAGATGTAATATCTTTTGCTTCGCCAAAGCTGTAACCCACACTTGCAAAGAAGTTTTTGCCGATGCGCTTGGTTAGTTGTCCTGTGATATTATAGTGGTAGCCTTTGTTGGTATTGTTCAACACAATTAGACCCGCATCTAAGAAAGAAGTATCTGCGACTGATGTGGGTGTAAGGGTTGTTGCGGGCAAGACATTGATTTTTGTTTCGCCACCTTGAAATATAGCGCGCGTATCACCACCGTTTCCTGCTCCATCAGCCGTAGCTGTTGGGCGGCGCATATTGTAGTTTTGGTGAACAACAGCATTGAGGTCTTTACCAAAAATTAGGTCAACAGTTAGCGTAATGTCAGCAGGTAATTTTTGGTCATAACCCAAGTTAGTTTTCCATACTTGTGGGAATTTGAAATCGTTGGCAGTGGCGTTCAATTGGAAAGTATAGAAAGGAGTGAGGGCTTGGTTAGCAGTTTGGTTGCCGAGCCATACAAAAGGAATACGACCAGTGAAAATACCTGTACCACCACGCAATTGTGCTTTTTGGTTGCCTTTGATGTCCCAATTAAAACCCAAACGAGGAGATAACAAAACGGTAGTATTGGGATATTGATTAACTTTGAAATTGGTGATGTCTTTTTCTGTATTGGGGTCATAGAAAGTTAATTGTTCGATGGCAGGTTGGTCAGGCAGGGCAGCGTCATACATCGCAACATCAGCACGCACACCAGCGGTCAAACGGAAATTGTTGGAGGCTTGCCATTCGTCTTGTGCATACACACTTAGTTGACTAAATGGCGTTTCGTCGGCACGGAACGGATTTTGGTTAGCTGCTGTTACTTGTGCGTTCATATCCACAAAGTTAGCGCTATTGGGATTGGTGTTGGCAACAAATTCGTCCATCGAGTTGAAGGTCACACCGGGATAGTAGAACAAATTAAATGAATTGAGGAACTTAAAGTATTCATAACTTGTTCCGATGGTGAGGGTGTGTTTGGGTAAATAAATGTTGAAATTATCGGTCAATTGAAATACGTCGGTGTTGAGTTTGTTGTTGATAGAAAAACGCTCCAAACCGAAGGAGATATAGTTTTGTCCGTTTTGCAAAATATCTACAGACGGGAAGCTGGCACTTTTGCTATCACGAAAATCGCGGAAGGCAGTATAACCTATTTGTAGTTTGTTGGCAAATTTGTTTTTGAAACGGCTATTCAATTCTGCAACAATAGAATTAAAATTGTTGTTGATGATATAACTATTGTTTTCGAACGGAAGGGTGTTTTTGTTAGGACCACGTCCGCTCACCGAAATAGCAGGATTGGGCAATACATCGCGGAACGAGTTTAGTTTTTTGTATACAATATTAAAGTTGTGGCTATTGTTAATGTTCCAGTCTATTTTAGCAGAAATTTTGTCATTGTTTCGTTGATGTTCATAGTTTTCATACGCGCCGGGATTATAGCCATACACATCTTTGAGGGTTTGTTGCACGATGTCTAAATCTGAAGCCAAAACGTTGGACACTGTTGGGTCTGCGAGGTTGTTTTGTCCGGGACGATATGCCGTGTATGTTGTAGCGGGTTGTTTTTCGCGCTCCAATTCAGCGCTAACAAAGAAGAACAATTTGTCTTTGATTAAGGGACCGCCAATGCTGATACCGGGTTGTAGGAAATTAAGGTCAGATTTGACCAATTCCACATCGCCAACTTTTCGTCCGATAAGACTTTCGTTTTTGAAATAAGTATACACAGAACCTTTAAATTCGTTCGTGCCACTTTTGGTAACGGCATTGATGGCTGCGCCCGTAAAACTACCTTGCGTTACGTCGAAAGGTGCAATAGCTACCGATATTTCATCAAAAGCATCGAGCGACATGGGTTGCGATTTCGTTTGTCCGCCCGGTGTCGAAGCATCTAAACCATAAGCGTTGTTAAAGATAGAACCGTCGATGGTTAGGTTGTTATACAAACGGTTGCGCCCGCCAAAGCTGAAACCGCCTGAACTTTGGGGTGTGAGGCGCGTAAAATCTTGGAAACTACGATTAACCGTAGGAAGTTGTGTAATTTGTGCGTTACCGATTCGCGTTTCGGCACCTGTTCGGTCACCATTGATAAGCGCATTTTGGTCGGCGCTAATGACAACTTCATTGAGTTGTTGGGAGCTACTTTCTAATTCAATGTTGACAACATTTTTCTGTCCCAAGCTCAAATACACATTTTCAATTTTGCGGCTTTCATATCCCACAAAAGAAGCAGTGATGGTGTAGGGGCCACCAATGCGAAGGTTAGATAATGTATAACGTCCGTCTTCGAGGGTCACACCTGCATATTTTGTTCCCGACGGAGTGTGTAATGCAGTAACAGCCGCACCGATGAGGGGTTCATCTTTGCCTTTCTCTGCTACCAAACCTGTTAGGTTAGCAGTCGTTACTTGGGCAACAAGCGATGAAAACATACTTGTCCAAATAACTGTCATCAGTAAAGCATAAAAATTCTTCATGTAAAATTTATTTTTCGTTAACACTATTTGTCATTTTGGTGGGGATACTAAAAAAGGGTGTAAAGTGCGTCATTGTAAAAAACGGTAATAATACGGAAGAGGGAAGAATAACAGAAATGCGTACCTCTTGATAACGGCATTAGGTAGTACCGCAAAAATAACAATAACAAAAGGTATAGTGACGATTTTCGCAGATAAACCACGAAGGTTACATGAGAAATGAAGCAAAGAACAAGAGAAACGCGGTATTTCTCATGAGAAATAAAGCAAAGAACAAGAGAAACGTGGCATTTCTCATGAGAAATGAAGCAAAGAACAAGAGAAATGCGGCATTTCTCATGAGAAATGAAGCAAAGAACAAGAGAAACGTGGCATTTCTCATGAGAAATAAAGCAAAGAACAAGAGAAACGTGGCATTTCTCATGAGAAATAAAGC
>JAEUUX010000143.1 GCA_016787295.1 Chitinophagales bacterium
TTGGGTGTTTTGGATTTCGATAATCAAGAGTTCGCCTTTTTCGTTTTCTACAAAAATATCTACACGGTTATACTTATCCGTTTCTGCTTCTTTGTTACTTTCACTTTCCAAAACGCGGGTGATGCGAACTTTTTCTTTCAAAAGTTCGCTCAAGAAACCTTCTAAGATGTCGAAATTAGCCTTTTGACGGAGCAATTTTTTCATCGCCCAATCAAAACGGACTAAGGGATAGTGTTTTTTTTGTTTTTTCATGCGTCAAGATGTGTTGGGATTTAGGAAAATTGAAGAACAAAGATAGCATTTTTTTGTGAAAAATGACGAGTATTTTTGAAGCAATATACAAGAAAATGGCGATACTTGACAAAAATCAGGCGTAAAGGTACGACTTTTTTTTGACATGAAAAACAATTTGTTGCAAAACAATCCACAAAAACAACCACAGCTCACCGCAAAGGGGAACTGTGGTTGCCTGACATTAGAGCATATTGTATTGATAATCAGTTTTGTTCCGTCCTTATCGTGCAATCAATAATTTTTGTCGCACGGGTGCTGCTTGCTTCGTCTCCAAAGTCACCCAATATATACCATTGGGCAAATCGGAGAGTGACATTAGCCATTCGTTGTCACCCGTAGCGGTGGTATGGTGGTATTGTTGCACCATTTGTCCGTTGCTTTGCCAGCAAGAGACCAACACATCTTGTTCGTTTTCCGAAAAATACTGGAGTAAGACCTCGTTTTGTGCAGGATTGGGTGACAATGAAAAAGCCGTCAAATCGTTGGGTATTGTTGTGTCGTCTAATGCAGTCTTTCCTCCATTGCTACAGCCTATTGTCGTGAAAGTGTGGATAGCACTATAACCACAACTGCCCGTAGAGCAGTTTGCACGCACGCGCCATTCATACTGTTTGCAACTTTGCAATACATTGCCCAACTGTTTGCTATTGCTATTGGCAGACAAAGATGTCCAAGTGGTAGTTCCTACTTTGCGGGCTTGGATAGTATAGCTATTGGCTCCATTCACGACTGCCCAATCGAGGCGAGCGCTGGTATTGGTCAAATTATTGACCGACAAAGATATAGGAATACCACAACTTGGCGGCGACACGACTAAAGTAGTAGCGTCACTTTCGACCAAATTTTTGTTGATAGTGCGCAAATACAAAGTACCTCCCGCATTACCCCACTGCACCGTTACTGTGGCGCTATTGGCGCTACCTACAATTGTGCCACCAACCACCGACCAGCAATAACCTACGCCTGCCGTGACAGGAGTGCTATAAGAAGAAAAACCATTGGCACACACATTGGTTGCAGCCTGAATAATGGGCGTATTGGGTTTCATAAATTGGTACATAAAAGCAACGCTATAGTTTTTGATTTCGGT
The DNA here is from genome assembly GCA_016787295.1 of Chitinophagales bacterium. Taxonomy (GTDB): domain Bacteria; phylum Bacteroidota; class Bacteroidia; order Chitinophagales; family UBA2359; genus JAEUUX01. Next base: position 1,385 of record JAEUUX010000143.1, read on the forward strand.
AGCAATACCCCCATCTATCCAAAGCTCATGTCCTCCGTCATAGATATGTATTTCGTTTCGCATACCCAAATGATTAGCTCGTTCGTGGATAGGAATAGACCCATATAGCGGTGAAATAACCGGATAACCAAAGGGAGACCCATAGTTGGGATTCACAATATCGTCCGATGTGCCATGGAAAGAAATAACAGGAGCATCGGAGGCGGCTTTCATAAAGATAGTGTCGCCAATAGCTCCCCAAAGATTGATGACTAAATCGGGTACGCCCGAAATATTGTAAGGAGGAAGACCGTAGTTGTTACCCGAACACTCCGTACAACCCAAGTCAGACCAATTACCCAGCAAACCACCACCGTAGGTTGCCTCCAAAAGGTCACTATTGGCGCGTTCTGTTTCATTGACATACGCTGCATGCAAAGACGTTACTCCACCTGCGCTGTTGCCTCCTGCAAACACCAAAGAAGTGTCTATTTTGTAGGTCGAAGCATTGGCTTTGAGGTAACGTATGGCAGCTTTGAGGTCTTGGGCAGCTCGATATACCGCCCTAATAGCTGTATTATTGTCCAAACTATTGTAACCCAAACGATAATCTATAGCAGCTACCACATAACCGCGTCGCGCCATTGCATTGCAAAAATCGACCAACTCGGGTTGCAAAGTAGAACCCACCAAAAAAGCTCCGCCATATACCATTACTATAGTAGGACGTTTGCGGAGGGTATCTCCTACGGGCTGATACAAATCTAAATACAAATCTTTTTGATAGGTAGCCAGTTCCGAAACGTAGGGTGGATACACAACGGCAGTTGCTGTGCCGTATTTTATCCAACTTGTTTTTTGTACTTCAAAAATTTCGTTTTTGTAACGATTATTAGTGCAAGAAGGTTGGGCAGAAAGGGAAAAGGGAACGATGATGCCCAATAAAAGTGCATAGCAGCACCATTGTACGCATTGTAAAAATCTCAAAGACATAGTACCTTTGGTAGTTTGGTTAAAAATGGGGGCTAAGGTAGTGTTTTTGTGGCATTTTTCCTAACTTTTGTAAGCAAATTATGGTGTTAATGTAGCAAAAAAGATAGTAATAACAAAAGAACTAAGTAAACTGTAAGCAATAAAGTGTTAAACTTTATCATTACAAGGAAGTTTTGGAAACTATATACTGATTAGGGTGTAATGACTATAACAGTGACAATGAGAAATGACAACAAAAAGATGCAGTTATTATTGAAGGATAAAAAAACATTACTTAAAAGATAGCTAACAAAATACAAAACCCGATGAGTTCTAAAAAAAATGTATTACTTTTGCAAGAAAATATGCAAAAATCAACAAACCCATAATTTTTCTTCGATTATCTATCATCTAACAAACCCTATAATTGTATGAAAAAAACTTTTTTCCTTTCTTTCTTATTTCAATTAGTTGCGGTATTTGGTTTTGCCCAAGAACAAAAAACAGAGCAACTCGATGACCCCCGCATTAAAAGATGTGGCACTACAGAATTTATGGAGCAATTGATGCAGCGCGACATCAGTGTAAGACTTGAACAAGAGAAGGCAAAAGCTAAACGAGAGAAATTAGGCTCTCAACTACACAAACAACTACCATGTGCCACAGTCTATGAAATTCCTGTAGCCATTCATTTTGCTGCTGGGATAGGTACGACGGCTGCCGAACGCGAATGTTTGCGCTATTTGGTAAGTAGCCAAATAGAAGTATTGAACAATTCTTTTGCAGGCGAAGAATTAAGTGCAGGTAGCGATGCCTGTATTCGTTTTGTATTAGGCAACAGCAATCACCCTGCTGGAGCATTGATGTATCCCAGCGGTCCAGCATTGGTCAATGGAGACCCTGCTATAACCTACAATGGAGCATATACTTGTCCATTAGAATCTCCCTGTACCATCAGCACTTGGAGTGGTTATATGAATATTGCAGTACAACCCAATACATCATTATTAGGTATTTCGTTCGTTGGCGGAGCTTTATCAAGTTTCAATACCTTAGTAATTGATGCTTGCGCTTTTGGTACTTATTCAGGTTGCACCGAAGCAGGACCTTCTTTATGTGGCTCCACATGGCGCTACGATGGCGGTATTACCGCTGTGCATGAAATAGGTCACTTTTTAGACTTGCCACACGTTTTTTGTAATGATACCAATAGTGGTACATCAAGTTGCGGCGGCGGCGGCGGTTGTGATGGTTCTGACGATTGTGATGGTATAACCGACACTCCTGCTCAATGTGAATCAGTTTATTTTTGTGGCTCCACAGCCGATAACCCTTGTACAGCCGCATCGGGAGACCCCATTATATTTCCAAATTTTATGGATTATGGCGATGACGCTTGTCTAAATCTATTTACAGACGGACAAATTGCCGTAATGAATGCACACATTGCCACTATTATAGGCAATGCCCGTCCAAACATCAACAACGCACCTTGTCCTAATATCTGGAACGGAACATTGACTAAAACTGGCAATAGCACGGTTTGTAGTGGCACAACAGTTAGCACCTGTGTCGAGGTAGATTTGATAAACGATGCCGATGCAACGGTAGAATTTAGCGACAATGCAGGTAGTACGTTTAGTGCTGGCACACTCTCACCTCGTCCTGACATTACAGTACATACCATAACCCTCAACCCATTTGCCAATTATGGTATGCCCGCAGGTCCTATCTATGAAGGCGACGTAGTTATGATGCCTGCTACCACTTCTCACCCCATTCGCACCGATGTAACGGCTGGTGGCTTCCCAACAGGAGCTATTCGCTTTGGACACAATGCCACATCTGTCCCTATCAAGACCACCTTTCCTTATGTCGTACTTGTGCCGGGCAACTACTTTATAGAATGCGCCAATCACCCCGGTACTATGAACGGAAGTTTTACGGTTATTGCACGTCCCAAGGCTACTTATTGTAAAGATTTCGTAGAAAGCAATACCACTTGCAATAGTCAACTTAAAACTTTTCATGCTCGTTGGAATGCTGCCAGTCAAGACAGCGATTGTGGTGGCGATTTGCAAACCACCAATGGTGCGGGAGCTACCTTAACAACAACAGTTTATCCTTTACCACAAATACCAAGCAACATCGTTACAAATGTTTGTACGGTCACTGTTACACCTGCTTGTGCGGGTTCTTTGGGAGCTGCCAGCAGCCCGAGCGGTTCAGGAGTTGAAATTGCAGATTGGGACGCTGCCACAGGCACCTATACCGCCGACGAAGGCGATGCTGCTGGCACGATTACCATTACTGTTAATGGCGTAAGTGGTGCCCCAGCAGGTTGCACCTCCACAACCTTTGACCTCACGACTCCCATAGGTAACTGTATTGTATTGACTCCCGATTTTAGTGTGGCAGTTTCCGACCCTTGTCAATGTGCCAACGACGCTACTGCGCTTACTGTTGCTGCCGACGGTAGTGTGAATGACCTCAATGCAACAGGAACAGGCAATTCTGATGGACATTTCGACGAAACCATAACCGCTACTTATGATGCCGATAATGCCACACCCGGTATACAAGTCGATGCAAATGTGGGTTATCATATAACCGCAATTGGACCAAATGTGGCAGGCGGAACAGCACCCACAGGCATAGCCGTTGGTGACCAATTAGCAGCACAAGGTGATGGTACTTATACCATCAGTTTTCAACATACATCGGGCGTAGGCTATACCCTTACTTTGGAGGCAGTATATGTACAAGATCCCGATGGAGCAGGACCCATAGCGGTTGGTGATGTGATTGCGGGCAGCACTTTACCACTCAACCCAACACCTTGTCAGTATCCCGAAATTGTGTTTAGTGCTTTACCCACTAATTTGACCGCTTGCGCAGGCAGTACTTTTGATCTATCTACCCTCACCACTCCTACTACCGATATTACTTTTAGCGGAGCAAATGTGAGCGGAACAACTTTTGATGTAGCCGCTGCCGGCAACGGCACACACAGCATAAGTGTCAATATCAACCCTGCCGATGCTACTCCGCCTGCAAGTCAAGATGGTGATTGTTTGCAACCCTATAACTTTAGTCTCAATGTAGCAATTTGCCCCCCTGCTTGTCAGGCTTCGGGCAGCATGAACTGGGGCGATTAGTGGATACGTGACAACTATATAATGTTAGGTAAGCCATCAAACGATGAATACTAAACTTTTTATACGCTGATGACCGAAACTAAGCGTTGTTTTTTTATGGTAGTTTAACACGCCATAAAAGAAACAACGCTTTTTTGTGTATTTCCCTTCACAGAAAATAATGTTTTTGCTTTTTATCCTATCCCGAATAATGATTTTTAGAGTTCCTATAGCCATTTTGAAAAAAACACCCAACTTTTTGTCCAAAATCATGGAAGTAAATTGGCATTTAGCACTATCCGTCGCCCCCCTTTAGCAACAAATTATAAAATAACTTGTATAGTTGCAACAAAGTCCCTACCTTTGGGGCGAAAAATATTCTTTCTGCCGCCATGAACCTATTTTCCGTCTTTTCTTTGTATAGAAAGCTATGTTGGTTTGCGCTATTGGCAAGTTTTTCGATGCCTTTGGTTGCCCAAACCACCAACTTACCAACTGTTATTTCGCAGTTGTTAGCAGAACATTTGGACGAAGAGAACAACTACGGCTCTTTGAGCATTGGTGTGTTCTTTGATGGGCAGCCACAATACTATTTTCATGGTACAATAGATAGTGACACAGCCCTTATTGCCCCTAACGAACATACACTCTACCGAATTGGCTCTATCTCTAAGGTTATTACCAACACGCTCTACCATGCTTTGGTAAAAAACAAGACGGTGTCGCCACAACAAAGCATTGGCAGTCTTTTACCTGATACGCTGACACAACAAAACCCTGTTTTGAACACTATCTCCCTCCACCAGTTGGCAACACACACAGCCGGTTTTCCCAACAAACCTTTCAACATTGTCCAAACCATCATAGACAAAGACAATCCATATGCCAACTACAGCCTTGAAGACATGTATCACTATCTTAGCACCTTTCACCCGCTCATAGTGGATAACAAACCCGCACCTTCCAATTTTCAGTACTCCCATTTTGGCATAGGACTGCTGGCACACCTCTTAGAAACTGCCACACAACAATCTTATACACAATTGATAGAACAATACGTTTCGCGCCCTTTGCAATGCCACGACCTTTGCCTATTGCCCAACGACGAACAGCAAATGCGCACCGTCGAAGGACATAATTTTGCAGGAAGACCCACCGAAACCATAGATTTCTTGTCGCTTTATGGCTCCGAAGGCTTGTGGGCAAGTTTAGACGACATGATGAAATTTGTGTATGCCAATATAGAAGGCTCTATCGACTACCTTCGCTCCACCCAAGAAGCCTATTATCCAACCCAAATGAAACATGTCAAGACTTGTGCAGGTTGGTATGCCATTGACCGCAACAAAAATGTCCCAACTATCTATACCCACAGCGGACGTATAGGCGGCTACAGCAATTATATCGGTTTTATTCCAGAATGGAACATGGGAGTCATTATTATGTCGAACACAACCCAAAGAGTAGACAATATCGGCATAGAATTGCTCTCTAATTTGGTTCTCAAACACCGCTGGCAGGCAAAAAAAGACAAATAAGGTTTATATTTTACCTAATTTTGTCGGAATAAAGTGCTATTGTCTTATACAACAGCACAAATGTTCGAAGGGCGAAGCGCGTTAGGGATTGGAAGGGCAGCCGTTAGGCTGGTGCTTGCACCGAAGCGTAGCGAAGCCCTGTAAAGCCCGACCCGCAGGGGAACGCCCAAAAAAGATGTATTCGGCAAAATAATTAAAATGGAACAATAGCCATCACTTTTAAGCACAAAAGCCGTATCTTTGCCCCGCAATGAGTGACAAACACTAAGCATAGCTAATTTTTTTTTTAACAACATGGAACATCATACTTGTTTAATTATTGGGTCGGGACCCGCAGGATACACCGCAGCCGTCTATGCTGCTCGTGCAGGACTGAAACCCGTTTTATATACGGGCGTATTGATGGGCGGACAACTCACCCAAACCACCGAAGTAGAGAATTATCCTGGCTATCCCAACGGCGTACAAGGTCCTGCCATGATGCAAGACTTCTATAACCAAGCATTGCGCATGGGAACAGACATTCGTTTTGGCTACGTCACTTCGGTCGACTTTTCTCAAACGCCCCACCAAGTCATTATCGACGAAACAACTACCATTACGGCAGATGCCGTCATTATTGCCACAGGTGCCTCCGCAAAATGGCTCGGAATGGAGTCCGAAGCCCGTCTCAACGGTTATGGTGTGTCGGCTTGTGCTGTGTGTGATGGTTTTTTCTACAAAGGAATGAACGTTGCCTTAGTCGGCGGCGGCGATACGGCTTGCGAAGAAGCCCTATACCTCGCCAAATTGTGTCCCAAAGTGTATATGCTCGTCCGAAGCGACAAAATGCGTGCCTCCCAAGTGATGCAAGAGCGTGTAAAAGATGATCCAAACATCGAAATCCTTTGGCATACGGAGACCGTAGAGATTTTGGGCGACAACCAAGTGACAGGTGTGCGTGTTCGTAACCGACAATCGGGCGAAGAAAACACCTTAGCCGTAGACGGGTTTTTTGTTGCCATTGGTCATCAACCCAACACTGCTATTTTCGAAGGACAAATCACCTTAGACGAAGAAGGTTATATCATTACCAAAGCGGGTAGCAGCTATACCAACATTGCAGGCGTGTTTGCCTGTGGCGATGCCCAAGATAAAATCTACAGACAAGCCGTTACTGCTGCTGGTTCGGGTTGTATGGCAGCCTTAGATGCCGAACGCTGGCTTTCGCACCAAGCTTATTTGGCTAAACAAGCATAAACTAAATAAAACAAGGGTGTTTCTGGCAGTTGAGCGTTCTATTTTAGCCATATTTGTCGGAATAGGTTTATCCATCGGATGTTTTTAAAACATTTGATAGGTATAGCAAAGACAAAGACATCGTTTTTTACTTTTACTTATTCCAAACCCCCTCTCTAATAACCATTAGAGAGGGGGTTTTTTGTGTTATGTTACAAATCACTAAAATTTCCCAAATCAAAAACCTGTTTTTGATGCAGTATAAACAAAAAAAAATGCCAATCATGCAACCTTACATTTTTTTTTAGCGTCTATACAATACAAAAAACACCATAACGTTTTGCACAAATCTAAGAACATTGTTGGATACATAGAACAACAAAAACTGTAGGCTGCATAAGTCTTGTAATAGCCCAAAGATAATAAAAAAGACTTTGCAAAACTTATCAAAAACCGCAATTTTGTTTTTGTTTTGTCCAAAAAAGAATATTTTCATCGTACTGTTTCGAACAAACACAGGGAAGAAAAGTATTCGGATAGCGATGTTAAAAAAGCGTTATTTATTATTACCAAAACCAACCTAACAAAATGACAAGATTATGCCCACAAAATAATAGAATAACTAATAAAAACCCCAACGGGGTGACAAGTTTATAGCAACGCGACAATAATACC
>JAEUUX010000151.1 GCA_016787295.1 Chitinophagales bacterium
TAAGTTGCTGGCAGTTGCGGTAGTAGAACCACCTGCTGACCATGCGTAAGTATAAGTTGTTGCTCCACTTGGCGTAACGGTAATGCTACCATTACTTTGTCCGCATGTTGCTTGCGTAGGCGTGGCAGTAGCAGTTACAGCGGTGGAGTTGCTAAGACTTGTTGTGACAACGGTAGAACAACCAGTATTACCTGTGACCGTAACGGTGTAAGAAGCATTAGGAGCTAAGTTGCTGGCAGTTGCGGTGGTAGAACCTCCTGCTGACCAGGCGTAAGTATAGGTTGTTGCTCCACTTGGTGTAACGGTGATACTACCATTACTTTGTCCGCACGTTGCTTGTGTTGGCGTGGCAGTAGCAGTTACAGCGGTGGAGTTGTTAATCGAAGCCGAAGCCGAAGCAGTACAACCTGTACTTGCCGTAACTGTTACAGTATATGTATTTGGTGCAACATTAGTAGGATTACTACCCGATAAACCTCCCGTCCATGTATAGGTAGTCGCGCCTGTGGGTGTAACGTTAATGCTACCGTTATTCTGTCCACATGTGGGTTGTGTAGTGGTGGCGGTGGCGGTAAAAGGAGGCAAAGGAACAATATTAGTGTTGCTATTGATAGTTGTTGTACAGCCGTTGGGAGCGGGTGCTGTGACGCTACCTAAAGTGCAAGTAATGCCTGCCGCAGAAGGAATAGGAATAGTAGTAAAACTACCTGTGCCGCTGGCATTAAGAGTCAAAGTCTGGGGAGTACCAGCTACTACGAAGTTAACCGTACTATTGGGCGTACCTGTAAAATTGATGATAGCCGTTTGTCCCACGCAGTTGCCGCCCGAAATGGCAGATATGTTGGCAAAAGGAGAGGGGTAAACGATAACAGAGGCAGTGTTAGTACAACCACCTGTTGCAGTGACTGTAACAGTATAAGTAGTTGCGGTTGTTGGGCTTGTGAAAGTGTTAGCAGCAGGATTGCTCGTGCCTGCCACGTTGCTCCAGTCGTATACATAACCTGAACCGCCTGTTGCTGTAGCTGTTAAAGTGGTATTAGCTCCCGGCGTACACACCGAACTAACACCACCATTGATACTTACTGTGGGGGGCGTACAAGGACTAGTACAAGTAACGTTAGCTACCCAACCAGGACTTTGAACACCATCAGTATTAGAGCGAAAAACAAAAGTTAGGCAGCCACTTGGGTGTGTAGAAGTAAAAGCAGTTCCCGCAGGAATGGGGAAAAAACTGCACCAGTTATTATTACCACTTGCTCCGCCCATAGGAGGTGAAGCGGTGCTGTTACCATTGTATATTTCTAAGTGATCCTTACCATCAGGGCATCCATCATCAAAAGCATCAGTGACATTAAAAGAAGTAAAAGTTACTGTTACTACCCCGCCTGGTACATCAGGACAGAAAGTATAGGTAATATTGCTGCCACCATTGTAATTAGCACTCGCACCGCCCGGATCGGTAAAGGTTGTTCCGCATACGCTTGGCGCGGGTGCGCAGCTAACATTTGCCAACCAACCTGCACCTACTGTTCCGCTATCAGATGTAAATGAAGCATATAGGCAGCCATTGGCAGCGGTTGAGGTAATAGTTCCGGGGTTTGTATTGCCCGAAAAAGTACCCAGAATCGTTCCTGTGGCACTACCATTGCGAATGACCAATTGGTCATGAGTAGCCTCAGTAGCAAATGAAGAAAAACTTAAGGTAACAAAATCGCCCGGAGTACTAGGGCATATTAACCATGTGTCACTTGCATTGTTGCAATAGTTATTACTGCCATTAGCATCGGTGAATGTGCCACCGCAAGCGATAGTTTGTGTAACGTCTAAGTAATTGATTTGGAATGGACAAGCAAAGTTAACGCAGTTGTCGCTATTGGCATCGTAGGTAACGCCGCCACCTATGCCCGTCACATATCTATCATAAGTGACAGGCACTACCCAAACAGTAGAGGGCCAAGTGGGGTCAGATGTAGACACGCCGCTACAATTCGTTTCGCTGGTATTGTAATCATGATTAGCATCGGGGTCGACATCTAAATAGCATGGATTAGATGTCGAATAAGTATTGGGGTTTGTGAGGTCAAAACCTGATGGGTCACAGTCAAAAATAGCAAAAGCAATACCGCTTGGATAAACGCCACCAGCAGGTGGAGGCAAAGAGTAGTCGCCATTGGTCAAGATGCTCAATACTTGTCCCGAATAGAGGTCAAAAGGACCAATGGTATTGGCAGTCGCTGTACCATCTATGGCAAAATGAAAAGTACCTGCGCTAGAACAAGGTGATGTTTGGTCACCGCAGTTCACGCAGGTATCGTCTATGTTGCCACTAAAAACAGGTCCCGAACAACCCGATAAAGTCAAGAATATGTTGGTATAATTACCCGTGTTTAGACCAGTAATTGTAATAACGCCACTTGCATTAGAAGTATAGGAAGTGGACGGAAAAGACGGAGAGGCATTAACGGCATAGGTTGTATTGGGCGTTAGACCGCTAAAGGTAATGGTGCCGTTGGTGCCAGGACAATCTGTTGCGTTGGTTTTTGAAAGAGTATAACTTGGCACGCCGGGCGCGGTTAATATCACATTGGGAGCAGTGCCACCACAACCCGATGCAGATGCACTAATGTTAGTATAGCTGCCAGCATTGAGGTTGGGAATGGTGATAACACCACTTGCATTGGCAGTATAGTTAGCAGCGGGAACGGTGGTGCCATCATCGGTATAGCTAACGGAATAAACCGTGCCAGCTACCAAACCGCTTAGTGCAATACTACCATTGGTGGCAACACAAGAACTGGGGTTTGTTCCGCTGGAGCTAATTACTGGTGGGTTGCAAAAATTGAATGTGTGAACACACACAGCACTACTATAGCCAGGATGCGTATCAATAGCTACACTCGTAGGTCCGCCTGACACAGTAATAGTGAAATTATTGCAAAGGGTATTCGGACTTTGTGCAATAAAAGCTGAATTGGTACTATACTGCAATATATTACCTGAAATGACTCCTGTATAAACATTGTTGGCAGAGGTATTATAACTGGCAGGAGAAAAAGAGGTAACAGTAGCAGTAGCAGGCTGAAAGGTGAAACGAAGTTTATCGGGGTTGCCTTCCAAACCTGAATACTCGGGGCATACATTAAAAACGAAGGTTATTGTACCATTGGCATTGTTAGTTTGTGAGACCAACGATGCCGTAGACTCATCACATGCTTTTGTGCTTAGTGGACAAAACAATGCGCTCAAAAGCAGTACGCAGAAGCATACACGCAAAAGTTTAAAATGTTCGTTCATTAGAGGTGACGTTTGTTCCTAAGAAAATGTAAGTTTAATTTTGGTCAATAAAGATTAAGTACTTTGCAAGTGATAAAGCGGCTAACAATTGTAAAAAAACAGAAAGGTTTTAAAGATAGAAAGGTTTTAAAGACAAGAATAACTACGGTAGTGTTTTTTAGCAGCGAAATATAAAGGTGGAAAAAAGTGTGGTTTTATGGTATAATAAAAAACGCCACAAAGGTACGATATTTTTTAAACATCACACTTTTGTGGCGAAAATATTCTGTATGTAAACTGATTGCTGGTTCGGTGTTGATGATAAGTGATATTTTTGAGCCGAATGAAAGGTAGTGGTATTAAAAGGTTTGGGGTGTATTTGTTCGAATGGCGAAGCGCGTTAGGGATTGTAAGGGTGGCGTTAGCCAGTGCGGAGAGCAACGCAGCACCATAGCGAAGCGAAGCCCTGTAAAGCCCGACCCGCAGGGAAACGCCCAAATATTATAAAGAAAGTTGGCTAATCGTTAAATTTTACCGCTAACTTTATTGCGTTTGATGAATTGTCCATAGCCTTTGTCTACTAAACAAGTGTCGTTGTCGATAACAACTTTGCCACGCAACAAAACGGTTTTGGTTTTGCCGGTTAGTTTCCAGCCTTCATAGGCAGAATAATCGACGTTCATATGGTGGGTGTCGGCGGAGATAGTGTGTTTTTGTTTGGGGTCGAAGATAACGATGTCGGCATCGGCACCAACAGAAATGCTACCTTTGCTCGGGAAAACGCCAAATAGTTTAGCGGGATTGGTGGCTATTATTTCTACAAATTTGTGCAACGAAATGCGTCCTTTATTAACGCCTTCGGAGAACAACAACTCGAAGCGATGTTCTATGGCAGGGTGTCCGTTGGGGATTTTTGAGAAATCATCTTTGCCCATCAATTTTTGTTCCCACTTGAAAGGACAATGGTCGGTGGCTACGACTTGTACTAAACCTTGGTTGATGCCTGCCCAAAGGGTTTCTTGGTCTTTCTTTTGGCGCAAAGGTGGACTCATGACCCATTTTGCTCCATCAAAATCTTTGTTGTAGAGGGAGGCATCGAGGGTGAGGTATTGTATGCAGGTTTCGACAAAGACGTTTTGGTTGCGGCGGGTGGCATTTCGCACAGCGTTTAGCGCTCCTTCGCAAGTGAGGTGGACAATGTAGCCAGGCACACCCGTATAGTTTGCCATATCAGCAAAACGCCCTGATGCTTCGGCTTCGGTCACTTCGGGTTGTGAAAGATAGTGGTAGAGGGGTGAGAGTTTGCCTTCGGCGCGGTGTTTGGCGATTAGGTAGTCTATCATGTCACCGTTGGTAGCATGAACCGTTACCATACCACCGCAGCGTTTCACTTCTTCCATTAGGGCTACCATTTGGCGGTCGTCTATCATGAGAGCGCCTTTGTATGCCATAAAAGTTTTAAAGGAGGTGATACCTTCTTCTTCTACCATTTTTTTGATTTCTTGTCTGGTATCGGGATTGAAGTCGGTGACAGCCATATGGAAAGAATAATCTCCCACAGCATTGCCATCGGAGCGCCCTTTCCATTGGTCTAAGGCGTGTTGCAAGGATTTGCCTTGTGTTTGCAAAATAAAGTCAATAACCATTGTGGTGCCACCAAACAAAGCGGCACGGGTGCCTGTTTCGTAGTTGTCGGACGAATAAGTTCCCATAAAAGGCATGTCTAAATGGACATGTGGGTCTATACCTCCGGGCAATACCAATTTGTTTTTGGCATCGATAACTTGTTCGGCTTTGTGGGGAAGGTTCTGTCCAATTGCCACAATTTTTTCGCCTTGTATATAAACATCACCAATAAAGTCGCTGGAGCTGGTGATGATTCTGCCATTTTTGATTAAAATACTCATCTTGAAAATGATTTTGGGGAATAAGACGGCAAATATAAGCACTTTTTGTTTGACTAATACGAGTCACTACGAAAAAAAACTTAGCCATAACGATTTTTTGAGCATAAAAATACATTTTGGACACAAAAACACCCAAAACTATCAGATATAATGAACTTTTTTGACGTTTGTTTGTTTAAAAACATTATTGTCCCAATGCTTTAGCCAAATTAGTTTTTGCAACCAATAAGTTATACAAAGCACTTAGATAGAGTGATTGGTTTTGGTAGATTTCTTTTTGTGCTTCTATCAATTCGAAGCTTGACCCTATGCCTGCTTTATATTTTGTTTCTACAGTTTTGTAGATTTTTTTTGCCATATCGGTCGTTTTTTGCTGCATTTGCAATTGCTGGGTAGCATTTTTATAAGCAAGTTGAGCTTGTTCTATTTCGAGGTATAGGCTTCTGTTGAGGATAGATTGGGTGTTTTTTAGTTTTTGGCGGGTAATGTAGCGTTGCTGTAATTGATATTTTTTGCTAAAACCATCAAAAATAGGGATATTGACACTCACGCCCACCAATGCTTGCGACAACCAAGATTGACCATCAAAAATATTGAGTTTGTTGGATTGAAAAGTGTTTTTATAGGATAAGAAAGCGGCAGCCGTTGGATAGTATTGTTGTTTGATTTGGCGAATGTCTAACTCGTTGAGTTGTTCGGCAATATTCAGGCGTTTGAGTTCTAAGCGGCGCGTGGGTGAAAGGTCGTCGAAATCGAGAGTGGTATTGGCATCTATAAAATCAGAAAGTTGTTCTTTGAGAGCAATGGGTTGATTAAAGTCGAGACCAATGAGCATTTTCATTGCCAACAACAAATTCTCTTTTTGTTTGTCCAAAATGTCTTGCGTGCTGTTGAGGTTGAGGATAGAAAGTTGGAGGCGTTCCACGTCCAACAGTTCCACAAAACCTGCTTTGTTGAGGGCATCTGTTTCGTAGAGGGTTTGTTGTAGCAGTTTGATATTGTCTTGCAAGTTGCGTTTGTTTTCGTCGATGACAACAATGCCATGATAGAGGTCTCGCACTGTGTTTTTGACTTGTTGTTCATTGATTTTGACTTCCATTTCGGACTGTTCTACCAATTTTTGGGTAGCTTCTAAGGCAACAAAGTATTGCCCGCTAAAAATCAACTGACTCACATCGAGACCTACGGGGATATTGTTTTTTGTACCAAACTCCAACTCGGCGAAAGTGCCGGGAGGTCCGCCAAAAAATTCGGCAGGTACTAAAGATTTGGGTAAAGCTAAAAAGCGCTGATAGCCTATGCTTGCATTCACTTGTGGCAAACCTGCTGCTCGGTATTGTTTGTTGACATGGCGAGCATTGGTAATATCCAATTTGCTATTCATTACGGCAAGGCTATTTTGGAGTGCCAAATCGGTGGCTTCCTGAAGACTGAGGCGAAGGGTGTCTGTTTTGGCTGTTTGGGCAAATGATACTATAGAATATAGCCAACTGAATAAAAAAAATAGTTGTTTAACTTGTTTTTGCATTAGATTTATTTTGTGACTAACAATACAACGCGGCTACGTTGCAAAACGGCTGCAAAGGTACAACAAAAAATGCAAAGCATTGATGTTGAGTAAAGGAAAAGATTATTTTTAACCTCATAATGAATTGACCAATGGTATGAAATCGTTAAAATCAATACCGATTTTGTGAACAAAGAAAATCAAAAAAATTTAACTATATGAACTTATCAACGTGGAAGAACGACTTGCCTGCAAGTATTGTTGTTTTTTTTGTAGCACTACCTTTGTGTTTGGGTATTGCTTTGGCTTCCGATGCACCACCTTTATCGGGCTTAATTGCTGGAATCATTGGGGGCATTGTGGTAGGAAGTCTTAGCGGGTCGCATGTTGGCGTATCGGGTCCCGCAGCAGGATTAGCAGCCATTGTAGCGAGTGCTATTGCTAGTTTGGGTAATTTTGAGGCTTTTTTAGTAGCCGTTGTTTTAGCAGGTATTATCCAAATTCTATTTGGTGTATTGCGTTTGGGTATTATTGGTTATTTTTTTCCCAACAGTGTCATTATTGGTATGTTGAGCGGCATTGGCATTATTATTATACTCAAACAGATTCCGCACCTATTTGGTTATGATGCCGAACCTGAAGGCGCAGATGAATTTTTTGAGGCATCAGGTGAGAATACACTTTCTGCCATACAACATCTTTTCAGCCACTTTACACCTGGTGCTGTGGTCATTGGATTGGCAGGTTTGGCATTGATTTTGTTTTGGGATAATATTTTGGCACAACGACATCGTATTTTCAAACTGATACAAGGACCCATTGTGGCGGTGGTTATTGGTACTTTGTTGAAGCTATATTTTGATGGCAACGAAGCTATGCGTATCGGAAGCGAACACTTGGTGCAAGTTCCCGTAGCTGAAAGTTTGACTCAATACAGTAGTTTCTTGTCTTTTCCCGATTTTAGTCATCTAAGCAACACTAATGTGTGGGTAATTGCTTTTAGTATGGCGGTTATTGCGAGTTTGGAGACCCTATTATGTGTCGAAGCTACAGATAAATTAGACCCTGCAAAAAACGTTACACCCACCAACCGCGAATTGTTTGCACAAGGAGCAGGCAACATATTATCAGGTTTGATAGGTGGTTTGCCACTTACACAGGTTATTGTGCGAAGCTCTGCCAATTTGCAATCTAATGGCAAAAGCAAATTATCGACTATTTTGCATGGTGTTTTTTTATTGATAGCAGTATTGGCATTGCCCAGCGTGCTGAACCACATTCCCAAAGCTGTATTAGCTTCTATTCTGATTTTGGTGGGATACAAATTAGCTAAACCTACTTTGTTCAAAAAAATGTGGAATTTGGGCTGGACACAATTCCTACCCTTTATCATCACCATATTAGTCATTGTGTTCAAAGACCTTTTGTGGGGTGTTTGTGTCGGATTAACCATTGGTGCCATTGTGGTAATGGTAAAAAGTTATCAAAACTCTTTGTTCTTACACGAACAGGTTTCACAAGACCACACCTTAGTAAAAATGGCTTTGGCAGAAGAAGTAACCTATCTAAACAAAGGCGCCATTAAAAAAGCCTTAGAGGAATTAACGCCTAATTCGCGCTTAGAGCTTGATGTGCGCAACACCAAATACCTCGACCATGATGTAAAAGAAGTGTTAGAGGATTTTGTTACCCAAGCAAAAAACAAGAATATTCATGTCACCTTGCATTCCGAGAGAGGAACAATAGAAAACCCAAGCAGCTATATTGAGTTTTTTAAATAAGCAGAAAGGGAAAAAATAGACAAACTATTGTATTTATTCCTTTTGGCAATTTGCATGGAAGGTTTTTTGTTATTACAGCATGATTTGCTTGTGTTGTTTTTTGTTTTTGAGGATTATTGCATAATTTCTTAACAAAATATTGGGTAAACGTACAAAAAAAGCTTTTTTAAAAGCCACATCAAATCAGTTTAGTCCTTATGGAATGCAAAACAGCAGGTAGTGATTTTCGCTACCTGCTGTTTTATTTTTTGCCATAAAAAATTACTGTATGGCAGCGCGGATACGGACTAATTGTGTGAGCAAATCATTTAAGCGGTCTAAGGGCAACATATTTGCACCATCAGATTTGGCTTCGGCGGGGCGAGGATGTGTTTCTATAAACAAACCATCAACACCTACCGCAATACCTGCCCGCGCAATTGTTGCAATGAGAGCAGGTAATCCTCCTGTCACACCGCTTGTTTGATTAGGTTGTTGCAAGGAGTGGGTACAATCCAACACCACAGGCACGCCCAATTGTTGCATAGCAGGAATACCCCTGAAATCAACAACCAAGTCGGTATAGCCAAAGGTGGTGCCACGCTCGGTTAGTATGATATTATTATTGCCTGCTTGTTGCACCTTCTCGGCAGCAAAACGCATAGCCTCGGGAGACAAAAATTGTCCTTTTTTAATATTAACTGCTTTGTTGGTGGCGGCGGCTGCCAAAAGCAAATCTGTCTGTCGACACAAGAAGGCGGGAATTTGCAACACATCGACATATTGTGCTGCTATTGATGCCTCTTCTGCGGTATGAATATCGGTCACAACGGGTATGCGGAACTCTTGGCGGACGCGTTCTAAAATCTTCAATGCTTTCTCATCGCCAATACCTTGAAAAGAATCGGCTTTTGAGCGATTAGCTTTGCGATAAGAAGCCTTGAAAATATAGGGAATGTGTAACTTTTCGGTTATTTGGACGATGCGTTCTGCGATTTGCAGTACAATTGTTTCTCCTTCCACCGCGCAAGGTCCTGCCATCAAAAAGAAGTTGTTATGCGGGTTTTGGGCTAAATAAGGCAGTTGTGGTATCATTTTTTAGGGGCAAAGGTACACTTTTTTAAGCAAATATTGTCTTTATACTGTTTAAAAGCCATGTTTTGGGGATTAATTTTGTGTTTGTTGTTTGTTTGGGGAGTGGGTATGTTTGATGACGAGATGATGGTTACAATAAAAAATTTTTGACGAAACCTCAAGGAGGTGATATTATTCAACAAAACACAACAAATGCTACAGATATGGGATTTTTCACCCAAAATCATAGAAGAACATCGTTAGTTCATAGTAATGAATCGTTAGTTCATAGTAATGAATCGTTAGTTCATAGTAATGAATCGTTAGTTCATAGTAATGAATCGTTAGTTCATAGTAATGAATCGTTAGTTCATAGTAATGAATGGTTGCTTCATAGTAATGAATGGTTGCTTCATAGTAATGAATGGTTGCTTCATAGTAATGAATGGTTGCTTCATAGTAATGAATCGTTGGTTCATAGTAATGAATCGTTAGTTCATAGTAATGAATCGTTAGTTCATAGTAATGAATCGTTAGTTCATAGTAATGAATGGTTGGTTCATAGTAATGAATCGTTAGTTCATAGTAATGAATCGTTGCTTCATAGTTTGATGATGACATTATAAAGGTCTTGTTTGTTATTACCAAAACACCTCCGACACGATAACAAGATTATAGCCTCAAAACAATAGAATTATTAATAAAAACCCCGATGAGGTGATATTATTCGACAAAACACAACATAATGTCAGCCCATTGAGGTTTTTAGCTTTTCCTGTGCTATCCAAATAACGATATTCATAACACTTCGCTCCCAATACACGACTTTTCGCCAAAATCATAGATGAACCATAAAAAAACGAACAAAACACTATTGAATTTTCACAAAAAACACAAAATTGTTGCACAATACCCCAAAATACTTCTCAAACAACATTTTTTCATGTTTTTTAAAGAAAAAAACGAACAATAGCGCCAAAAGTGAAAATAAAACCGTACCTTTGCACAAAATTTTATAGCCTTATGTTAAATTGTCTATCCAATACTGTCGTGGTCGTCGTCACAACTTATCTATAAAGATGAGAGGGCAACGCATGGATAGCAATTAAGCAACCAACAACCTTCTTGTTTTTATAGCAAGAAGGTTGTTGGCTTTAGTGCTTTATCCTATAATTTTGTTCAGTTATCCACTTATAAAATCAGGCATATCCATGGAAAAAAACTATCAACCCGAATTCACCGAGCAGCGCTGGTATGAGCATTGGCTCAAGCAAGACTTTTTTAGCTCGACACCCGACGAACGTCCGCCCTACAGCATCGTTATTCCACCGCCCAACGTGACAGGTATTCTCCATATGGGACACCTGATGAACAATACGGTGCAGGATATTTTGATACGTCGCGCCCGCATGAAAGGTTTTAATGCCTGCTGGGTGCCTGGCACCGACCACGCCTCCATTGCCACCGAAGCCAAAGTGGTGCAGATGCTCCGCAAACAAGGTATCAAAAAAGCCGACCTTACGCGCGAAGAATTTTTGAAATATGCCTACGAATGGAAAGACAAATATGGTGGCATTATCTTTCATCAACTTCAAAAATTGGGCGCTTCGTGCGACTGGAATAGGGCGCGTTTCACGATGGACGAAACCTATTACCGCGCCGTTATCCGCACTTTTGTTGACCTATACCAAAAAGGACACATCTACCGCGCCCTTCGCATGGTCAATTGGGATCCCGAAGGTTTGACAACGGTTTCGAACGAAGAGGTGATTTATGGCGATACCGACGAACAAGATTCGCTCTACCATATTCGCTACCGCATCGAGGGAAGCGCGGACGAGTGGGTGACGATAGCCACAACCCGACCCGAAACGATTTTTGCCGATACCGCCATTGCTGTAAATCCCAGCGACGAGCGTTTTATGCACTTGATTGGCAAAAAAGCGCTCATACCTTTCATCGAGCGAGCCATTCCTATCATTGGAGATACTTATGTTGAGTCTGATTTTGGAACAGGTTGCCTCAAGGTAACACCCGCTCACGACATCAACGACTACGAAATTGGACAACGCCACCAACTGCCAATCATCGACATTCTGAACGACAACGGTAGCCTAAACGAAGCCTGCCAAATGCCCAATTACATTGGCAAAGACCGTTTTGAAGTGCGAAAAATGGCAGCCGAAGATTTGGAAAAAGCAGGTTTTTTGGTGAAAACCGAAACAATTTTTCACAAAGTAGGACGCTCCGAACGCACCAATGCCGTCATCGAACCCAAACTGTCGTTACAATGGTTTATTGCGATGAAAAAATTGTGCGAACCAGCTTTGGAACACGTCTTGAACGATGATGTGCGTCTTTTGCCCGAAAAATTTAAAAATACCTACCGCCACTGGATGGAAAACGTGCGCGATTGGTGCATTTCGCGCCAATTGTGGTGGGGACATCGCATTCCAGCTTATTTCTATGGCGAAGGCAACAACGATTTTGTGGTTGCCGAAAGCATAGAAGCCGCCTTAGAATCAGCACAAAAAGCCAGCAATAATCCCGCCCTTACCACCGCCGATTTGCGCCAAGACGAAGATGTTTTAGACACTTGGGCATCGTCTTGGTTGTGGCCTATTGCCGTGTTTGATGGTTTCGAAAATTATGTTTTAGGAGACGGAACGATTAAAAAACCCACAGCAGAACTTGCGTACTATTATCCGACCAACGCATTGGTAACAGGTCCCGATATTTTGTTCTTTTGGGTGGCGCGGATGATCATTGCGGGCTATGAATACATGAACGAAAAACCATTTCAGGACGTATACCTCACAGGTTTGATACGCGACAAATTGGGCAGAAAAATGTCTAAATCCTTGGGCAATTCTCCCGATGCCCTCGAACTAATTGCCCAATATGGTGCAGATGGCGTTCGTACAGGCATTTTGTTCTGTTCGCCCGCTGGCAACGACTTATTGTTTGATGAAAAACTGTGCGAACAAGGCAGAAATTTCAACAACAAAGTCTGGAATGTTTTACGACTTATCAAAGGTTGGGAAGTTCGCGAGGGCAGCAACGAAGACAATACGCCCATTATCGCTTGGTTTGAGAGCAAATTGCACCAAATTAATAGCGAGATAGAGCAATTGTTTAGTCAATATCGCATTTCGGAGGCATTGAACAAAATCTATAGCTTTGTGTGGGACGATTTTTGTTCGGTATATTTGGAGATGATAAAACCCGATTACCAGCAACCGATAGACCGTGCGAGTTATGACAAAACTTTGTTTTTCTTTGAGCAATTGATGAAAATTTTGCATCCTTTCATGCCCTTCATCACCGAAGAAATTTACCACCAAATTGCCCAACGCAGCGAGCGCGACTGCATTGCGGTAGCAGCCTATCCCGAAGTGGGAACGATTGACAGCGCCGCCATTGCGCGCGGCGAAGCCCTGAAAGAGTTGCTCACCAAGTTGCGCGATGTGCGGATTAAAAAGAACATCAAACCGCGCGATCCGCTACCTGTTTTTGCGACCGTTGCCAACAGCGATTTTTATGCACCTTTGCGTCCTTTGTTGCAGAAAAAAGCCTTTTTGTCGGAGCTAACTTTCACCCAAGAAGAGGTAGCCAATAGTTCGCCTTTTATGGTAGGCACCGATACGTTTTATGTCGTCTTGGGCGAAAGCATCGACCTTGCCGCCGAGCGCGAACGCCTCCAAAAAGAATTGGACTACAACATAGGTTTCCGCGATTCGGTGTGGAAAAAATTGGGTAACGAGAAATTTGTTAGCAATGCTCCCGCCGCCGTATTGGACAAAGAACGCCAAAAATTAGCCGATGCCGACCTCAAAATAAAACTCTTGGAAGATAGTTTGGTACGCCTCAATTAGTAGTGGATATATGACAATGCCCCCAAAAATCAAAAATAGATTTTTGGGGGTGTTTTTTTTATTTTTTTCAAAAAGTCAAAAATAAGCTGTATATTTGCAAGAAAATTACAAAAAAAGCCTTTATTATGCTAATACAGTTCAAAATAGCCAATTTTAAATGCTTCAAAGACGAAGCAATTTTGAGTATGCGTGCGGCTACACACCTTAAAAATGATGTAGGGCAACATAAGTTTAGCCCTATTGTCAACAAACCCGATTATCAATTATTGCCAAGTGTAGCTATCTATGGTGCCAATGCCAGCGGAAAATCGAGCATTGTTCAGGCATTATCCGTCATGCTCCAAATGGTTTTACATTCTGCCAATGAATCGAACAGTACTACCGAATTGCCATCGTTTGCACATCGTTTACATACCATAAGCATACAAGAACCCACCTTGTTTGAAATCATTTTTTTGCACCATAACATTAAATATCGCTATGGTTTTGCCATACAAAAAAATCCAAATGCAATAGCGGAAGAGTGGTTATACACAAGCGATACTACCAAACAAAAGCAAAAAGAAGTGGAGATTTTCTATCGAAAAGAGCAAGATTTTGATGCCCACAGTTCGTTTAAAATTGGCAATACAATAAGCAAAATGGTGCGCCCAAACGCCCTATGGCTATCTGTAGCAGCACAACTCAACGACCCTATTGCTACCAATGTACAAATGTGGTCGAAAAAATGTCATACCCTTTCGGGAATGAGAACAGGATATAAACAATTTACCGCCGAAGAATCACAAAAAAATCCTATTTTCAAAAAACAAGTATTGGAACTGATGCAAGCCGCCGATTTAGGAATACTTGATTTTGAGGTAGCAGATATACCTGATGAGGAAATAGCGAATCTACCCAAAGTGATTAGAGACTTAGTGGCTGATAAAAAAGTCCAAATGGGCAAATCCATCAAAACACACCACCAAGTATACAACGAATACAATTTGCCTACTGATGTTGCTTTTTTTGATATGGAAACAGACGAATCCGACGGCACCATGAAATACTTTGCTTTGGCGGGACCGCTACTTGATGCTTTGCAGTCGGGAGATATATTGGTGGTTGATGAATTGGAAAGTCAACTGCACCCACTACTTACCCAAAAAATAATCGATTTGTTTAACAAACCCCAAAGCAATCCTAATGGGGCACAGTTGTTGTTTACTACGCACAATACCTACCTTTTGGAAAGTATGCCGCGCGACCAAATTTGGCTAACAGAAAAAGATAATTATGGAGCGGCTACACTTGTGGCGGTAAGCGATTACCAAGTGCGCGAAAACGAAAATGTGCAACGCAACTATCTTTTGGGCAAATATGGCGCTATTCCCTACCTACGCCCCTTTGAGACAATTACTACTTCACCCCAAAAACCACAACCTACCGATGTCTAAAGTCCCTCATCCCAACGATAAGAAACGCACGAAAGATTACCAAGAGCGACAGAAGCGCCAAAACGGAGGCGAATCGGATCGTGGTAATGCAACGCTTCCACAAAAGGAAAGTTTCTTAATTTTTTGTGTTGGCAAAAATACTGAACGCCAGTATTTTGAGCATTTTAAAACAGCTACTATAGAGGTTGCTTGCCCGCCTGATGCGGCAGGAAAAGATCCTTTGACAATGGTAGAAACTGTTCTCGAATGCCTGCCAGCATATCAAGCAAAACTTAAACTCGAGAAAGGTGAGGAATATCAACATATTTGGATAGTGTTTGACAAAGACAATTTCGAGGACTACAACTTTAACAATGCCATCAATAAAGCTACTGCTCATGGTATAAAAGTTGCTTGGTCGAATCAGGCTTTTGAGTATTGGTTTATATTGCACTTTATGGATCATCAAGGTGGCGGCATGCATCGAGATGGGTATTATGACCTTATTAACCAACATATCGGAAAATATGGTGAAAAATATGACAAAGATTCAAAAAATGTAAGCCGCAAAATGTTCGATATTTTGGCAGCTATCAATCCCGATGACAATGTTAAGCCTAAGCGCACTTTCAGACAATTGGCATGGCAACGTGCAAAACGTATTTATGAGCATCACCAACAAGAAGGAAATACGCCAGCTATGTCGGAGTCTTGTACCACTGTTTTTGAGTTGGTCGCATTGTTAGACCCTACCATAGCAAAAGATAATGCTGGAAAATGCAGTTAGGCACAACACAGCAACACCCCCAAAAATCAAAAATAGATTTTTGGGGGTGTTTTTTGCCATATTTCATCAACCAAACAAACGTAATTCGTAATTTTCCCTTCTTTCTTTCTTCGGGCATACAAAAAACTACCATCACTTTCCAAATAATACCTACCTTTGCAACCCAATAAAAGCTAAGAAAACTTTTATTGAGCCTTGTTTGGGTTATTACACAATTGTAACGTATCGTTTTTAACAGTTATTGTGTAAAACATGAAAGGAGCTATATTTTTACAAAAAGCAATTATTTTACACAACTTATCCAATACCATTGACCCTCTATGTCTCTCCAAAATCTGTATTGTTTTTTAGAAGAAAAAACCGAGCAATATAACCATATAGATTTCGTTGCAACTGACCCGATTAGCATTCCGCACCGTTTTGGGCAGTTACAAGACATCGAAATTGCTGCTTTTTGGACGGCTATGTTGGCTTGGGGACAACGAAAAACCATCATTAACAAGGCGACCACTTTGTTTGCCATGATGGACAATGCCCCACACGATTTTGTGTTGCATCATAGCGAAAAAGACCTATCAGCGCTATTGCAGTTCAAACATCGGACGTTCAATGCGGTTGATGTGGCGTATTTTTTGCGTTTTTTGCGACACCACTACCAACAACACAATAGTTTAGAAACAGCTTTTGTGGCAACACTTTCGCCCCAAGATACTGATGTGGGTAATGCTTTGCGCGGTTTTTATGACTACTTTTTTTTCTTAGAATCCGCACCACAACGCACCCGCAAACACATTGCTACACCCGCGCGGCAGTCGGCTTGCAAACGTCTCAATATGTTTTTGCGGTGGATGGTGCGACGCGATAATAAAGGCGTAGATTTCGGTTTGTGGCAGCATATTTCTCCGAGTCAACTGCTCATTCCTTTGGACGTACATGTAGACCGCATCGCGCGACAATTGGGTTTGTTGCAAAGCCGCGCCGCCGATTGGAAGGCTGTATTGCAACTCACCGAAGTATTGCGACAGTTTGACCCACTTGATCCTGCCAAATACGATTTCGCTTTGTTTGGCTTGGGTTTGGAGGGATATTTTGAGCAAAAATGAACGGTTGTTTAGGTTTATTGGGTGTTTTTTTATGCAAAGCAATTAGTATTAAAGTGTCATCGTTGTCAGTTTATGTGTCATCGTTGTCAATCGAAGTTGCTAATTGGAAAGTAGTTCACTCCCTTTGTTCGTCATATTTAAGAATAAAACGCTCCAATTGTTGTTCATTCCAGTTGTTTTTTTCTAAAACGTGGTTGTTAAATAGGCGTTTAATAAGACGTTTTCGGAAACCAATACCGCCTATTAAACGCATTTTTTTGTTGGAAGGAAAAAAGATGATTTCGCAATGATGAGTCGTAGCTGTTGGCAAGCGTGTATCATCATAATAATTGGGATTTGTGTTAATATAGTAGGACTTGACGTATAACAATTCTTCGTTTTGCAGCGAAAACAAAGAAAAATGCCTTCCCCATTGTCCATCTTTTTTCCACAAACAATAAGGCTCATTATTCACCCACACTGTATCGCGCCGAAAAACAACCGTTTGCGCCAATACTGCAAGGCTACTTTGCTGAATGATGAGCATGAAAAATAAAATTTGGATATACTGATTCATATTGAACAAAATGGTATTGTGATATAATAACAAAAACCCTCGACAAGTAAAGACTTGTTGAGGGTTTTTTATGGTGAAAGATATTGTGTTTTTTATGCCAAATTGCGGCGAATAACATTCAGCGCACCACCGGCTTTGAACCATTCTATTTGTTGTTCATTGTAGGTATGGTTAGCAGCAAAACTTTCTACTGTGCCGTCGGCATGTGTTAGCTCGATGGTCAAAGGCACATTAGGAGCAAAGGCTGTTAGACCTTTAATGGCGATGCTATCGTCCTGACGCACTTTGTCATAATCGGCTTTATCGGCAAAAGTAAGTGCCAACATACCTTGTTTTTTGAGGTTTGTTTCGTGGATACGTGCAAAAGATTTAACCAAAACAGCTCTAACGCCCAAATGACGTGGTTCCATGGCGGCGTGTTCGCGAGAAGACCCTTCGCCATAGTTTTCTTCGCCCACTACAACAGAACCAACATTGGCAGCTTTGTAAGCACGTGCCGTATCAGGTACAGCGCCAAATTCACCGCTTAGTTGATTTTGCACCAAATTGGTTTCGCCATTAAAAGTATTAAGCGCGCTTATCAACAAATTGTTAGAGATATTGTCCAAATGACCGCGATAGCGCAACCAAGGTCCTGCCATCGAAATATGGTCGGTGGTACATTTGCCTTGTACTTTGATGAGGAGCTTCATACCCCTCAAATCGGTGCCTTCCCATGCTGCAAAAGGTGCTAACAATTGCAAACGTTGTGAGTTAGGCGATACGACAACATTAACGGAGCTGCCATCTTCGGCGGGTTGTTGATAACCTGCGTCTTGTACATCAAATCCCAAAGGTGGCAATTCGAAGCCCGTTGGCGGGTCGAGTTTTACTGCCTCGCCATCTTGGTTGAGGAGGGTGTCGGTCAAGGGGTTGAAGGTCAAATCTCCTGCCAAGACCAAAGCTGTAACAATTTCGGGCGAAGCTACAAAAGCAAAAGTATTAGGGTTGCCGTCGTTGCGTTTGGCAAAG
The DNA here is from genome assembly GCA_016787295.1 of Chitinophagales bacterium. Taxonomy (GTDB): domain Bacteria; phylum Bacteroidota; class Bacteroidia; order Chitinophagales; family UBA2359; genus JAEUUX01. The sequence continues at coordinate 18,269 of JAEUUX010000151.1, forward strand.
TTGCGGTTAAAAGAGGTGATGATAGAATTTTTGCGTTTAGGGTCGTAGGAGTGGCGGGCCCACTGTCCGATACAAGGACCACAAGCATTTGCCAATACCATACCACCAATTTTATCGAAATCGGATAAAATACCATCGCGTTCTACGGTATAACGCACTTGTTCGGAGCCGGGTGTAATGGTAAATTCGGCTTTGGCACGAAGGCGTTTGTCTACGGCTTGACGAGCAATAGAAGCAGAACGGCTAAGGTCTTCATACGACGAATTGGTGCAAGAACCAATCAAACCCACCTCTAATTGGCGCGGATAGTTGTTGTCACGAACGGCTTGTGCGAATTGTGAGATGGGCCACGCCAAATCGGGTGTGAAAGGACCGTTGACATGTGGCTCAAGTTCGTCTAAATTGATTTCGATGACTTGGTCAAAATACTGTTCAGGATTGGCATAAACGGCTGCATCGCCCGTAAGGTGTTCGGCAACGGCATCGGCAAGGTCTGCCACTTCGGTGCGGTCGGTGGAGCGGAGGTAACGGCTCATGGTGTCGTCATAGCCAAACAAAGAGGTAGTAGCACCAATTTCGGCACCCATATTACAGATAGTTCCTTTGCCTGTACAAGATATATTGGCAGCGCCTTCGCCAAAGTATTCTACAATGTAACCCGTTCCGCCTTTAACGGTCAAGATACCAGCTACTTTCAAAATAACGTCTTTGGCACTTGTCCAACCGTTCATTTTGCCGGTCAATTTAACACCAATGATTTTGGGGTTCAACAATTCCCAAGCCATACCTGCCATTACATCAACAGCATCGGCACCACCAACACCAATGGCAATCATGCCCAAACCACCTGCGTTAACAGTATGCGAGTCGGTGCCAATCATCATGCCGCCCGGAAAAGCATAGTTTTCCAACACTACTTGGTGAATGATACCTGCACCCGCTTTCCAAAAACCAATGCCATATTTGTCGGAAACGGAAGCCAAAAAGTCATATACTTCGCGGTTGATGTCGAGGGCATCTGCCATATCAGATTTAGCGCCTGTTTTAGCTTGGATAAGGTGGTCGCAATGTACTGTTGAGGGAACAGCTACTTTTTTGCGTCCTGCGGTCATAAACTGCAACAGCGCCATTTGGGCAGTTGCGTCCTGCATTGCCACACGGTCGGGAGCATAATCAACATAATCTTTTCCGCGCTGAAAAGGTTGTGCCGGAAATTTATCTTCCCACAAGTGGGCATACAATATTTTTTCGGTGAGGGTGAGCGGGCGATTAAACAAAGCCCGCGCCTGTGCGATTCGCTGTGGTAGTTTTTCATACGCCTTGCGAATCATCGAGAGGTCAAATAATGCCATGGTATGTAAATTTAAATTGTTTGTATTTGGTAGAAAATGAGATTACTCGGCAATACCTTAATTTTTGTGGTAAATGGCTTTTGTGTGTTGCAATATATCGTTCAACATTTCAGTTTGAATCTGTTGAATTTCTAACAATTCTTGTTGTTGGTGCATGATAAGGTGGTCTATTTTTTCGTGCAGAATGCGAATCTCCAATTCTGATTTTAGATTGATCATATAATCTTTTTTGGCACGTTCGCGGTCTTTTTCTTCTTGTCTGTTTTGGCTCATCATGATAACCGGTGCTTGTAAAGCGGCAATACACGATAAAATTAGGTTGAGCAAAATAAAAGGATAAGGATCGAATCCGCGATTATGATAAATAAACGCATTGGCACTTATCCAAATCACCAAAAAAGTAATGAACGAAATAATGAAAGTCCAACTACCCCCAAAAGTTGCGATTTTGTCTGCTACTTTTTGTCCCAAAGTAAGTAGTGGAGCATCTTCTATACGGTTAGTGATAGTTTGGGATTCGGAGAGCGTTGCAAGAACAGTTTTTTCCAATTCTCCCAACTCACCAACTTCTTTTAATAGGCAAGTTGAGATGTATTTTTGGCGATATTCGTTCAGTTCGCTCACGGATAGAAAACTTTCTGTTGCGAAATTGGGATATTCTTGTTGTATAAGCTCCAAAATAGCCGAACGGATAGTTTTTGCAGCTACTTTTTCTGTGATAGGAAATGATAAATTGGATAAACTGCTTTTGAATGTTTCCATATATGATTAACGCTAAGAAGGCTTGAAATTAGGGGATACAAAAATCCCAAAACGACATGGCTAATCCATCAATCGTTCCAAAATAATTTGTTTGAGTTTTCGGAGAATGAAAATAATTTGGTGCAGATGGGTAATTTCAGAAGCATTGAACGAATTGCTAATCACATATTGTTTGCCAATTAGCACAGAAAAAAACCAAAATCGCCCTTGTACATAACAGCCATACAAAGGTTTTCCGTTATTATTATTCGCTTGTGCAATGAGCATCGCACCAAGCATTTTACCTATAGGGTCACTATTACAACGTTTGTCCTCAAATTCTGCAAAAAAATAGGCGGTCTCTATCATTCCTTGTATACCTTTTGCCAATAACATATCAGGAGTGCAACGCATCAGAATGCCATTTATGCTAGCAGAAATTTCGCGACTGTAATAGATGTCTATAGGTTGTTCGAGCTTTGCCAATAATAACAACAGACCAATGTTTTTCATTTTTAGCTCCTCTTTATTCCAGAAGTCTGCCCCAATGCTTAGTTTTGTTTGTATTTCTTTGAGCAAAAATAACTCTATGGCATCAAATCTACACCACTATCTATCGAAGAAGCATCTAATCATTCACTAAGTATAGGTTGCGGTGGCACTAATCGCTCCAAACCAAAAGTGTCTATCAAAATTGGTTCTAAAAGTGCTAATGCTTGTCGTTTTTTTGCCATAATGGTTTAGGTTTTGAGATAAAACATCAAAAAACTATTGCAATACGCCTGTTTCGCTATCATAAAAAACCTTTCCTTGTGCAAGGACTTGCTCCCAAAGGTCGGGGTTCGTAATGCGGTCGGGGCGGGTTAGGTCAAAGGTATAGGGCATTTTTTTGTTCAAAAGCTACAAAAAGTGCGTGATAGGTGTTGTGAATGACGTTTATACCCTAGCCCAAATTCCAAGTAGTACCTTCTTTGCCGTCTTTCACACTAATCCCCAAGGCGGTCAATTGGTTGCGAATAATATCGCTGGTTGTCCAATCTTTGTTGGCGCGGGCATTGGCTCGAATCTCCAAAATCAGTGACATCAAACCGTCTGTCACGCCGCTATCTGCTGCATTTGTTTCGTCCAACAAACCTAAAACATCGATAATCATGCTCGAAAAAACCATTTTTAGGCGCTCAAAAGTGGCGCTTTGCAGGTCGCCCAAAGGTGCTTGTTGGTGGTGATAGGCATTGATTTTGGCAGCAATACCAAACAAAACCGCAATGGTTTGGGGCGTATTAAAATCGTCGTTCATGCAGGCATAGCACTCGTCTAAAAGTGCATTGAGGGCTACGTCTTCGGCTGTAGATGATGTTGCAAAACTATTGGCAGGTGACAATTTGGGCAGCAGTTGGAAGGCTGCCATAAGGCGGCGATAGCCTTTTTCGGCGGCTTGCAGGGCTTCGTTCGAGAAGTCTACGGTGCTGCGATAGTGGGCTTGCAAAAAGAAAAAACGAACGGTCATGGGCGAATAGGGCTGCTCGAGCAGCGGGTGACTACCTGCAAACAATTCGTGTGGCAAGAAAGAATTACCGAGCGATTTGCTCATTTTTGTGCCATTAACCGTTAGCATATTGGTATGTAGCCAATATTGTGCGGGCTGTTTGCCGCAACATGCCATACTTTGCGCAATTTCGTTCGTGTGGTGTGTTGGTGCTAAATCTAAACCACCACCATGAATATCGAACTGTTCGCCCAAGTATTTTTGGCTCATAGCGGAGCATTCCAAGTGCCAGCCCGGAAAACCTGTTCCCCAAGGCGAATTCCATTTTTGAATATGTTCGGGTTTAGCTTTTTTCCATAAAGCAAAGTCCAATGGGTTGCGTTTTTGGTCTTGTCCATCGAGTTCGCGCGTATTGCTATATAAATCTTCCAATTTGCGCCCGCTCAACTGCCCATACGGATACAATTCGTTCAGGCGATTCACATCACAATAAATAGTGCCATCAATTTCGTAGCCATAACCATTCTCGACGATTTGTTGGGTCATATCAATTTGTTCTACGATATGACCAGTGGCAGTTGGCTCGATGCTGGGCGGTAGGGCATTGAATTGTTCCATAACATGGTGAAAACCCACTGTATATTGCTGCACTATTTCCATTGGTTCTACTTGTTCTAAGCGGGCTTGTTTGGCTACTTTGTCTTCGCCTTCGTCACCATCGCCGACCATATGCCCTGCATCGGTAATATTGCGGACATAGCGAACCTGATACCCCAAATGTTTGAGGTAGCGATACATGACATCAAACGAAATGAAAGTGCGGCAGTTACCCAAATGTACATTTTGATATACCGTCGGACCACACACATACATACCGACTTTGCCTGCTACTAAGGGACGAAACACTTCTTTTTGACGAGTCAAGGTATTATATAACTTGATTTCTTGTTGTTGGTATAAAGACATATAAAGGAAAAAAGTTTTTTGCGAAAATAAAATTACCCTATTTTTGTGCTACAATTTAATAGACAAAGCGGTGGTCAATGTAACATTGTCAGCATCGACTCCATTGGGGGTTTGAAAAATGGCGTTGCGAGCGCGATAGTATTTGCCTTCAATTCGCCATAAAACGTTGCTGGTTATTGAATGGTCATAGTTCAGCGAAGTTCCCCAAATTTGGGAATTATTGGACGGTGGAATAGCGATGATAATTTGTTTGGCATCATTAAAATACTCCAAACGCCACACTAATTTGTTGTTATGATTGATTTTGTAGCGGGTTAATAATGTTGGCACATACCAAACACCGTACTTTTGGTTATTGTATTGGTCGGTGCCGATGTCGAAACCGAGAGTAATACCCCATTTTGTAGCAGGGTCAATAAGAAGGTAAAAATTGTGGTAAGTTCTAAAAGCACTTAAGCTATCAGGTTTATCAGTGCCAATAAAATTGCTATAGTTAAGGGTAAAAATGTTATTGGGGTGATAATATACTTGGAAGCCAGCGCTTGGCATTTGTACAGCCGTAGGTTTTTGGATACGCTGCCAACCATTTAACAATAAAAATGCCAATTGTAATTGTCCGTTGCGAGAGGTATGACCCAACTTTACACCTGTTTCAAAATAGGGTGAGTTTTCGGCAACCAAACTGCGTGTTAATGTCCAACAGTCTGCTCCAACAGCACTTTCAAAACCTATGTGGGAAGGCAAAACACCCACATCGAGCCACCAATTGGCTTGTTTTGTCAGGCGAATACCCATATTGGCTTCATACACCAACTGCGCCCAAGAGGGTTCGGCGCTCAAATTATATTGGGCATAATTGCCTATCATTAATGCCAAGTTAGCCCGAATATTTTTTCGGGCGTAGTTAGCTTTGGCATAAGCTAAATTAATGTTGACTTCGTTGTGGCGTTTATAGTTATAGAGAAAACTTTCTTTTTCGTGTTGCGATGGGCGAGAAAAACTATAGGAATAATAGGCTTCGGCATAGCCGCTATATTGTATTTTTGCCACCGAGTCGGCGGGATTTTGTGCTAATACTGTACAAGATAAGAAAAGCAACATGCCGAAAAGTAAATAATACATGACAATTTGGGATTAGAGAACGATAAAAATTTCGACTATTTTTTTGTTGTCTATTGTTCACCCAATTGGGCATAAAGAAAGAAGCCAAAAGCGCTGCAAAAGTACGAAAAAAATAGAACGATTCCTAATGTTTTTGTGTATGGTATGCGCCAAAAGCAAAAAACTCCTCAGCCAGATAGCTAAGGAGAAATGGAATAGATGTGACTTTGCTGGGGCTCGAACCCAGGACCCCATCATTAAAAGTGATGTGCTCTACCAACTGAGCTACAAAGTCAATGCACATTCACTAACTAACGAACATGCCCTGCATATTGGCTTTTTTCAATTGCGGTGCAAAGGTACGGCTTTTTTTTTGAACTGCAATACTTTGGTGTATTTTTTTTGAAAAAAAATGCAAATTGTTTAAAACTTAGTCAAAAAAGCCTACTTTTGTCCAAAAATAATCCCACCATAGTTTTTAAATGACCCGATTAAGCGTAAATATCAACAAAGTTGCCTTGTTGCGCAACGCTCGTGGCAGCAATTTGCCCGATGTGGTACAAGTAGCCAAAGACTGCGAACGTTTTGGTGCCGAAGGCATTACAGTGCATCCACGCTCCGACGAGCGCCATATTCGCTACCGCGACGTATATGACCTCAAACCTGTTGTTCAGACGGAGTTTAACATAGAGGGCTATCCCGACGAACGTTTTTTGCAGATGGTGTGCGAAGTGCGTCCGCACCAATGCACCTTAGTTCCCGACCCGCCGAATGTGCTAACCTCCAATGCAGGTTGGAACACCATCGAACAGTCCGCCTTGCTCACCGATGTGATAGCTCGCCTCCATGCGGCAGGCATTCGCGTGTCTTTGTTCATCGAGACCGACAAAGACCTGATTGCTGGTGCTAAAAAAGTGGGTAGCGACCGTATTGAGTTCTACACGGGGCCATATGCAGAAACGTTTGCACAAAACCCCGCCCAAGCTATTACTCCTTACCAAGACTGTGCGCAATTTGCGACCGAAATAGGTTTGGGGATCAATGCGGGTCACGACCTCAATTTGTTTAATTTGGCATATCTCAAACACCACATTCCGCAATTGTTGGAAGTGTCTATCGGTCATGCGCTGATTGCCGATGCCTTGTATTTGGGATTAGAAAACACCATTCAACGCTACAAATTACAATTAGTCGGCAACCAATAACGAAACGAACAAGATGAAAATAGCATTGATTGGCTATGGCAAAATGGGAAAAGCCATCGAAAGCCTATTACAGAACTATCCCGACCTGCAAATTGTGGCTCGATACAACAGCCAAAACGCCCACGAATTGACCATCGAAAACCTCCGAAAAGCAGACCTTGCCATAGAGTTTACGCGTCCCGAACTGGCACCGAATCACCTTGAACTGTGTTTGGCAGCGGGCATTCCTGTGGTGTGCGGCACCACCGCTTGGACACAGCAACACGGCGAGCGCCTGCGTATGGCATTCAAAGAGCAAGGTGGCAGTTTATTGTGGGCATCAAATTTCAGCATTGGTGTAGCGATTTTTACGGAAACCGCCCGCCGATTAGCCGCGCTAATGGCAAAGCAGGGAACAGCCTACCAGCTCGAAATCACCGAAATTCACCATACGCAAAAATTAGATGCTCCCAGCGGTACGGCTATCAGCCTCGCACAAGCTATCATGGACAGCGACCCACACAAAACGGCATGGGAAGCGAACCCTACCGATAATCCCGCACATATTGGCATTGTGTCGGTGCGCGAAGCAGCCGTCAAAGGCACACACCATATTTGCTATGACTCCGAACATGATTCTATTACCCTAAGCCATATCGCTCACTCCCGCAACGGTTTTGCACAAGGTGTGATTACAGCTGCTTTGTGGTTGTATGGCAAAAAAGGGGTGTTTGGTATTGATGATGTTTTGGCAGAAATGTAAAAAAATCCCCCCGAAAGTTTTTTTTGGGGGGGATTTTTTTTGGGGGGGGATTAAAGATAAAGGTGCAATAGTTGGTTTATTTGGTCGATGTAATTCATTTTGGGAGTGTTTTTTTTACAATATCAAATAATTTATTTTAGTTACCATTCGCACTTTCAGTAACTTTATTTGTTACTTCTATTTCTTGTTACTTCTATTTCGACTTCTTCAGATAAGGTTTTAGTTTTGATAAATTTAATTAGCTTTTGTAAATCAATGAAAATATAATACAAAATGGGAGCACCTCCTAAACGAATAACACCATATTTTATCTTAGTTTCAGGGTACTTATTATTTTCAAATATAGTATTATAAGGATAACGACTTTCATCTGGGTTATAATTTGCTAACTCCTCATCAAAAGTTATTACATATTTAGGTTTAAATTCTACTTTTTTACCCTGCTTACTTATTTCATTTATGATTTCTTTGTAAATGTAAGTTTTTACAAAATTTTCAGTTCTTACAAACTCTATTTCAGTCGTTAACTTATCAGGGTCTAATGCTGAAAAGTTATCTAAACCACCTTTGTTTGCAAAAAAACTTTCCAAAATAGGCAAGATAAACCTTTCGTTCACTGCTTTCCTTGTTTTAGGTTTCAGTGAAGCAATAGGGTTAAATTGACTTAATACGCTACTTGGCGAATTATGTTTAATTTGGTTTATCATAATGCGTTAGAAAGTTTAACGTAATTTTCTTGTAACGTTTTGAAGTTTATTTTTACGACTTTGATTTGGCTTTGCTTAAATTCGTTACTTGTAAAGTTTGTAATATCAAGCCTTGATGTTTCAAAGTCTAAGTTATCAGAATAATATGGTATCCAAAATTCACTCGTAGTTTCTGAATTTTCAAAGTTCTTTTGAACTGCCCATTCATAAATTAACTGCTTGTGAATGTCCTCTTTGATTTTATTTTCTTCTTTTTCGTCAATCGCATTAGAATTATATATTTGATAATCTGACTGACGCATATATTTGTAGTCAATGATTTTAATACTTTTAAGCCATTCGGAATGTAACCAAGTCTTAACTATTTTTTGAAATTGAATTAAATCATCCTCAAACATAAATTTGAATTTTCCGCCTGTAGTATAATTATCTTCTACTTGAACAAATTTTTGAAATAACTCAATAATATAAGGTTGTGTATTCCTCAAATCCTGGAAGTTTAATAACCCAACTCCATAAGCTACTTTTCCTTGTTTCAGATTAGGTAATTGCTTATGCTGAAACAAATCATCAATGTAGTTATAAATTTTATTTGATAACACCGAATCAGGCTTTAAAAATCTTGGTGCAAAACCTCTGTTTATTTCCATTTTGAAGGGATTTACTGCTAATTCAGGTTGTAAACCTAAATCTTTGCGTGTTACTAATTCGCCTTTTACATCTGCAAATAAAACTTGTGGTAAATATCCATTTTCGGGTTTTAGCATATAAGTTTGGCACATATCTTCCCAAATGTCATAAAAATTGTTGATGCCAAAATATACGCCTTTGTCATCTTCCAACCTTTCACCCATTAAAAAAGCCTCAATAGCATCATAGAAGTGCCAAAAGTCCTCGTCTTTATAGGTTGTTTTGCTATCAATTTCCTCAAATACATTTTTGAGAATATTGATAGTGTCCGCAAAAGTATCTTCTGCAAATAAACTGCTATCAGGTTGCAAATAATTGTCCTTAAACAAGTCTGTCAATTCAAAAGCCTTATTTGGAACACTATCTAACTCCTCTAATTCTTTTTTTATTTCTGTATAAATAAAGCAAAAAAGTTGTATAATGGGTGGACTTTCTTTTATAAGAACACTTTTAGCAATGTTCATTTCATCAAGATAGATTACATCATCATCAAGATATATGGCTTGGTGCATATACCTATGAATTTTTGAGTAATCTATTTCGTGGGAACGAACTTGCTTTTTCTCCAAAGAAGAAATACGTAACTCGTCATAACCTTCTAAAATTTTGTCTAAGGCGTTGAGTTTTCCGTAAAATACAACTTGTTCGTTATTTTCATTGACAAAACTAAAACCGTTTTCAAACTCAAAAACGCCATCTCGGTCTTTGGTTTTCTCTTCTTCTGTGAGTTGGTTTAGTTTTCGTACCTTGTATGTTTGAAAAGTACGGTACATTTTGAAAAAGAAGTTTTTAACCCTATCAAAAGAAGTAGGGTTATTTTCATCTGTTTCAAAATCATCAAAACCTAAAGGCAACCAAAATTCTGCCTCATATCCTTCTATAGCTGTTTTTTGCAACCCCACAAAAGAATAATTTTTGCCGTTTAGATTCTGTCTATCAGCATCGGTTTTGATAAATTTTATTTTTTTGAGGTCAAACATTATCGGTTTAAAATTTTGTCTACGAAGTTTTGAACTTGTGCCTTTGCTGTAAATTGTCCGAAAGTAACTAACTCACTTTCACTAACTCCAAGCAACTCAACTAATGGCTTTTTATTATTACTAAAAACACTATCCCAAATGAAGAACATTAGTTTGTTTTTTATTTCTACCTCTGTTATGGTTGGCTTGTTTATGAAACGATAGCCGATTTGTTTATCTTCAATTTTACGGATTTCCTTATGTTTACTTCTAATAAAAGTGTTTAATTTATCTACAAAATCACACCATTCGAGTTTATCTTGCCCGTAAAGTGAAATTTTGCAGTCTTTCAACTTTTCACGTTGTTTTTCATCTTCAATTTCTATAAACTCCCAATCCCACCTACGTTTGAAGGCACTATCCATAAAATAAATGGAATTATCGGAAGTGTTCATCGTGGCTACAATGGAAAGATTTGAAGGAATTTTGATATAATTATCATTCATATCAAATCTATCCTTTCCTGAAAGGTCTGATATAATATAATCAAGATATTTTTTCCAGTCTTTTTCTTCTAGTACTACCTTTGTAGAGGTAGGTGTTTCTTTGTATGAATATTCTGTTGAACCTGCTTCTAACTTCTTTGTCAAGCCTATCTCTTTCAAAAGTGTGGTAGCCTCTAAATCAGAAAGTAAAACAGGATATTCAGACCATCCATTAGACTTTCTATCTAAAAGTTGAAAAACAGTACCAAAAATCGCAGCAGAATTTCCACGATTTATTTCGTCAATTACTAAAAGTACGTCTTGCGTATTTCTTGTAACAAGAGCATACCTTCTTTCTAATTCCTGTGTTTGGTCAGGTGAGAAATCATCTTGTTTTGTAATCCCTATTTCTCGTTTATATTCGGATAGCGTTTCTTTTTTGTCTTTGTCGTATTGAATTGCTGAGTTAATGAGGTTTTTATAAGCAATCCCCAGTGCCTTCAAAAAATGTCCTGCATAAAATTTATATGATACCTTCCCACTATCATCAGTAAGTGGCATAAGTTTACCCATAAAATCACCATAAGTATATTCAGGGTGAAACACTGTAGGAATGTAGTTTTTACTTGTTACTTCAACACCTAATTTGAATGCAATAACCTCTTTAATTTCGTGGCTTTTTCCTGTTCCAGGGCTACCAAAAAGAATTTTTTGAATAGGTTTTGTCATTTTTGAATTGTTTTTACTTGATATAATTTAATTGATTTTGAATAAAAACCTCCCCCCATCCACGGCTCCGCCGCCGTCAGTAACATTTGCATATTGTCACTGCCGCTACAAAAACCCGATAAGGAACCATACAGCAAAAAATGCTCGTTAAGGAGCTTTTCGCACAATGTTTTCATCTACGATTACGGTTGCAAAATACCCGAGTCCTTTAATTTCGACTCTAAGGCGATGTTGTCCATCTTGTTGGATAAGGTGTCCGCGAAAACCTTGTAAGGGTCCCGCCATAACTTCTACTTCGTCTCCGAGTGCGAATGGCGAAGGAGGCGAAGGTGGCATTTTTTCTATGACCACAGCTTCGGGACAAGCACAAAGGCGTTGTATACGGTCGACTTCCTCTTGGCTCAAAATGCAAATATGGTCGCCCATCGTCACGTATTTCAGAACGCCGCCCGCCAAATACACCTCTTTGCGCAGGTTGTCAAACGTTTTGACAAAAACGTAGGATTTGAAAAGTGGCACTTCTACCCATTTTTTGCGGTCGTGCCAAACCCGCAATTCGCGTTGCAGCGGTAGGTAGTTTTCTATGCCTATTTTTGATAAACGCTTGCTTGTTTGTTTTTCTGCATTGGGTTTTGTTACCAACACATACCATTTTTGTTGGGATTCTGCTATCTTGCTTTGCATACGATTGAGTTACTAAATGTTGAATTTGGAGCGATAGATTCGTGCGCAAAGATAAGTACTTTTTCTTTTGTTAGGCAAGTTTTGAGTGAAATTTTTTCGTTTTTTTCTTGGTACGCATTCGCGCTCAATCTATATATACCTATTTTTAGGTATTTTGTTTAAAAACCAACAGCACTTTTTGACAAAAACCAACAAGCACCACCTTCGGGACGATGCTTGTTGGTTTTTCATTTTTGCTGTTCATGTCAACAACAAGTACATTAGTTTTTAGTTCGCAACAAAGTACAGAAAATAACACCCTATTTTGTCAGTTATTTTACCTGTACTGCCTATTTTTAGATTAAAACGACAGTACAGCATTTTCGTATTATGCGCTTGTGCTTTATAGGAGTTTATCTCTTTCAATGGCATTTACTAAACCCAGAACAGCATCTCTAATTTGATTTCGTTCTATAATTGCTTGGTGTCTGTCTATTATTCCTTGCCTTATATCTTGCTCAAGGTTTGATAACCTTCCTTGTTGCATTATAACTTCGTTTTTATGTCTGTCAGAAGTAATTTCTTTTAGCTGCAAAAGTGCATCATTTAGGTAGTCATTAGCTATAAGTATTTTCATTCTTTCAAAATTTGGGGTTATATAGGCGTTTTTAAAGATCAAAAAATGAATTGCATTTCTAACATAGGCAAGAAATGATTTTATTTGTTTGAAATAACCTGTTCCAAAAGTTGCTAAAAAAGAAAAAAGAAAAATAGGGAGATTTCTTGTTATTATATTTTTTAACCGCCTAACGATAGATACTAACCAATTTTCTTCCGGATTTATATATAGCTCAACCTCTTTCATTATCCCGCTATCAATTTTATTGTTACAATTATCATCACTAAAAAAACTCCACTTTGCCATCAATATACACCTTCCTTCTTCTATGGGTGTTATTTGCCACAAGTAGTTATTAGGAGGGGCTGCTACTATTGCCTCTTGATTCTTAGTATCAATAAAACCAATAGTGTCTATATAGATCGGTTCACTAGTCAATAATTCAGGTCTTATAGCACTTAGTTTCCCACCAGAAAACCAAGTGCTATCATTACCACCATTAAACGTTAGCTCTAAGGTGAAGGGAACACCTACTGTAAGAGTGTCGACTTCGTTTTTAACTGTGGTCGTTGTTTTTAAATTCCACTTAGTCAAAGATTGTAGTCTGTCGGTATATAATTTTATTCTTCCTTCTTCACCGCTTTGTGATCCGGTGGGTGTCTTAGGTTCCAAATAGTTAGTGTATCGCTCAAATTGAAACAACCCCAAAGCAGTTAAAAGTATCCATAGAATAAAGCAAATAAAAAATTTCATTGTAGTATTTTTATGTTTAGAGCATTAAATATTTGGTAAATCGGTGTTGCTACAGTATAACTATTACTAGCCCCTTCTATTGTACCTGCTATGACCATACCTACTACTATCCTTGAATCTTGTTTAAGCACTATGCTTCCAGAGTCGCCCTTTTTGCTAAAAGTAATGCTATTATGTCCTTTTATTCGTAATTGATATTTAAAGGAATATGAAATTGTTAAACCGTTAGGTAGTGTGTGTGTATGTTTAAATGTAAGACTATCCTCTAATATCTTACCAGTAGTCTTACCTGATGCAGCACCATTTTTAGATACAGTACCACCTTGCAGTTTATCGGAGTTTCTTACAATATTGTATGGTGATGATGTGTCTATATCAATATCACTATTCTTATCAAATTTGACTATTCCACAGTCTAAGTAATACCAATTTCGCCAATTCCACCATATAAACCCAAAATACCCCTTGGATTCTGCCCCAATAGTAATATTAGGAATTAATTGTATTTTATTATTGTCACAAAAAAGGTTGACACTCAACACCCCCCTTCCTGCCTGATCAATTAAATCTTGGTCTTTGAATAACACATGTGCAGCGGTAAGCCAATAAGAATTCTGATCGTCATCTTTAACGTACAAACCCATAGTACCTGTTTGGTTCGGTTCGATTACAGCTTTTATTTTTTTCTCGGAAATAGCGTCGACAGGAGGAAACTGCAAATAAAAATCCGCCTCTTCAAATTCTACAGGTATTCCTGCCATCTCACGAGGTATTTCGTATAAAGAAGTAGTGTCAGAAATTCGGGAAGAGTAAAATACTAAGATACTCTCTATAGTATTTTTTGAGACATATTTAACCCCAACACCTGATACATAAGGATTTTTCATTATAAAATCCTCTTCTTTATCCTTTACAAAAAGAACGTATTCGCGATTCCCTTTCCCTCTTATAAACTCGCCGCCAGTCCAATAGGAGATTTCCAATAACCATTCAGGCTCTCCATTTTTATCAATTTGGTAAATTACATTATAAGTATTTGCTTTTCCTTTAGGTTTTTTGAAATACGCTTTAAACTCAAGTTCTTCACCGGTTGCGTTATTTTTAATTAATGCTTCTACATTAGCAACAAACTCGGAATTTGTCCCCATACTAAATATCGTTTTTTCTATATGTACCAAAGGCGAAATCAATTCTTGTTCATGCAATAACAGAGGTGCCTCTAAATATTTGTCCGCTATCTTCATAGAAAACGTAAAACTGTTATTACTTTTTACGGCTGCTATATCATCTATAGAAGAAGTAGAGCCACTATTGGTTGTTACATTATTTGCATAAACTCTGATGTAAACAGGCGTATTGCCAAGAAGTTTTATCTCGTTCATTTTTTAATTTTTAATTGTGTGTAAATTATTGTTTGAATAACCTAAACTGTTTATTGTACAAAAAAGGTGTTTTTTTAAAAAAAATACGCTTAAGAGTCTTAAACCGATAAACTGTATCTAAGAAGGAGTTCTACACATTTTTTGTAAGGCAATTCAGTTGTTTTACAAAAATACAAAAGGATTAATGTAAAACAAGCGCAAAATTAAGTTCATTTTCAATGATAGGCAAGTTTTGAGTGAAATTTTTTCGTTTTTTTCTTGGTACGCATTCGCGCTCAATCTATAGATACCTATTTTTAGGTATTTTGTTTAAAAACCAATAGCACTTTTTGACAAAAACCAACAAGCACCGCCTTCGGGACGATGCTTGTTGGTGTGGTGGATTATGGCTGAGGTCTATAAAAACGCAATTTACCGCGTTTTACATCTGCCAAACGCAAATCGCTCAAGCCTACTTTTCTACCCGAAAATTCGGTGTTTTGGTGTGCTAAAACATATTCGCCTTTGGCTTTCACCTCATAGACAATGGCGGTGTGTTGTGTCATGGTTTCGGTATGGATAACTTGCCCTTTGTTGTATTCCACCTTCACGTTTTCGAACTGTACAATGTCGCCCGGCAGAATGGCTTCTTTTTGTGGGTCAATGGCTTTGCCAAAACGTAAACGATGATCCCATTGTGCCTCGTTTTCTTCCAAAGCATATTTGGCTAAATCCCAACACTCGCCGCGCCCAACTTTTTTGTCTATTTTAGTGGTAACGTAGGCAATAATTTTTTGGTTCATTTCGGGTAGTTTTTGCTCTTGCGCCCACAGGCTACACGACCATAACAATACACCGAAAAGGCTTAATAATAAGCAGTTTTTCATGGTGATAGGGTAGTTTAATAATAAGAATGAATGATACAAAGCTCCCAAAATTTTTGAACATAACTGCCTGATAATCAAGCTATTAGCCAATTTTCTGAAAGTTTTTGTACGTATTATCATAGGTTAATAAAAATGTTGTGAACAGTTATTTCCACCAACTAAGGTAGTATTCTTTGTCTTCAATTTGCAGTGCTTGTTCGGTGATTTGCAACGGACGGAAGGTATCTACCATCACTGCCAATTCGTGTGTTGCTGTTTGCCCAATGCTTTTTTCTACTGTACCGGGGTGTGGTCCGTGTGGAATACCGCCGGGGTGTAGCGTGATTTGCCCGCGCTTAACGCTTTTGCGGCTCATGAAGTCTCCATCTACATAATACAAAACTTCGTCGGAGTCTACATTGCTGTGGTGATAAGGTGCGGGAATGGACAGTGGATGATAGTCATAGAGACGAGGCACAAACGAACACACCACAAAACCTTTAGTTTGGAAAGTTTGATGTACGGGTGGTGGTTGATGCACGCGTCCTGTTATTGGTTCAAAATCGTGGATAGAAAAACTATATGGATAGTTATAGCCGTCCCAACCGACCACATCAAAAGGATGAAAACCATAGTGAAACGGATAAAGTTGGTTTTGTTTTTTGATAAGCACCAAAAAGTCGCCTTTTTCGTCGAAAGTTTGCAAATTGCTGGGTTTTTTGATGTCACGCTCACAGAAAGGAGCATGTTCCATCAGTTGTCCATTTTCGGATAAATAGCGGCTTGGAAACACAATTGGGCTGTTCGATTCTACGATAAATAGGCGGTTGTCGGGTGTGTCGAAGCTAATTTGATAGATAGTGCCGCGCGGGATCACCAAATAATCACCATACTCAAATCGGATTTGTCCGTATTGTGTGTGTAGTGTTCCACTTCCTTCATGCACAAATAACATTTCGTCGGCATCGGCATTTTTGTAGAAATACTGGGTCAGAGAGTCGGTGGGTGCTGCCAGAATGATTTGACAATCGCTATTGACCAATACGGATTGGCGGCTGTCTAAATAATCTTTTTCGGGAGCGATATCGAAGCCTTGCAAACTGCGATGGCACAATTGCTCATTAAACGCAATTCGGGGTGATATATTGCGCGGCGTGTCAATTTGTCGAATTAATGTGGGTGGAGCGCAGTGATATAGCAAAGAATAGTCGTTAGCAAAACCTTCGGTAGAAAATAGTTCTTCTGCATAAAGGCTACCATCGGGTTTTCTAAACTGTGTGTGCCGTTTGTGGGGAATGTTTCCCAATTGAAAATAATGAGGCATATATGTTCATTTTTTATGGGTGGCAAAGGTGTTGTTAGCGAGTGCCTACATCGGGATAACTAATCCGAACATGGTAGAAGCTGTGTAATTGTTTTTTCAATACTTTCCGAATTGTATTGAGGTCTTTGAAACTAAGGTTACAGTTGCTAAATTGTTGGTGATATATTTTGGAATCGATGATATGGTCTACCAAACGGTTAATGTCGTCGTCGGTGGGATTTTTGAGGCTATGACTTGCTGCCTCAACCGAGTCGGATATCATCACAATGGCGGTTTCTTTGGAATAGGGTAGGGGACCTTGATACCGAAATAGTTTTTCGTTTTGTTGTCCGTTGGGATTTTCTTTGAGATATTTTTGGTAAAAAAATTCGGTGCGCGAAGTACCATGATGCGTCCTAATGAAATCAATAATAATGGCGGGTAGTCCTTCTTTTCGAGCGATGGCAATGCCGTCGGTTACATGCGACTTGATGATGTGCGCACTTTCGATATAGGGTAAATCGTCGTGAGGGTTGATTTCTGTTTTTTGGTTTTCGATAAAATAACCGGGTCGCACCGTTTTTCCGATGTCATGGTACAGTGCGCCCACTTTGGCAAGTAGGGCGTTGGCTCCGATTTCGGTGGCTGCCGATTCCGATAGGGTGGCTACTTGCAAAGAATGCCAGAAAGTGCCGGGAGCTTTGTGTGACAGTTCGCGCAAAAGGCGGTTGTTGAGGTGGCTAAGTTCTGCCAATTTGATGTCCGAAACAAAACCGAACACTCGCTCAAAAATACTAATAAGCGGATAGGTTAGCAGCGTTAGAAAACAGTTGACAACTAACCATGCTGTTGTACTCAATTCTACCGAAGCCAAACTATTTTGCTGTATTAGGGTAGTGCCAAGATAGGCGAGTATATAGACAACAAAAATAATGGCTGTATCGACAAAAAATTGTGACCAATAGTAGGTTTTTTCGTTTAAAACTATTGCTACTAATCCTACTACAATTTGTACAAAAGCAAAATCATAGCCCAATGGCACAACATAACACGCCAGCAGTACGATGACCAAATGGGTGAAATAAGCAATGAATGTGCCAAAAAAATTGCGAATAATGATAGGAAACACACAAAAAGGCATAACATAGAGACTAAAATTGGCGTTTGTTTGACTTTGCACATCTGAAATATAACGAAATAAATACAGAAAAATAACAATACCAATAAGCAAAAAAGCCAATTTGCGAAGGTTATAATATATGCCGGTCAGAAAAGTGTGTATGAAAGTTAAATAGGCAAGTAAAACAATGATGGTAAGCAACAAATAACCGATGTCAATGCCATATTTTGTGATGGTATATTGGTTTTTCCGATTATCGATGCCACCATAATTATTTTTGAGTGTGATGAGTTTTCGGTAATGTTCTTCTTGCACAATTACTCCGCGTCGAATAATTTCTTCGTTTTGTTGGACACGTCCTGCTGTGGTAGCAATTTCGCTGAGGCGCGCTGCCAAAAATTTGCGGCTATTGAGCGTATCACACACAATATTGGCGTGAATGTGGTTACACACCAAGCGTTTGAGGTCGTCGGGCATATTTCGAAGCCGAACGCTATATTCTTGACAGGCTTGTGGCACGGTGGTCAAAAAACGGCTTGTCGAGACAGTTGTCGAAACATTGTTTTGTGACAATAAATTGATGCGCGAAAAACGAGCAACAAGTTGTTGGTATGCTTCGTTGCTGGTAGTATCACAACTGAGGTCAATAAGTCCGCGCCGATAGATGGAATCGAGCATTGTGGTGCCTAATTGCACAAACAAAACCGAATCAGCGGCGGTTAATTTGACCACAGCTAACAAGTTTTTTTTGATAGCGCTGTATTGATTTCGATAGTCTTGTTTGAAAGCGGCAATGGCTTGTTGTCCCAACAAAGAATCACGGGTATAGTAGGGCATGAAATTGTCTATAATCCGCTGTTGCTCCATTTTGAGACTATCAGGCATTTTTTGTACCGTGAAAGTGAGCGGAGCATACAAATCCTTATAGTTCCATGGTTTGCCAATGTCAAAATCATAGTTAAATTGTTGACGTGGATACAATAGAAATATTGCCATTACACAAGCCGCTACCAATACATAGCGAGCAATGAAATGGTGTTTATTAACAATAAAAGCAACTATTTGACGCAAGTTTATCATATACATGGTTCTGAACTATAACGAATAGTATCACTAAAGCGGTGCAAAATTAAACAATTATTCTTACCTTTGTACCCAAATCAACGGTTTTTTCTTTACATAGTTAATATTCTACAATTTTTAATACCCTTTTTTATGAAACCTACCCATAAAAATACCATCGAAGCCCACAGCATAAAAGTTAAAGCAGGCAAACGTCGCACCTATTTTTTTGATGTAAAACTCACACAAAATGGTGAGTATTATGTTGTATTGACCGAAAGTTTATACAATAGAGATAGTGGTAGTTACGAAAAACACAAAATCCACTTGAATCCAGAGGATTTTGATAAATTTTTAGATGGTTTGCACGATGCAATGAACTACATTGAGCAACATTATGATGATACGTCTCCAACACCCGACCCCGACCGCTTGAGCTATAAAGCAGATATCGATTCGTCGGATGTTGATGTTACTGACATAGATCCTGATAGTGACGATTTGCGTTGGGACGCATAGGTGTATATTTTTTAATACAATTATGCCAAACAAAGGAAAGATATGTCTCAAAAACGGATAAAAAGTCTTGTACGAATGACGAAGCACCTTAGAGTGAGGTAGGGGCTGCTATAAAACAGATGCTTGCACCAAAGCAGTAGCGAGTATTCTAACAACCCCACTCCAACAAGAAAATACCCCAAAGATAATCACCGATCTTTGGAATTACAAATTTGGTGAATGAATGCCCCAAAAACTTGTTGGAATTAACAAAATAACTGTACTTTGTCATAAAATTTACAGTTTTTTTGTTTTTTGGTGTAAAATTGTCACAAAATTGCAACCTTTTTAAAATTCTTGCGTATAATAGTTTAGTTTAGATGAACAACGAACCTTTTCCTCCTTCTTCTTGGCAGCCAAAACTGCCCGTACAAAAAATAATGGCGTATCTTGCCATAGCTGCCATCAGTGTTTTGTTTGTCACCCTAACAATGGCATATAAGATACAAAGTCAGCATTGGCATTGGGAAACGTTTCCTTTTCCTAAGATATTTTTTGCCACTACTTTTGCTATTATAGTGAGTAGCTATACCATGCAAGCTACTGTTAAAGCATTTAAACGCAGCGACACTTTGTCGTTCCAACAGTTGTTAGGTGCCACAATTGTATTGGGAGCGTTATTTATGCTGGGTCAAGTGGCGGGTTGGTATAACTTGCATAAAAATGGCATATTTTTTGATGGGAAGTTAGATGGTGCTTATCTCTACTTGCTGTCGGGGCTGCATGTCCTTCATTTATTGGTAGGTTGGTTGCTGTTGATTTACCTATTACAAAAAAATTATCGTATTGCTCATCAACCTACCGAGATGGTACTGTTTTACAATGAACCTATACAATTGACGCGCGTCGAAATTATTGCTATTTATTGGCACTTTGTCGACATTCTTTGGTTATATCTACTGTTTTTTTTGCTGCTTAATCATACCTAATTCTTTTAATTACTTTTTCCAAACCTTGTTTTTACATGAAAAAAATCATATCAACAATTATTTTACTAACTAACTTGTTGATTACCCTTTCTTATACCCTACATGCTTCCAATGACGACATTGGTCAAATAAATTTCAATTATTTCGGCACTCCAATCTCCATACAATACTCCAAAGACATGATAGCCGTGCCTTGGGACAATGAAATTTCGGAGCAATCTTTTCGTATTTTTCGTGATAAGATGCAAACCGTTGAGTATTTTCCTTTGTTGAGCAGTTTGTTTTATACCCGCAATGAATTACATTTAAACGACTGGTGCTATTATCTCTTATTAGTGATGACCGCTAATCAATTATATCCTACCCAAAACGATAACTATAAAACACTTTTTACATGGTTTTTTATGGAAAAAGCAGGTTACACTGTTCAATTAAATTATGTGAAAGATGAAGTTATTTTATCTGTTTATACCACCGATGAAGTATATGACCTACCACGCCGCCCTGATGAGGTGAAAGGATGGTTTATTGATATTTCGTCGCATTTCCGCAAAAGCAATAGTATTAGTGCTTTCAAAACCAATTTTTTTGCTTCGAGTACTGATTTTGGCAAAAGTTTTTCTTTTGCTTTCCGCGAGTTGCCCGCACTGAGTTCGGCGAGCGACAACAAAATGTTGACTTTCAAGCATGATAATGTTTATGACACTTTGCGAGTGCAGATCAATCCAAATGTTATTAAACTGATGACCTATTACCCACAGTTGTCCATAGGCGAACATGCTTGCACTCCGCTCTCCCAAACAGCCTACGCTTCCTTGTTGCCACAGTTGCGCGAAAGAATCAAAACCCGTACCAACTACGAAGCCATCCGCTATTTGTTGAGTTTTACACGTCAGGCATTTAAATATGAAACGGATTTAACCGCATATAATATCCAAAATCTTACCTTTTCTGCTGAACAAACACTCAATTATCCTGCATCGGACTGCGAAGACCGCGCTATTTTGTTTGTTACATTAGTCAAAGAATTGTTGGGATTAGACGTTGTATTGTTGGACTTTCCCGACCATGCGAGTGCTGCCGTTTGCTTTGGTGACGAACAAGTATATGGTAGTAAAATAATTAAATATAAAGGTAAACAATTTACTATCTGCGAACCAACAGGACCAGGCAACCATCTACAGCCCGGTGATTTTCCCGAAGGTTTAGAAGAAGTCAGTTTTGGGATTATTGATCCCTATAGAGTAAGATAAAAGTACATGAACAATAATAGTTTTCTACTCAACTATGCCACTTATCAACCTAAAACCGTTCCAGCCGTGTTGCTCAACATGCTTGGAACGGTTTTTTTAGTGTGTTTTTTAGAGGAACGTTTTTTATAGTTGTTGTGTTTGTTAACATGTTTTAAAACAGCGAGTGTGTAACATGGATAAAGTTATTTTATGCGCATCGTTTTTGCATTTTGAAACTATCTCAAAACCGTATGGTCGGCTTGTGGATAACAACCCAATATTCGCACCAAAGTAGCTAATTCTTTGAGGTGCTGAATGGCATGAACGACGGGTGTGTCGGTGGCGTTGCCCAAGAAATCCAAGTAAAATAGATATTTGAATGGCGAACCTTGCAAAGGACGCGACTCTATTTTGGTGAGGTCTATGTCGCGCAGCGAAAAAGCGGCTAAGGCTTTGAACAATGCTCCCGGCACATTGGGCGCAGCAAAAACCAACGATGTTTTGTAACTAATATCGTTGGAGAGGGTGAGATAGGGGTAGCGCGATAATGCCACAAAACGCGTATAATTGGTGGGGTCGTCTTCTATTGAAGCGTGCAAAATGGGCAGTTGGTAGAGTTCGGCGGCTTGTCGGCTGGCAATGGCTGCCGTGTCGGTGCGTTGCTCATCGAGCAGCAAACGCACACTTCCTGCTGTGTCAAATGTCTGTATTTTTTCGGCATTTGGTAACAAACGTTGTAGCTGTTGTTCGCATTGGTCTAATGCCTGCCAATGAGAATAGACCCTTTTGATGTCGGTCAATGACACATTAGGCAAGGCAATCAACTGATGATTGATGCGCAAAATTTCTTCGCCAACAATGTGTAGTTGGTGTCGCAACAGCAAATCATAATTGCGGTGGATGCTGCCCGCCAAAGAGTTTTCTACTGGTACCATACCAAAATCACACTCCGAATGAGCAACTTTATCGAACACTTCGTCGAAATGTTCGCAAGGTGTGGTGTGGCAATGCGTGCCAAAATATGCCTTTACTGCCTGCTCGCTATAGGCACCGTAGGTGCCTTGAAAAGCTATGTTCATGGGTTTTAACGATTTTTTGTGGCGCAAAAGTAGAAATATTTAGGACAATGTAGCACTTTGGATAACAGAAAATTAGGTATTACTACCAAATAAAAATCCAGCAGCACCATTTTGTAAAATTGGTCTGCTGGATTTTTGCGAGATGTTAAAAGATTTATTTTTTCTTCTTCTCTTTTTTTTCTTTTGGGGACTTCTCCTCTTTATCTATTTTGTCGAACAAAGCCACAGGAACTACTACTAAACTGTTTTTTTCGCAATCCCAAATATTTAGGTATTTTTCCGAAATAACGTTATGTGATTTCCATTTGGCAAATTTTGCATAGAGCATCAGCGTACAAATGTCGGTGGCAGTAATAAAATCGCCTGTTTCTGGCGAATGGTTGTGCAGGCTGCCCACGATTTCTACATCTGCCTCTCCATTGGCAAATTCAATAGGAATAATATTTTGGTGGATAGCTTTTTTGGTGATTAATTGGTTGTCGGAATCGAAAGTAAGCAGATAATCATTGCCCAAAATAACCACCCCTTGTTGTTGTGTTCCTGTCAAGATATATACTTTTTTCTCATTACCTGTAATTATAGGAATAAAATTGAAATTGGTGTTTTGGTAGAATTTGAACAAACTGTCACTTTTTACAAGGTCTATTGTTTGTTTTCGGAGGATATAAAGGTTGTTTTCGAGCGGAGAAAAATCCCTTTCTACCAAATCGAGTTTAGCATTTGCCAGAAGATAAGTGCTATCAAATATCGCTGTACCAATAACTTTGGGTGATTCTGATAAGGAATAAAACACACATTTGGCAAGTTCATTCTCGACATACGAAAAATAACCGCCAAGATTTTTGGGTTGTTTATAATTGGCAAAAAACAAATCGGTACCATACCAAGAAGCCATCTCTGTGCGATAAAGTAATTTCCCCTCTGCCACTATTGGTTGTGCTAACTTGGTCAAATCGGTTTGTGCCAACACATTTAGAGAGAAAAATAAAAAGTAGAAAAACAATAATCTTTGCATGTTTGATGAATTTATTTAAAAGCATTAAATAACATAGAAAAGTTAGTTTGAGGTGTTTATAAGCACAGCGAAGATAGACGAAATTAGCTATTTTTGCAGCTATAAACTGTGTGTTTTGTTTTGTTGATACCAGAAATTATTGTGGAAATTGTGCAATAAAAGAAAATAGCAACAAATTGTACTTTTTTTTGCCATTGTAGGTAACGTTTTGGAGGAAGAAGGTATATACTAAGTAAAAAAACAAAAATTACTCCCAAAATGGTAATTTTTCCAATATTGCGTGCTACTTAAATTAGAAATATATTGCAGTTTAAAGCAGTTGTTATTTTCGTGAATGGTTCGAACACCCGATGTCGGCGAGACATCGGGTTGTTCTTTTGGCAGATGGTTGCTGAAGTGAAATGGTGTTGGTTTTTTAGAAAAAAAACACTAATTTTCTCTTTATGCGATTAGACAGATATTTAGTCTACCCCAAAAGTTAGTCCAAAGAACGAGATGG
>JAEUUX010000177.1 GCA_016787295.1 Chitinophagales bacterium
CTTCTTGCCAAAACTCTTAACGAGCTACCCAATAAAAATGCTTCTTTCTTATGGCAATCTTTGCAAAACAAAGGCATCAATATCAATCGTCAGCAACAGATATGGACGGACTATGCCCGACGCGAGACCTACCTGAATGAATGTCTTTTAGCAGCTTTTGACTTAGGCAAGTTACAAGAACAAACTACCCTACACCAACTTTTGCGGATTTTTTGTCTTATGCCCTACCATGATGTAAGTTATGCAGTAGTGCAACAACTCACTCAAACTGAGGGCGATGAACAAGAAGACGAACTGCTACATCATCTGCAACAGTTGAGCAAATTGGGTTGGATAAAATCAAGCCAGACGACATGGCTGGGTACTACACAAAAATCTTGGCGAATGCACACTGTGGTTCAAGATGTAGTGCAACAACAATTAGGACATGATGAGGATTTGGAAAATGAGGTGGTTGATATATTGAACAGTACTTCAATGGGTTATTTTGAAAAAAATCCGATAAAAGCACAGGTTTGGCGTCCTTTTTTGGAAGCGATTATCAAAAAAGTGCTTAGAGAAGTCATGTCTGTAGTATGGTGTTATGATGTGTTGGTTCATTTATTGAATGTTATGGGGCAGCATGATAGTGCTTTGTCGCACGGTCAAAAGAGCGTACAGATGGCAGAAGGGCTTTTGCCACCGCTTCATCACGATTTAGCGAAGTTGTACATGACTCTGGCAGTGACTTACCAGAACTTGACACAATACAATGCCGCTTTGTCTTATTATGAATACTGTCGGGTTATATGGGAACAGACTCTACCGCCTCAGCACCCCGATTTGGCTACCCTATACATGAACATGGCAAGTACTTATTCGGGTCTGACCCATTACGAAACAGCCTTGTCCTACTATGAGCGTTGTCGCAAGATACGCGAGCAAGTTTTGCCACCTCAACACCCTGATTTGGCAAAACTGTATCTCAATATGGCAAATACCTACAAAAAATTAACTCGCTATGATACCGCCTTATCCTACTATGAGCGTTGTCGTGCGATACGCGAGCAGATATTACCACCTCAGCACCCCAATTTGGCGAATCTATATATGAATATGGCAAGCACTTACACAAATCTGGTTCAATATAACACTGCTTTAGCCTATTACGAGCGTTGTCGTGCAATACGTGAACAGATATTACCACCTCAACATCCCGATTTAGCTAGTCTTTATATGAATATAGGCATTACCCATCGAGCGCTAACACATTATGATATTGCTCTAAGTTATTATGACCGTTGCCGTTCGATACGCGAGCAGATTCTACCTGCCCAGCATCCCGATTTGGCAGATGTTTATATGAACTTGGGAAATAACTATGCATATTTGGCTCGCTACGACTCTGCTTTAATCTACTATGAACGTTGTCGCGTGATATGGGAACAAA
>JAEUUX010000178.1 GCA_016787295.1 Chitinophagales bacterium
TTCCACCTCTTCCCATTTCGAACAGAGCAGTTAAGCTCCCCAGCGCCGATGGTACTACGTAAGTGGGAGAGTAGGTCGCCGCCAACCTTATTATTAGCCTCGTCAAAGTCTTTACTTTGATGGGGCTTTTGAGGGTTTTGGAAAAAAAGAAAGTGATAACTCTCCAAAAAAAATACGACATTTTTAAGGATACAAAAAAGTGTTTTACGGAGTTGGGTTTGTTCTGTTTGATAGAATCTTTGTTGAATTTGGTTATTCCATGAATTTGGGGATAATCAATAAGAACAATAGATTATTGTCTTTCAAAACCCCAACAAGATGACAAGATTGTTTAACCCGAATAATAAACAGTAATTTAGATTTTGCCATTTTTCTTCCGTTTTGTATGCTATAATTTTGTCACTTCATCGAGGTTTTTAGCTTTTCGGGTGCTATCCAAATATTTGGTATTTATAACACTTCCGCTCCTAATGCAAGACTTTTCGCCAAAATCATAGATGAACCCTGAATTTTGTGAGAGCAAACAAGAAAATCGGGCAATTTGTCTGAATTATCTTGTTAGTTCTCCCACAAAATGTAGGTAATTTGGTTAGGTACTTGCCCATATCACCCGCTTGATAGAACGAAAATAATTGTAAACAAAGCATTATTTTTTTGTTTGGAGTGGTGTTTATTAACAAAAAATGCTTTTTAAATAAAGAGTCGCAAAATAAAAAATAAGGCTTCGCTGGTTAAAAAACCAGAGAAGCCTTATCTTATATTGAGGCTATTGTTCGGGTGGCGAAGCGCGTTAGGGATGCGGAGGGTGGCGTTAGCCAGTGCGTAGCTTGTCGAAGCACCGCAGCAAAGCGAAGCCCGTAGCAGCCCGCCCGCCAGGGAACGCCCAAATTAATAGTCAAATTATTGTTATCTTATCGAACGACGGCTAATTTTTCGCGCCATTGTTGTGTACCATTATCAATTTCTATGAAATAATAACCTATCGTCAATTCGCTAATATCCAAGCGTTGTTGATTCGCACCCAAATCGCAATAAGCAGGAAGATTCATCACCACTTTGCCTGATGTATCGTAGATGCGAATAACGGCAGCGCTACTCAATGGCGATTCAAATTGCAATTCGACCATGTTGTTAGCGGGGTTTGGCATTACTAATAAATCTACATCTGCAAAGCCTTCGCGGTTGCTGGTCGCTATGTTGTTGCTTGCAGGCGCATTTTCTGTGGTGGTGTTGCACAAGGTTGTGAATGTGGCTGTGCTGCTGTAGGCGCTTGTACCTGTACTACATACGGCTTGTACTTTCCATTCATATTGTTTGCAAAGCTGCAATACAGCACCTAATTGTTTGTTATTGGTGGTAGAAGTAAGGGTTGTCCAGTTAGCAGCACCCACTTTGCGACCTTGAATGTTGTAGCTGGTAGCGCCGCTTACTGCTGTCCAACTCAATAAAGCACTATTTTGGGTGATTTGTGTGGTGCTAAGGTTAATAGGCGTACCACAGTTGCTGCTCGTAGGAGGTACGCAACCATTGGAGGTTAGGAGGCTATTGCGGAAACCACCTGTAGCAACTACGGCTCTCATGCGGTCTTTTTGTCCTGTGGTGAACATATACATACAAGCATCATCGGTATAATCCATGTAGTTCATGGTCATTTCGCGTGGTTGCCCGCTACAGGTACTATAGTGTGGTTGCGAAGGGCAACCATAGTTAGCAGTATTGTGTATGGGTGTGTCGCTTACTTGGTCGTTACCACAGTTGCTGTCTCCCCAGATATGTTCCAAGTTGAACCAGTGTCCGATTTCGTGTGTGGCAGTACGTCCTTTATCAAAAGGAGATATGGCAGTGCCTGTTGTTCCGAAGTAGCGATAGTCAATTACCACGCCATCTATGGAGGCGGAAGCGGTGCCGGGCAAATACGCATATCCCAACGTTCCTCCACTTAAACGACATACCCAAATGTTAAGATATTTACTTCTGTCCCAAGCAACATGTCCTTGTGAGCTACCTTTTACAGCATCTCCACTAAACGAAGTGACAGTAGTATAGGTGCGCGTGATGCCGTTTGTTGCGTTGCCACTTGGGTCTCTTTGGGCTAAACAAAACTCGAACTCCACATCAGTCGCTAAACTTGCAAAGGCAGAAGGCACAGACGAAGCATCGCTATTCAATTTGCGGTAATCTGCATTAAGGGCAGTAATTTGTGATTGTACTTGAGCGTCGCTGATGTTTTGGGCAGTAGTATTGTACACTACATGCACCACTACAGGAATGGTGTAGACAACACGCTCGTTTTCGGCAGTAGGGTGTGCCAAATAGTTTTGGGTGTGTTCTTCAACGGCTGCACGCACCTGCAACAGTTCGGGATGTGCTTGGAAAGACTCTTGGGTTTTTTCTACGGTGCCACAAGTGCGTTGTTGGGCTTGAACAAAGTTGGTGGTCATTAACACTAAACCTACCAACAATAAAGAAAGGAACTTTTTCATGAAAAAGAATTAGATAATGAAATATTTTGTGTGTATTGGGAACTTACAAAACAAGATGAGCCAAACGTAGCCATTGCGGTCTCAAAGGTAAGACTTTATTATTGTAAGATGAATTTTATCGATGAATTTTTAATACTTTTTAGCATTTAAAGACAATCAACCTATTTGTTTAATTTTTTTTTGCAATTTTTAAACAATTCTCTGTTTGATTTGTTGTATAGCTTGTACAATTTTTAATTTAGTTTATATCATGGAAGTAACCGTACCTTCTAAGGAGGTAAAAATTGCCTCAACCCAATATCCTGTTTTAGATATTATTAAAAAACGCTGGAGCGCCCGAGCTTTTACTGCTCAAAATATCAGCAAGCAAGATTTACATACCTTATTTGAGGCTGCCTCATGGTCTCCCAGTAGCATGAACGAACAGCCTTGGGTATATGTCTATGCACATCATGGCAGCGAATTATTTGAGCAGATGTGGTCTTGTTTGGCAGGAGGCAACCAACCTTGGGCAAAAAATGCAGCTGTATTGGTGTTAAGTTTGTGTCGAAACCAATTTGCTGCTAACCAACAAGCTAATTTTCACGCTTTATATGATGTGGGAGCTGCCAATACAGTGTTGCTCTTACAAGCTATTACAATGGGCATTTATGGACATATTATGGGTGGATTTGACCGCGAAAAAACCAAATCGACCTTCGCTATTAGCGACAATTATACCATTGCTACTTTCATTGCATTGGGTTATTTAGACGAACCCTCTATTTTGGAAGAGCCATTCCGAACGCGCGAAACTACACCACGCACCCGCAAACCTACCGCCGATTTTGCTTTTGATACGGTTGAAAAGTTACAATGATTAAACCTCAAAACCTCCTACTTTTGATTAGTAGGAGGTTTTTTTATGCTATTCGGAGGGCAATATTTATGCTGGTTCAATGACGGATAAGATATGTCCACCTGCAAGCACATCATCACCTTCATACATAACCGCCGATTGTCCCGGTGTGATAGAATCTACAGTTGTTGCAAAATCGACACGAATGCGGTTATCTATTTGTTGTGCAAAAGCAGGTGCGCCTTGGTGACGCGAGCGGATTTTGGTAATGGTAACAGTTCCATCATATAGGTCGGGATATTTAACAAAGTTGATATTACCTACCCACATACTTTGCTGATTCAAATCCTCCACCTCGCCCAACACAACGGTATTTGTTTCGGCATCTATGCGTGTGACAAACATAGGCTTGCCCAAAGCAATGCCCAAGCCTTTGCGCTGTCCAATGGTATAGAAAGGAAAACCTTCATGTTTGCCCAACACTATGCCTTCGGTAGAAACAAAGTCACCGCCTTTCAGTTTTTCTATGGCATCAGGTTGTCGACGCGCCAAAAAACTGCGATAATCGTTATCAGGAATGAAGCAAATTTCGTAACTTTCTGCTTTTTTTGCCAACTCGTCATAACCTCTTTCGGCTGCCATTTGTCTGATTTCGGGTTTATGAAAACCTCCTATCGGGAACAAAGTGCGTGACAGTTTGTGTTGGTCTAATCCCCACAAAACATACGATTGGTCTTTGTTGGAGTCTTTTCCTTTGGAGATGATATAGCGTTCTTGCTCAAAACGTTTTTGAGCATAATGTCCCGTTGCCATAAACTCACAGTCTAAAGCATCGGCACGCCGCAACAAAGCCGCCCATTTAATGTGGGTGTTACACATAATGCAAGGATTTGGCGTGCGTCCTGCTAAGTATTCTTCTACAAAATTGTTAATAACCCAATCGCCAAACTCTTCGCGAATGTCTATAATAAAATGGTGAAAACCCATATCAACTGCCACAGCCCGAGCATCATTAATAGAATCTAAACTGCAACAGCCTGTCTCTTTTTTGCTGCCTCCCGATGTGGCATAATCCCATGTTTTCATGGTAATGCCTATAACTTCGTAGCCCGACTCGTGGAGCAACATGGCGGTCACAGTGCTATCTATGCCACCGCTCATGGCTACTAATACTTTTCCGTTGCGACTCATGATGGTAGAAATAAGTGGATATTAATGGTAGAAAATGGAGCGATAAGTATTACACTGTTCTATTTGTGAACTAAATAATTTGATAGATACTGTACTAAAAATGACCTCCATACTATCGCTTAGGTTGTACTTAGCATCTAACCAAAAGAACAATATTTTTTTGGTGGGCGTTTCCCTGCGGGTCGGGCTGCTACGGGCTTCGCTACCGCTACGGTACTACGTTGCTCTCCGCACTGGCTAACGCCACCCTCCGCATCCCTAACGCGCTTCGCCATTCGAACAAAAATATCGTTATTTTTTTTAGTCATAGAATTCGATTGTTCATACAACGCTATAGTCAATGCACCCATACCGCAAAAACAGCTTTTTTCCAACAAAATAGTTGAAACAGAACAACAGGCATCAATTAACAAAATACATTTTTCTGCTAAACTATGTGCATTGTTGGGCAAAAAAACTGAACCAACTATAGATATTCATGGCTCATAATCCACTATGACCGAGCCGACAAAGCAGAGGCAGTGGGAATATGGCTTGATTGTTGTGCCACAAAATAAGCTACTGTTTGTTCCAAACCTTCCCAAAAACGCACCAAAGGTTCGTATCCCAACAAGCGACGCGCCTTGCTAATATCGGCTAAAGAATTTGCCATATCGCCTTGGCGTGGAGCTAAGAAAATGGGTTGTTGTGCGCTATTTAAAATAGTAGCCAACGATTCGAACAAATGCAATACCGAATAACGCTCACCAACCGCCACATTAAACACCTGATTATAGGCTTTTTCTTGTGTGGTGGTAAGTGCCAACACATTGGCGCGAGCAGCATTTTTTACAAAAGTAAAATCGCGCGTCTGGTCACCTTTGCCATTGATGTATACAGACGTGCCTTGCAACAAGCCTTCTATGAATAATGGTATGACAGCAGCATACGCTACTT
Organism: Chitinophagales bacterium; assembly: GCA_016787295.1. Classification (GTDB taxonomy): domain Bacteria; phylum Bacteroidota; class Bacteroidia; order Chitinophagales; family UBA2359; genus JAEUUX01. Next base: position 5,449 of record JAEUUX010000178.1, read on the forward strand.
TGGGATTTTGGCGCGGTCCAAAGATATTGAAATAACGCAAACCAATGGTCTCTAATTGGTGAATCTGTCCAAAAACACGGGCATAATGTTCGTTGGATAGCTTCGTAATGGCATAAGGAGATAAAGGTTTGCCAATACGGTGTTCTTTTTTGGGCAAATTGGCATCACTACCATACACCGAAGAGGACGAAGCAAACACCAAACGTTTGATATGGTGTTGTTGTGCAGCTACCAATATATTTAAAAATCCGTTGACATTCACCTCTGTTGTAGTGATGGGGTCGTTGATGGAACGCGGAATAGAGCCTAATGCCGCTTGGTGCGATATGGCATCTATCCCACTACAAACATCTTTGCAAAAAACTGCATCGCGAATATCCCCCTCTATAAATTGATAGTTGGGGTGATGTTTAAAAATATTGACATTACCCCAATTACCGTTAGCAAAATTGTCTATGGCTACTACTTTTTTTGCACCTGCTTGTAGTAATTCTTCTACAATATGCGACCCAATAAAGCCCGCACCGCCAGTCACTAAAAAAGAAGTTTGCTCAATAGTTCGCGCATGTTTTTTCATTCAGCTAATAGATTAAATTCAAAAAAGCGGACAAAGATACGACTTTTTGTCCGCTTTGGGTAAACTGAGATGGAAACCATAGTGATTTTGGTGTTTTTATCCATAAAACACCCACACAAAAAACAGTCTGCCATTTTTTTGCGTGATGAAAAGTGGGATATCTTACAACTCAAATGTTTCTAAGAATTTGGTGGTAAAATTACCCGCCTTAAATTGTTCGTTTTTCATCAATTTGAGGTGAAAAGGAATAGTTGTTTTAATGCCTGACACCACATATTCTTCCAAAGCTCGGTGCATTTTATTGATAGCTTCTTCGCGTGTGGCAGCTCGTACAATCAGTTTGGCTATCAACGAATCGTAGTAAGGTGGAACTGTATAGCCGTCATAGATATGACTATCTACTCGCACGCCATGACCTTTGGCAGTATGCAGTTCGGTGATTTTGCCGGGGCTGGGTCTAAAATCGTTGTAAGGGTCTTCGGCATTGATACGGCACTCAATAGCATGACCTTTCGGATAATAATCTTTTCCCGAAATAGGCACACCTGCTGCAATTTTAATTTGTTCTTTTATCAAATCAAAATCAATAACTTCTTCTGTCACGGTATGTTCCACCTGAATACGTGTATTCATTTCCATGAAATAGAAGTTTTTGTATTTATCCACCAGAAACTCTATTGTCCCCACGCTTTCGTAGTTGATAGAGGCTACGGCTTTTCGGGCTGCTTCGCCCATGCGGTGCCGCAAATCATCATCTAAGAAAGGCGAAGGAGATTCTTCTACCAACTTCTGGTGTCGTCGTTGAATAGAGCAATCGCGCTCCGACATATGGCAGACATTGCCGTATTGGTCGCCCGCTACTTGAATTTCGATATGGCGCGGCTCTTCTATGAATTTTTCGATATAGATACCATCGTTGCCAAAGGCTGCGCCTGCTTCTTGTCGGGCGCTGTCCCAGTTGCGCTCAAAATCTTGTTCGCTCCACACCACACGCATACCTTTTCCGCCGCCGCCTGCTGTGGCTTTTAAAATGACAGGATAGCCAATTTCTTTTGCCAACATTTTGCCTTCGTCTATGTCTTCTATCAAGCCGTCGGAGCCGGGAATGACAGGTACGCCTGCGTTTTTCATGGTTGTTTTGGCAGTAATTTTGTCTCCCATCAAACGAATCATTTCGGCTGTCGGACCAATAAATTTGATGCCTGCATCGGCGCAAATTTCGGCAAAAGTGGCATTTTCTGCCAAGAAACCATAGCCAGGGTGAATAGCATCGGCTGCTGTAATACCCGCCGCCGCCATGATTTGCGGAATGTTGAGATAAGATTTGGCACTGCTCGGAGGTCCAATTTTTATGGCTTCGTCCGCAAAACGAACGTGTAAACTGTCGGCATCGGCAGTAGAATAAACCGCAACGGTTTTGATGCCCATTTCTTTGCAAGTCCTAATCACGCGCAGGGCTATTTCGCCGCGATTGGCTATCAATATTTTTTTGAACATCGTAGAATATCATTTTTTAGGAACAAGATGGCAGTAATGAAAAATGAAGTTTCGCCACCAACAAAGAGTTTTTATTGGATAGGAAGTTGGTTATCGAGTGTTTGTTGTAGTAAATATTGTAAATAACAAAGTTTGGTCTAATAGCTCATCTTTCGGGAACGAAGAATATTGCTTAGGCAACCATGTTTTATTAACAATTTGCAGGTTTAGTTGGGTTTCTAAATCCGCCAACTTGAACTTAATTGCATGCCATAGGCGATAGTAAAGAAAGTTTAATAGTACAACAAAGCCACTCGTTGCCAAGTTTGACAACAAGCAAGACATTACACAGCTATAGTTGCGGAAATCTACGGTTGTAATTGGAACAAAGGCGTATCATACTCTACAGGTGTTCCATCATCAGCCAGTATTTTGACAATTGTACCACCATGTTCGGCTTCAATTTCATTGAATAGTTTCATGGCTTCAACAATACAAATGACTTGTCCTTTTCTGATAGTATCGCCAAGTTTAACAAAGGCATCTTTGTTGGGACCAGGAGAACGATAGAACGTGCCTACCATAGGAGATTTTATGGTAATCAAATTAGAATCAGCGGCAGGTGGTGGGGGAGCCGTTTCGGTGGCGGGAACATTGGAAGTGGGAGCAGGAGGCGGTGGGGGTAACTGAACGGTATTGACAGCAGGTGGTGCAACGACTGAGGGTGGAATAGATAATGTTTGAGTAAGCGAGGTTCCTTGTAAAGCCAAAGCATCGGTATAGGCTTTGCTACGAACAGTAATAGAAAAATTGTCTGATTTGATTTTTATTTCGCTTAAATTGGTAGCGTCTATGAGTTGGATTAACTCTTTTATTTCGTTGAAATCCATATAATAAATTTATGGTAAATGGGCAGACTAATGGAAAAATAATGTGGGTAGTATAGGTTGATTTTTATGGTTGAGCCACAATGGAATGGCATAATAACAAATGAAAAGCAAAATTGTTCGTTATTGAGTGAATAATGAGCAATAATAAGCGAATACGGTTCTCAATTGGTGTGTTGGTGTTGTTGAGTCAGACCTAAAAAAGTTGCAGAAGCCTTTATAGACAAAGACATCGGTGCGGTAGCGAATGGGCTATGACCCGCTTGCCCGATGTCTTTATCCACAAATTTCTATGCTACGAAATGAGCAACAGATTTATTTTACACGTTCAACATAAGTACCCGAACGCGTATCTACTTTGATTTTTGTCCCTGTATTGACAAATAGAGGCACCATAACCGTTGCTCCATTTTCGAGAGTGGCTGGTTTGAGGGTGTTGGTGGCTGTATCGCCTTTCACACCCGGCTCGCAATAGGTTACTTCCAATACAACATGTTGTGGAAGTTCTACGGTCAGTGGTATTTCTTTTTCGGCGTGCATCAACACTTCAACATTCATACCTTCTGCCAAAAACTGTGGCGAGTCGATAAGACCATCGCTAAATGCAATTTGGTCAAATGTTTCGTTATTCATAAATTGATAACCAGAGTCATCATGGTACAAGTATTGATAAGTGCGGCGCTCGACGCGAACCTCTTGTACTTTGTGTCCTGATGGAAAAGTGTTTTCTACAACTTTGCCTGTGGTGAGGCTTTTGAGTTTGGTGCGAACAAAGGCAGGGCCTTTGCCGGGTTTTACATGCAAGAACTCAACAATAGTCCAAATGTCGCTATTGAAGTCCATACAAAAACCATTTCTGAAATCTGCGGTAGATGCCATATTTTTTTAGTAAAGGCGTTTATTTTTTATTTTTTTGATGATTTTTTTACTACACATCGGCTTATCGGGTGCAAAGTTACGAAAAAAAAGCGATTTGAATAACAGTTAGCAAAAATTAGGTAATTTTTGAGCAATTTTATAGGTTTTTGTGAAAATTAGGCAACAAAATGGTTTATACATATTGTTTGAGTTGGAAAAAGTATTTGCCCAATAATAAAAAACCTATCAAGCGAAAAGTCTCTTTAAACCGAATGCTGTGGCTCCATTTTCGGAAAAGTTGTCCATACAATTGTCCAACATTTATCCATTGCCTGTCATACAAAGCGCATATATAGCGTGCTTGGTTCAATAGCAGTTCTTGTTGTTGTTTTTCTTCGATGAAAGTACCTTCGGGTTGTTGGGCAACTAAGGTATATGTGCCTGTACAAGTGGCAATAGTTCTGCGAATAGTCTTTTTTGCAGATTCTAAACTGCCCGAAACACCACTCGAATTGTTGTCAAAAATACGGTATCGAAACAATATTTTATCGATATAAACAATCCATTTGTCTTTATTATTGGGATAAAGTATGAGAAATGCGGATAGTAGCTGGTCTTGGTGGCTTAACTTTCGAAAATCGGGGAAAGAAATGGAATCTATAAAATGGTGCAAAGCAGGCAGGTTGAGGGCGGCTTTGCGAATACAAAACGCGCTTCCTTGCCATACGCCTTTGTAACACAAAATGGCATTCTTTAGTCTGTCGCTCATGGCTTGCCAATTGCCTTTTGTTTGGCGGTAAATATTTTGGGTGTTTAGATAGGTTTGGTCATTGTGGTAGGGAATGGTATCTCCGTTGCCGTTCATACATTCATAATTGTGTGTGACCATCATAATTTTTGACGAAATAGAAAATGTTTGCGCTATTTCTGCTAATTTTGTGGGATACCAAGCATCGTCACCGTCCAAAAAACTCAAAATTTCTCCCGTAGACGCTTCAATACCTGTTAAAAAAGCAGACAATACACCACTATTTTGAGGCATTTTGATGTAGCGTATTCGCGCCAAGTGTTGCTCGATAATGGCAGCAGAACGGTCGGTGCTGCCATCATCAACAACAATTATTTCATCGGCTTGGAGGGTTTGTTGAAACACGCTTTGCAATGCCGTTTCGATGTATTTTTCTAAATTATAGACGGTAATAACAACCGAGATGGTCATAAAATTTGGTTACGAGTTTAACGATAATGCCTGACAAAATGTGCTATATAGCAAACAAGCATTGCGATATTTCATATTTTTGGCTATTCAGCGGTTTTGAGTTGTAGGAGTAGCGTGTCGGCTTCGATAAAAGATTTTTCGTTCACAAAAATTGCTTCCACCTCACCTGTTTCGTTGGCTTCGATGGTATTTTCCATCTTCATAGAACTCAGCACCACCAAGGCTTGTCCCGACTCGACACGTTGTCCCACTTCCACCAATACGCGCACTACTTCACCGGGCATAGGTGATTTGTAGCCACCTTTGGTTTCGCTATGGCTGTGGTCAGGGAAAAGTGTGGCTATTTTTAGCGTCATTTCGCCATAATTAGCTTGATGCAAATAAAAATATTGTTTAGAATCTATGGCATATTGAAACGCAAGGCGATGTCCATCAATTTCGCACACGATTTGGTGTTGGCTTTGCTCGATGGCGCGAACAGTGTGGATTTTTCCGTCTATGGTGATACGATATTGTTGTTGCGGATCGCAAGTATAGGCAAACAAGATGCGTTCGCCCTGATATTCAAAGCACATTTCTTGAGCTTGGTAGGGCAAGTTTCGCCAAGCTGTGGGCAATCCCTTGAGTAAAGTGCGTTGTTGTTGGCGTTTTTGTATTTGCTGCAAAAAAGCCGCTATCAAAAAATAGGCTTTTTTTTCGGGTTTTTCGATGTGTTGCAGCGTAAATTGTTGGGCGAGAAAATGGGTGTCAAATTGCCCTGCTAAGAAATCAGGGTGCTGCAAGATCTGCCATAACAATTGTTTGTTGCTCGTAATGCCCAGCACTACCAATTCTTCCAATACGCGCTGCATCTGGCGAATGGCGCGGGCGCGTGTGGGAGCATGAACGATGATTTTGGCTATCATTGGGTCATAAAACATGCTTATCACCGAACCTGTCCCAATAGCTGTATCAAATCGGGCGGCGACTCTGCCTGTTTGCCACAACTGTACTGTGCCTGTTTGGGGCAAATAATTGTCGTCTTCGGCATATAGGCGCACTTCGATAGCATGACCTTTCTGTTCCAAATCGGCTTGTGCAAAAGGCAGAGGTTCGCCTTGTGCTATGTCGATTTGCAGTCGCACCAAATCCAAACCTGTAATCATTTCCGTGACAGGGTGTTCGACTTGTAGGCGTGTATTGACCTCCAAAAAGTAGAATTTGCCATCGGGTACAACAATAAATTCCACTGTTCCTGCATTATCATATCCCACCGAGCGAGCTGCATTAACGGCTGCCTCGCCCATTTGCTGGCGCAATTCGGGTGTAAGAATGGGCGAAGGAGATTCTTCGATAATTTTTTGATAACGACGTTGTATAGAACATTCGCGCTCAAAACAATGGACAATATTGCCATATTGGTCGCCCAAGATTTGGAACTCTACATGACGAGCCGAATCAAAGTATTTTTCTATCAACATAGTATCGTTGCCAAAAGCGGCTAAGGCTTCGCGTTGTGCGGCGGCTAAGGCTTCTGCCATCGCCGCTTCGTGACGGACAATACGCATACCTTTGCCCCCACCACCCGCAGAGGCTTTTAACAAAACAGGAAAACCAATTTTGCGAGCTGCTTCGAGCAAGGTAATTACGCCTTGGTCTTCGCCTTGATAACCCGGAATGGTCGGCACACCAAATTGCTCTACACGCAATTTGGCTTCTCGCTTCAAACCCATTTGCTCGATGGCTTCGGCATGAGGACCAATGAAAATAATACCTTCGGCGGCACAACGGCGAGCAAATTGGGCATTTTCGGATAAAAAACCATAGCCCGGATGGATAGCATTAGCACCTGTTCGGTGGGCGGCGGCGATGATTTTGTCTATCACCAAATAAGACTCGGCGGGCGTATTGCCTCCCAAAGCAATGGCTTCATCGGCGGCTTCGACAAATAGAGCGTATCGGTCGGCATCGGAATAAACAGCCACCGTTGGAATGCCCATTTGGGTGCAGGTGCGTATGATGCGCAAGGCTATTTCGCCACGATTAGCAATTAGAACTTTATGAATAGTAGGCATGGATAGGATATTTTGTGAGGCAAATGTTGTTGTTCAAAAAACGCTTGACAATGGACTATTCGTTGCGATGTTTCTTGCGATAATAGTAGGCATACACTACAAAACCTACGCCAATGGCGCAACCAATTGCCCAATTGATGAACAAATTGAGCGGAGTCTGTCTATAGGCAGTTGGGTCGAGTGTTCCAACATCTAATAGGAACAGGCTCAACAAAAAAGTATGAGTTAAAAGGTACATGTTTCGGTTTTTTAGTGGGTGGTATTGTTTTTTAGGTTCGCACGAATCGCTCCTACAATAGCAGGTAAGACAGACACCAGAATGATACCCAAAATGACAAAATGTAGGTATTCGCGCACTTTTTCTTCGGGAAAACCCAAAAGAGCGGCTAATTTAACCAAATAATAACCCAAAAGAGTCATGGACAATACCCAAACCGTTGCTCCAACGGCACTATAGCCGATGTAGCGGCGATAGGGTAGTGTGCCAACACCCGCCAAAACAGGCACCAAAGAACGTACAATGGGGACAAACTTGCCTACAATAATGGCTAAATTGCCGTGTTTTTGATAAAATGCCTTTGTTTCGGTAATATATTTTTGCTTGAAATACCAAGTATCAGGACGGTCATAGAGAGCAAGTCCCAAACGGTCGCCAATGAAATAACCAGAGCTATCGCCCAAAATGGTCATCAACCACATAATTGCCATAAGTACCCATACATTGTCGATATTGAGCAAACCTGCTGCACAAAAAAAGCCAGCAGTCACGAGCAAAGAATCGCCGGGCAGAAAGAAACACATCAGTCCTGTTTCAACAAATAGAACTACAAAAATCGCTATTGCTCCATAGGTATGCAATAGGTATTCGGGTTTAATGAAATCTAAAATCGCTTGTATCATGCCGCAAAAGTACGAACAAATTTAGTAAAGTAAAGAATGTTATTGCATTTTTTTGTTTCAAAAATACATAGTAAGACATGCTAACCATACTTAAGGGTTTATAAAAATGGCAAAATGTTGTCTATGACTTTAATTTTACGATAAACAAAACTCACAAAATCACAAAAACCACCTCTATCGAACAGAGGTGGTTTTTGAGCTATAGTTTGGTGGATTTAATAACGTATTTCGGGCATACCCATTTTGGCAGCATTAGGTTGATAGGCATTACGGTCGAGTACCGATACTGTTTTATCCAAATTGCAATCGGCAGCATTGTATTGGTTGATAATGCCTGCTTGCAAAAGATAGTAGTTATAATCTGCCACACTAATCACGCCATCGGCATTCATGTCTCCTGCGGCTAAAGCCCATTTGCCATTGATCCATGTTTGTTGCGCACTGCTGTTTTGTGTGAAATCGTATGCAAATTCATTGTTTTGGACTTGCACCAAATCGCTAATGACTGCCAAATGGTTTCGGTGTCGCACCACAAGGCGGTAGTATTGATTGTTGTCCAAGAAATGAAAACGAATGCTTTCGCTTTGTGGTTGATAAATGTCAACAATAGCTCCGTTTTTCAATATCCAAGCTGCTTTTTGTTCGATAATTGCCATACCGCTCGCATCACGCACTTCCAATAACACCCAGTCGGTGACTTCGTTGGGTATGGCAAGTTGGCTTGATACCGCTTGTACGCCAGCATATTGCCATGGGCTTTGGTTGAAAGGTTGCGACAATGGCAACAGGTTTTGGTTGTTCAAAGTGGTGGTCATTAGCGCGGTTGTGGGATTTAATGCTCCTTCGAGCAAGGCTTTGGCACGCACCTTCACAGGACTTGTAGGTGGTACTAAGGCGGCACTGTGTTGGCTAATCGGGATAAACTGATTGCCACTTAAAATTGCACCCACATTAATATTGAGCGCCAGAGTCAGCGAATCGATGGACGGAAACGAGTCTTCATCGTCCACATAAACGTCTAATATGGCTTTTCGGGTTGCCAAATCAACATCTTCGCCTTCGGTGCGAATATAACCAATATCTATTTTACCACGATTTTGTCCTGTCGATTGGTAGCGCGAAATGTTCCACGAATTGGTACTATTGCCAAAACTTGTTCCAAAACGCACCTTTGCAGAGTCGATGTGCATGGCAGTCATGGGTTGTCCAAGAGCGTTGGTGAGTGCCAATTCCAACGAACAAGCAAATGCTCGTCCATTGATGGAAGCATCAGGAGCTAACATATTGACCAAACTCAAATCGATGCTCAACACACCATTATTGAAGCTAAAGTTTTCGGCTTCAGGCAACATGCTCACGGGACTATAGGCAGGTTCGGGAGTTGTTGGCGTGTCATGCACAAAACCATAGTTGAGTGCAATAGCAGCCAAATCGTGACGGTTGACAATGCCATCACCATTAGTATCGGCATGTTTGGCATTGGTGCTATTGTCTGCCTCACTTGTCCAATCGGTCGCAAAATATGCGTCCCAATCTATTGTAGCCGTTTGGCGTGGGAAACCTGTGGTATTGTAGGCTTTGGCAATGGTCAATATATCATAATGGTTGCAAACACCGTCATAGTTGGCATCACCAGGATAAACGCAATCGTCATCTAAGGTAACAACTACATTTTTTGTCACACTATTACCACAATAGTCGGTCACGTTTAACACATAATCGCCCATTTCGGTTGCTTCGACAGTAGGCGTATTTGCCAAAACTTGGTTGTTGTGTTGCCATTCGTATTGTTGTAAATCGTTGTTGTTGACAGATAGCATAACGCTCGATGTGCCACAACTAATAGCTTGGGGTGCTATTTGTAGGTCGTTGGCATTGGTGCGAACTTCTATAGCCTTGCTAATACTGTTGTCACAAATGCCATTGCTTGCCACCAACGAAACAAGGTGTTTTCCTGTCGATAAAAATTGGTAACTCAATTCATTCATGCCTGCCACCTCTACACCATCAATTAGCCAACGATAGGTTAAGCTATTATCATTGGTTATATTATTGAAAGATGTTTCGGTATTTTTGCAAATAATTGGATTTGTTACCTCAAAATCAGGTAAAATACCTGTGGTATTTCGCAACAAACCAATACCATTTGAGGCGGTGAAAAAGACATTGCCATGCGGAGCGATTAAGATATGTTGTATGTCGTTGTTGGGCAAACCTGTGCTAAATCCGTTTAGGTTTTTCCATACACCTTTATTGCTTAGATTAGCAACTCCACTATTGGTCAAGATATAAAGATTGCCATACAAATCGCTCGCCAACTCGTGAATATAGCTGCTGGGCATGGGAGTATTGCTGTTATTGAAATTTGTCCAACCGTTGCCATCAAAACGCACCAAACCGTTTTGTGTGCTAATCCACAAATTGCCGTCTAAGGTGAAATCCAAATCGGTGACAGGTAGGGTGTTCAACAAATAGTTGTTGGCATTGGTATAAAATTGCCAAGTATTGTCGGTTTTGAGTTGTGCAATTCCTTTTCCGCCTCCTATCCACAAACGGTTGTTCGCATCTATTGTTAGCGCTGTTATACCCGTTCCGTTATTGATTTGGGGCATTGGATACAAATTGGTGGTGTTGGTGTTGGGGTCAAATTGTAGCAAACCATCTTCACGCAAAGCTAACCACAATTTTCCATCATTGGTATATTGTATATCCACTATATCAAGAGCATTGACATTGTTTAGTTGATAAAATACCAATGGCATATTGGGGCGATAATGCACCAAATTGTCAGATGTATTAGACATAGTGAACCAAAGTCCATTAGATTCGTCGTTGGTGATGGTAGTAGCATTGTAGCTACCATTCAAAATCAATGATTGGAATTGGTTGTTGATGTATTTCCAAATACCGCTATTGTTGGCTACTATAGCAGGATAGTATTCGTTGCTAAAAGTTGCTACAACATTGTTGGTCAAAGAATTGGGAAGACTATTGGGATTGGCAATATTGGCAATAACCCAAGAGGCTGTTGGGTTGAGCTTGTAGCGCAAATTGTTGCCACTGACCCAATAAGTGTTTTGAGAATCGATGAACAAATAAGTAGCATTAGTGCTTTGATGAAACTGTAGTAACCAGTTAGTGCCATTGTAACTATGCAACTGATTGTTGTTGCCATACACCAAAGCCACATAACCATATTCGTTGGGTGAAATATCAGTAATATCACCTTGTTTGTGCAGTGTGAGTTGCTGAGTATTCAAATTGAATTGATACAAAGATTTGTTGGTGGTGGTAGTGTTCACAAACCATATATTGTTGTTGGTATCTATCAAAAAGTGTTTGACATCTTGAGCATTAGGCAAGAAACTACCATCAAAATTGTAACTATTGGTTTGGTTGTTGTTGGGATTAAAACGATTCAACGTGTAGGGAGCATTGCTAGATAGACCTTTGGCAGTATACCAAACATGGTTGCTTGAATCAATGTTGACTTGTATGACGTTTTGGTTGCTCAAATTGTGTTGTTGCCAATTAGTACCATCAAAACTCACCAAACCATAGTTGAATATCGCTAACCAAATGGTGCCTGCGTTGTCAATGGCTATATCGTCTATGTGTATTTGGTTAGTTGTCAGGAAAGGCACGAGGTTGTTAGACAAAGGATAGGTAACAAAATTAGTACCATTATAACCCACCAAACCTGCTGTATTGGTGCCTATTAGCAATTCGTTGTTGCGTTGTGCCAATGCTGTAATGCCATTACAAGCTAAACCATCGGTAGATGTTAAGACTTGGCTCTGCAAACTATTTTTATTGAAATGCACCAAACCGCCCGACGTAGCAATATATACTATAGAGTCGTTGGATAGTTGCATATCGCCGATATAGCGTGTTACGGTATAGTTTATCCATTCGCCTGCACAAACATCGGTCGCCGGTGCATCGATAGGTGGAGCGGTGACATGTATAGTTTGACATTGGGAATTCATATTGCAGGTAGTCGCCAAGGTCAAACAGACTTGGTAAGCACCCGCAACTGGAAAAGTATAGGCAGGTTGGGTTTCATTAATAATGGTAGTGATGCTACCTGAATTGACATCTTGGATTGCCCAATGATATAGACCATCAGGCAAATTTTGGGTGGCATAGAATTGGGTCGTTAAACCTGTGTTACTATAGCTAAAAGCGGCTATTGGTTGCGGCTGTACTTGGATATAGCGCGTATATTGGTCGATACAGTCGTCGCGATAGGCTATGAGCGTGACTGATTGCCAATTTGTTGCCAAAATATCGTTGAAAGTATGTGTATATTCATAGTTAGTGCTTACCAATTGTCCGTTGACTTTCCATTCATAGTGCGAAGCACCAATAGAAGTGTTATCAAAAGACAAGGTTTCGGATTGGCAGATGTTCAAAATGCTATTACTATTAGTTGCATTGGCAACATTGAAATAAGCTGTTGTTCCGCAACCAACAATACTAAACACACCACTTTGTGCCATATTGGTAGGGTTGTTGGTATCAGATACGCGGACTTTGGCTTGATTTGTACTAATGTTAGGAATAGTCCAAACATAACTATTGGTATTGGGTGTGGCAGGAATGACGTATTCCCAATTTAAGCCATTGTCAATGCTATAGCTAATTGCCACCGAAGTCATGTTGGCATTATCTGTTACCCATTTAATAGTAGCTGTTTGTCCGCCGTTCAATGTAGCTCCAGTGCTAGGAGAAGTCACCAACAAATTGGTGGTACAGGTTCCCACTCCTACGGCACACCAAGCACTACGGACTTGTAAATAGTCACTACTATTGGAGCCAAACAAGTCGTTAGCCGCAGCAATGGTAGCGTTTCGAGCATCTAAGAAAGTGGCGGTCGGGGTCAAATAGTATTTTAGCGCGCGGTAAGTTACGTTTGCTGCCGCTTGTATGCCAATACCTGTTAGGTTGTATTCATAGCCGTTGTCGTTAGTGCCACTGCCTCCGTTTGCCAATAGGTAGAACCAATGATTAACTACACCGCTATTGGTGTGAATACCACAATAATCACTTTGCGACCAAGGGAAGCAACCAACGGTATTTACCCAATTTTCGCCCATATAGGTATCAGGGTCTCCATATTCCTTGGGGTTTGAGAGCGAACGGAAAGCCTGTTGGTTGTTGCTAATTTGCTCGCCAATAGTCCAATCGGAGGAGCCAGTGGCGGCATGTTCTACGGCACAAGCAAAAATATCGCTAAAAGCCTCGTTCAAGGCACCTGCTTCGTTGGCATACACCAAATCGGCGGTATGCTGTGTGAAAGCGTGTGTGATTTCGTGAGCTACGACATCTAAGGCAACAAAAGGACGGTATTGGGTAGGATTACCATCTCCATATAACATCCACAAACCATTCCATTGCGCATTGTTATAATTTTGTCCATAATGCACCCAACTCAACAATTTGCCACCATTGCCATCAAAACTATTGCAATTGAATTGGTTGTAAAAATAGTCGTATGTTTGTGCGCTTGCCCAATGTGCGGCTACTGCTGTCGGATCCAATTGGCAGTCGTTGCCTTGTATGCGGTTATTAATGAAATTGGTAGAATTAGCAGCGCTATAGGTTTCTATACCATTGCCACGCGTACAGTCGGATAATTGATAGGTATCGCCATCAAAAGTTGTGGTGATATTTACGGTATTGTCAAACAAGGTGTTGGCGGTGCATTCGTGTTCGCCATTGCATTCGTGCAAGAGGTTGCGGCGATACCATTCTTTACCCGTAGCAGCATCGATATAAGTCGTATAATGTTGGGTGGGAAATTCGGTGAACAAATTAAATTTGTAACACAATTTATAATCTTTTGCTTGGCGGCTATCCGTTGGACTTGTCCACACTAATTGCGGCGTGGGATAGAAAGTAGCGTCGGGATTTTGGGTTGCATATTGCAGCATACTTTCTAAGTCGGGATTTTGCCAAGCAAAACGATACGAATCACTTGAGACTAAGGCTTGTTCTATGGCAGTTATATCACTCACCGCAGGCGTGGCTTCTTGTTGCAAACCGCGCACCCATTGGCTATTGACCGATAGGACTTTGTTATCTTTGGTATGAACAATTAACTGTGCATATTCTATTGGAATGTTTTTGTATTGTATTTGATACCAAAAATGCTCCATACCATTGCGGTCTGTTTCAGAACGCAATGGCACCAAACGATAGTTAGCACCCAAAGATTCGCTATACTGTTTATAGAAATTAGTTACCGATGTAGTTTGATTGGAATCGAAATATATCCAATCTGCATCTTTGTCCAACGGAGAATTGGTAGGGGCGGCAAATATCCAACAACAATAACACAATTGTAGTGTGAACAATAAGGATATGTATCTCATAATCGTATAGTTTGAGGGGTTTCCAAAAGAAAACCTTAGCGTACAATTTAGAAAAATAGCAATTTAGTTTTAATGTTAGGGCAATAGGGTTACAGAGCAATTTTGTTAAATTGCCATTCATTGTGACCCATACAGTTCTTTTCAATGTCAAAGGTACGGCTTTATTTCGATATCTACCAAGAAAAAAAAGCAAAATTATTAAACAAAAAACAAAAAAAATGCACTTTCTGTATTTTGGGAGCTGTTAAAACGATTTTATTAGCTGCTTTTTGTGCCGTAATGCTGGTTATATATCAAAAAAAAACAGATCACTTGTTAATTTTAAATACCACTTATACATCTGAAAAAATGTAATTTTTAGGATAGAAATCGTTACACGCATACCTAATTAGCTTTGCATGACCATATTAGGGTTCTGCCATGAATAGGAATTAACGGTATATTTTTGTGCTGAATTGCCTTTTATCCAGAATTTTATTGTACCTTTGCTGCCAAAAAAATAAGCTCAATTATGAATTTTGATATTATTGTAGTAGGTAGTGGTCCTGGTGGCTATGTAACAGCTATTCGGGCAGCTCAATTAGGCTATAAAGTGGCAGTAGTGGAGCGCGAGTCGTTGGGCGGTATTTGTCTCAATTGGGGTTGTATTCCTACCAAAGCCTTGCTCAAAAGTGCGCAGGTGTTCAACTATATCCAACATGCCAAAGACTATGGCATTACGGTTGGCGAGTCGGCTGTTGACTTTGATGTGGTCATTCGCCGCAGCCGCGATGTAGCAAACGGCATGAGCAAAGGGGTGAGTTTTTTGATGAAAAAAAATAAAATTACGGTCATCATGGGTACTGCCAAATTGATGGCTGCCAATACCGTAGAAGTCACCGACGCAGATGGCAAAAAGACCAACTACCAAGCTCCACACATTATCCTTGCCACCGGCGGACGCTCACGCGAACTGCCACAATTGCGCCAAGATGGTCAAAAAATCATTGGCTATCGCGAGGCAATGAGCCTAAAAACTGCTCCCAAAAGTATGGTCATTATTGGTTCAGGTGCTATTGGTGTAGAGTTTGCTTATTTCTATCATAGCATTGGCACCAAGGTTACTTTGGTGGAATATATGCCCAACGTCGTACCAATAGAAGACGAAGACGTATCCAAAGAATTGGAGAAACAATACAAAGCCATGGGCATTACGGTATTGACTAATACCACCGCCGAAAAGGTTGACACCACAGGCAAAAATTGTCAAGTTTCGCTCAAAAACAATGGCACTGGTGCCACACAAATCGTGGAGTGCGACGTAGTTTTGTCGGCAGTTGGTGTCACACCCAATACCGAAAACTTAGGTCTCGAAACATTGGGTATTCAAACTGATAGGGGATTTGTTATTACAGACGAATATTACCATACCAACGTCACAGGTGTTTATGCCATTGGCGATATTATTCGTGTCAATAATGCCCCACATCCTGCTTTGGCACATGTTGCTTCTGCCGAAGGAATTTTGTGTGTTGAACATATAAAAGGACTACATGTTGAACCTATCGACTACCACAATATTCCCGGTTGCACCTATTGTCAGCCCGAAATTGCCTCCGTTGGTTATACCGAAAAAGCCGCCAAAGAAGCAGGTTATACCGTTAAAGTAGGGAAGTTTCCGTTCTCTGCCTCGGGCAAAGCCAGCGCCGCAGGACACAAGCAAGGTTTTGTGAAGGTAATTTTCGATGCTAAATATGGCGAATGGTTGGGCGCGCACCTCATCGGTGCCAACGTGACCGAAATGATAGCCGAAGTGGTAGTAGCCCGCAAATTGGAGACCACAGGTCACGAAATCCTGAAAACGATTCACCCACACCCAACCATGTCCGAAGCCATTATGGAAGCCACAGCCGCTGCCTATGGCGAAGTCATTCATCTATAAATACAATTAAAGGCAGAGGGTTTTATCGACTTCCATTTTTCCTCATATACCAAAATCCCCCACGCTACAACAATGTGTATGGTGGGGGATTTTGGGTGTGTGGTTTAGTAAGCGTTAAAAAGATTTGACAAATAATTTCTTGGGCGTTTCCCTGCGGGTCGGGCTTTTCAGGGCTACGGTGCAAGCACCAGCCTAACGGCTGCCCTTACAATCCCTAACGCGCTTCGCCACTCAAAAAAAAGTGTCAGACCTTGCTTCTTCACTATCATTTGCAAGTATCTTGCTGGTAGACTCTGCCATTATTCAAAACAAACATTAGAGATTAAGGTTCTTGTTCATAAACGTTATTTATCCAATCTGGTTCAAGTATGAAAAAAGTAGGTATTATTGGGTCAGGAGTCGTTGGAAAAACTTTGGCTAAAGGTTTTTTACAAAACAACTACACCACCATCATTGCCTCGCGCAGCGAAACCAAACGCCAAGAGTTGGAAACAGCTTTGCAAGGTGTACAAGTAGCCGATTTTGCTACTACTGCCCAAAAAGCAGCTATTATTGTTTTGGCAGTAAAAGGCACCAAAGCCATCGAAGCATTACAATTGTGCGGCATAGATAATCTAAAAGGCAAGGTCATCATAGATGCCACCAATCCTATTGCTGAGGCAGCTCCCGAAAATGGTGTCTTGCGTTATTTTTCCGACATCAACCGTTCATTGATGGAAGATTTGCAAGACCTCGCTCCCGAAGCTCATTTTGTCAAAGCCTTTTCTTGTGTAGGCAGTGCCTATATGGTAAACCCTGATTTTGATGGACAAAAACCAAGTATGTTCATCTGTGGCAACAACGATCTAGCTAAAGAAACTGTTCGAAACATACTTACACAATTTGGTTGGGACACCGAAGACATGGGCAAAGCAACGGCTGCTCGTGCCATCGAACCTTTAGCTATGTTGTGGTGCATACCCGGTATGTTGAAAGGGCAATGGACGCATGCCTTTAAATTGCTGAAACCATAAAGTGTATTTTTTTGCAAAGATAGGCAAAAAACAAAATTGCGGCTATAGCCTTGATAAAGACTATAGCCGCAATAATCGTATGAATCGGTTTATTTTTCTTTTTTTTGTTCATGTTCCAACAGCCATTCTTTGACATCAAGACCACCTGCATAACCTGTCAGTTTGCCTGTACTTCCTACTACCCGATGACACGGAACTACGACCCATAATTGATTTTTACCACAACCCATCCCCACCGCTCGCGAAGCGTTTGGACGATGGATTTGGTGTGCCACTTGTCCATAACTTTGAGTTGTGCCATAAGGAATAGCCAGCAAAGCCTCCCAGACTGATTGCATAAAATTGGTGCCAAAAGAAATATCTATAGGCATATCAAATTCGCTGCGTTCGTGTCCAAAATACTCGTTTAGTTCTTGGATACACTGTAGCAAATAAGGATGCTTTTCGTTAAAAGCGGGCTGTTGTATATTATCAGACACAGAGATTAGGCAAATGCCCTTGTTGCTCGTGGCAAGGCACACTTTTCCCAATGGAGAGGACATATACGTTAGTCCTACGATAGATGAAAGTTTGTGCATGGTTTAAGGCAGTTGTTTTAAAAAAAGTAAACTTCTTGTCGGCGGGGATTTTGCGCCAATTGATAATCCCATAGTTCTATGTCTACTTTCCATGTATTATCGCGCGAGCGTTTGCAAGATATGAGATACATCTTGCGTTGTGGCTGCATTTTTTTGCCATTTTTAAAACCACTTATCTCATAATAACCGTAATAATAAATAGATTGATCGGTCATTTTGCGGTCTATTGGAATGATTTGGTGTTCGGTGATTTTATAATCGGCTTTGTGTTCATAGTGTTGAATAATAGCATCTTCCATTTCTATCAGTTCACATTCAGTAGGCTGTGCATAAAAATAGGAGACGTGGGGTATTCGTTCAATACCTTGTTTGGGACGTTGAATAGGTGGTGTGTCTTTGGTGGGAGTCGTTGTCGATGTTTTAGTACGCAAATTATTATTTGTCTGCATAGCAATAGCTACGGACAAGATATTTCCTATAAAAAAAAATAGGATGGCAATAGCTAATAGACTGTAATTTTTCATAACAACTCATTTTAAAGGCTATAAAGGCATAGTTTAGCGCCAAAGGTAGGCATTATTTGTCAAATTTGCTGCAAAAATAGTGCAAATTTTTTACTGTAGACGTAAAAAAAGCAAAAAAATTACATTTCCACCCAAATTATTGCTGCAAAAAAGCTAAATTTCTTTTTAAACCGCTAAATTTGGTGCGTTTTACTGCTGATTTGGCAAAAATATTTGCAAAAATTTCTTCGGTAATTTCATACCAATCGCTCAATTTCCATGCTAATAATTCGGGTTTAGGCAAAAACTGTGGTTCTTGATGATTTTGTGCAAAGCGATTCCATGGACAAACTTGTTGACAAACATCACAACCAAACACCCAATTATCAAATTTTCCAGCCATAGATGCTGGAATTTCTTTCTTGAGTTCTATCGTAAAATAGGAGATACATTGGCTGCCGTTTACTGTTCGGTTGGGCAAAATGGCTTGTGTTGGGCAGGCATCTATGCAGCGCGTACAGCGTCCGCAATAGTCTTTGATGGGAGCATCGGGTAGGAGTTCGAGGTCGATAATCAGTTCGGCGAGAAAGAAAAACGAACCGTTTCGCGGATTTATTAACATACTGTTTTTTCCGATCCAGCCTAAGCCACTGCGCCGCGCCCAAGCTCTTTCTAAAACAGGTGCCGAGTCCACAAAACAACGTCCTTCTATTGTGCCTATATCTTGTTGTATGCGTTGCAATAATGTTTTTAATCGGTCTTTGACCACAAAATGGTAGTCGATTCCGTAGGCATATTGCGAAATTTTGGGTGCATCGGGATCGCTTTGACGGTGCGGTGAGTGGTAGTTATACATCAAACTGACCACACTTTTTGCTCCTTCCACCAATTTGGTAGGGTCTAATCGCTTGTCAAAATGTTGTTCCATATAACCCATTTCGCCCTGAAAACCTTGCCGCAACCAAGTTTCTAAACGTGGAGCTTCGTCCTCCAAAAAACCTGCTTTCGAAATGCCAACATACTGAAAACCCAAATCAAAAGCATGTTGTTTCACAATTTGGGTGCGTTGCTCGATGTGCATCGTATTGGTTTCATTTTTATTGATTTTGAAAAACAAACGGCAGTCCCTATGTGCAGAGACTGCCGTTTGCCATTGCCTCGATACAGAGGATTTATTTGTTGGCTTCTTCCAACAGCTTAAAAAATTGGTCAAGTTTGGGCAACAAAATGATTTCGGTACGACGGTTTTGGGCTTTGCCAGTAGCATCGTCGTTGGAGACTTTGGGAATATATTCGGAACGACCACCAGCAGTCATGCGCGAAGGCATCACGCCATATTTAGTTTGCAGCGAACGCACCACCGACGTAGCACGTTTGGCACTCAAGTCCCAGTTGTCTACCATACAAGAGGTCGAAATAGGTACGTTGTCGGTATGACCTTCCACCAATACATCAAATTCGCGATGGTCGTTGATGATACGAGCAATTTTGGACAAAACATTTTCGGCGGGAGCGTTGATGACAGCACTGCCTGTTTGGAACAACATTTTGTCCGAGATAGAAATATAGACCACTCCTTTTTTGACCTGTACATCTACATCAGAGTCGTTAATATCTTGCAACGAACGCTTGATAGACATCACTAATGCCAGATTCAAAGAATCTTTGTTCCGAATAGATTTGTTTAGGTCTTTGATGTATTTGCTTTGGTCGTTGAGCGATTCGAGCGATTGTCTAATGCTTTCGGCTCCGCTTTTGCTCACTACCGAAAGGTCTTCGAGGCGGTCGAGCAGGCTGTTGTTGGTTTTGCGCAAATACTCTAATTGTCCTTCCATTTCTGACAATTTTTTGCGCAGTGCTTCGAGTTCTTCGTCTTTGCGGCGAAGTTGGTCTTTGGTATCGGTGAGCAATTGTTTAAGCGATTGTTTATCTTTTTCACAATTGCCGATTTCGGTTGCCATTTTGTCGTAGGTGATTTTCAGCGCGTCATATTTGCCGCGCATAGCCGTATATTTTTTTTTGCCTACGCAAGAACTCAACAATAGCAGCGAAAGGAGTAGGAAAATTAATGGTTGCTTCATTAATAAATGTATTTTCTGGTTTGCTAGAATGATTTATGCCGCAAAGTTACAACAATTTCAGGAGATTTCTTGACAAAGTTCTGTCAAAACACCATGACAATTTTTGGGGTGTATGAAACAAATCAGTTTGTTATCGGCACCACGCTTGGGTTGTTGTTGGAGTAAAGTATAGCCTTGCTCGGCAAAGTATTGCATAGCTGCCACAATATCTGGCACATCGTATGCAATATGGTGCATACCCTCGCCGCGTTTCTCAATGAATTTTGCAATGGCACTGTCTTCGTGTGTGGCTTGCAGCAGTTCGATTTTGGTTTCGCCAACTTTGAAAAAACTGGTAATAACATGCTCGCTAACAACTTCCTCGCTTTTGTAGGGCGGCACACCCAATAGCTTGGAATAATGTTCGTTAGCAACATGAATATCGCGCACAGCAATACCAATATGTTCTACTTTTTGGAAAAAAGTGGTCATTGTGAGGTTTTATTGTTTTAAAAGCATGATGAACTAACGATTAACTTCGAATAATTAATAGCCCACACTGGTGCTGCTATTTTGTTGACAGCTATCACAACGAGACCAATAGTACGCCATGATTAGGCTGACATAAACGGACGTGGCCTGATTTTTGATTACATTTGAAACAAAAATAACCCAAAAACGACCAACGCAAACAAGGTACGTGGGTCGTTTTGGGGAAATAGATAGCTTAACAATATTGCTCAAAAGCGTCTATTAAGCTTTTGGCGATTTGTTGTGCCGAAACGCCTTCTATCTGGTGACGCTCAATGAAATGCACCAATTGTCCGTTTTTGAACAAAGCCATAGAAGGAGACGAGGGCGGATAAGGCATGGTATATTCGCGGGTACGTGCTACTGCGCCAATGTCAAAACCTGCAAAAACTGTTGCTAATTTAGAAGGTTTTTTGGGGCTATATTGCAGAGCCAATTTGGCACCCGGACGAGCGTTAGCAGCCGCACAGCCGCAAACCGAATTGATAACCACCAATAAGGTTTCGTCTGTGGTATTTTTGTTTTCGCTGATTAGGGTATCAACGCGGTCGGGAGAGGTTACGTCTTCAAAGCCAACGTTGGTCAGTTCTTCCTTCATCGGCAATACTATTTGGGGTGGATACATAGCAGAATATTTATTTTTTAGGTTACTGAAAATATTGTTGATAGAACAAAATGCTATTGAACAAAAAAAGTGTTTTTGTCTCAAATTGACCACAAAGGTACGGCAAAATTTAGTCTATAGAAAATTTACTACAAAAAAAACGTCCACATTGCCATAAAATTTGCAGAATAAATAATACTACTGTACTTTTGCAACTAAAAATGCGTTCTCTAAACGATTTGCAGCAGCACATTGAACAATGGCTCACCGAAAATAAGCTACAGCGACACCCAATTTCGCTATACGAACCTATTCATTATTTGTTGGCGCTGGGCGGCAAACGGATTCGTCCTTTATTGGTGGCAGTGGGTTGTGAGATGTTCGCCAACGACCAATTGGCTTTGGCGCGTCCTATTGCCTTGGCGGTGGAGTATTTCCATAATTTTTCGCTCATGCACGACGATATTATGGACAATGCCCATCAAAGACGTGGCAAAGCAACTGTTCATACCCGCTACAACCTCAATACGGCTATTTTGAGTGGCGATGCTATGTTGGTACACAGTTACCGTTTTTTGGAAACACTACCTTCCCAACTATTGTTGCAAGTATTGCCGATTTTTACACAAACAGCCATAGAAGTTTGTGAAGGTCAGCAGTGGGACATGCAGTTTGAGCAACAAAACAACGTGTCTACCGAACAATATATTGACATGATAACCGGTAAGACCGCAGTACTTTTGGCAGCAGCACTACAAATGGGTGCTTTGGCAGGAGGAGCGTCGTTTGCCGATAGTCAGCACCTCTACGAGTTTGGTAAACAAATTGGTATTGCTTTTCAATTGCAAGACGACATCTTGGATACCTTTGGCGATGCCGAGCGTTTTGGCAAAAAAATTGGTGGTGATATTATTCAAAACAAAAAAACTTTTCTATTGTTGCAAGCCCTACAAGTGGCAGAGGAATCGAAGCGCCAAGAGTTGGAACAATGGCTACAAAACCACCAACAGCCTAACGAAAAAATTGTTGCAGTCACACAAATCTATCGACAATTGAACGTTCTTGAGGCAGCCGAAGCCGCTTTGCAACAGCACCATGCCCAAGCCTTTGAGCATCTAGACCAAATCAAATTGCCCGATTCAAACAAAGCAAATCTTTTGGCAGTTGTACAACAATTGGAACAACGCAGTCATTAGCCAATAGACCGTTTTATTTCCCTTAAATTATTCTTCCGATATGAAAAATTGGAACAGCATACTTTTTACTGCCTTTCTGTTGGGCATGATTGTTTTTTCGGTAGTATACCTACAGCCGATTGTCACTTATATTTTGGTGTCGGGTATATTTTTTTTGATGGGCTATCCATTGGTACGCCTTATGCGAAAAGCCACTATTAAAAACAAACGACTGCCCAAATGGTTTTGTGCTTTGTTCATTATTTTTACCTTCTATAATATCGTCATTGCTTTTTTTGCTTCTTTCTTGCCCTTGGTATTGCAAGAAATCAATATGATTATGTCATTCGACTTACAAAGCGCCGTGATGGTAGGTAGTGAACAATTGAATAAAATCGACCAATTTTTTATCCAATATGGTTTAGCCGCCAAAAACAGCAAAATAACCGACCATGTATTGGAATCTATCAAAAATTCCTTTAATGTGGATATAGTTTCCAATGTTTTTACCCAAATCATAGGCACTTTGGGCAATACTTTTGCGGCACTTTTTTCGATAACTTTCATTACTTTTTTCTTTCTAACAGACCATAGCCGCCTATATCAAACTTTTTTGCGTTTCATACCCGATAGATATGAAGCCAAAGTGGGACACACCTTGAGCGTGACACAAAACTTGATTTCGCGCTATTTCATTGGCATACTCATTCAAGTCACCCTTATTGCAAGTTTGGTGACGATTGGTATGTTGATCTTAGATGTCAAATACGCCTTATTGATAGGCACTTTTGCAGGAGCTATTAATGTTATCCCATATTTAGGTCCTTTAATTGGCAGTATTTTTGGCTTCTTTATTGCTATTACCACCACCATAGAAGTATCAGGTTTTGACACCACTATATTGCTCATGTTGATAATAAAAATGAGCATTGTCTATACTATTGTCCATTTGATTGACAATATTTTGTTTCAGCCCATTATTTTTTCGAGCAGTATCAAGGCACATCCCTTAGAAATTTTTATCGTTCTTTGGGTAGCAGGACTTTTGTCGGGCGTTATGGGATTGGTGTTGGCTATTCCGTGTTATACTGTCATTAGGGTATTGGCAAAAGAAATTTTACTCGAATTTGGTTATCTAAAACCAGCCATGCCTGCTATTCCGGTCGACAAAGTGTATATTGACGAATGAAATAAAATAAAAACTCAAGAAAAAAACAACAATGCTTGTTATTTGGAGCATACTATTACGCAAGGATAACAACTTCCAAAATTTTGGTATAAATGTCACGAAAAGACAAAAATCAGTATTATGTGGTGTGGGTAGGCAAAAAAACGGGTATTTTTGATAATTGGAAAGTGTGTGCCGAACAAGTGCAGGGCTTTCCCGCCGCCAAATACAAAGGATTTCCTACCGAAGCCGCCGCACAACAAGCCTTTAAATTGGGTTGGGAAGGATACCGCGCAACACAAGGCAAGAGTCTCGAAATAACAATTGCTCCTTCCAACACAACCAAAGCCACACCCATGGGCAATTCCAACATCATTTGGGACAGCATTGCGGTTGATGCAGCCTGTAGTGGAAATCCCGGCACATTGGAATATCAAGGCGTGGATACTCAAACAGGCGAACGCATTTTTCACCGCCAATTTGCCGAAGGAACAAATAACATCGGCGAATTTTTGGCGATTGTACACGCTTTGGCATTGCTAAAAAAACAAAACAGCAACCGCCCTATCTATTCCGATTCGCGAACTGCTCTGGCATGGGTCAAACAAAAAAAAGTCAATACACAATATGTCCGAACCGAAAAAAATGTGCGCCTATTTGAGTTTGTCGACAAAGCTTTGATATGGTTACACAACAATTCCTATAACAACCCTTTGCTCAAATGGGAAACAGAACTGTGGGGAGAAATACCCGCAGACTTTGGCAGAAAATAACCAATAGCACTCCTCAGTTTCCTAACAAATGACAAAAAAGTGCCATTTTATATACGCTAACCCAAATAAAACGCGTACCTTTGCACCGATTATCTTTCTGTTTATTATTAACAAGCTCTCATGCAAAATATCCAACAAGCCAATATAGCAGTCATAGAACAGTTAATAACGCTATTGGCACAAATGACCGATACAACCTACACTCAAAGCCTAATCTTGTTGCACCAAAATACGATTGGCAAACATTGCCGACATATTATCGAGTTTTACCAAGCCTTAGAAAAAGCAAGTACTACAGGAATTGTCGACTATGACGCGCGCATACGAGACCTTCGTTTGGAAACCGATACAACTTTTACTATCAACGAACTACAACGTTTGCAAAAGTGGTGTGTTACCTTACAGAACGACACCTCTTTTGATTTAAGTGTAACATACGGAAAAACAACACTGGTGTCTACTACATTATCACGTGAATTGGTGTATCTTTTAGAACATAATATACACCATTTGGCAATTATTGGCATCGCCATTACAGCTTGTTTCCCACATATACAACTACCTGCTGACTTTGGCGTGGCTTATAGTACTGCCCAATACCGAGCAACTGCCACAACCGAAACTGTTCCTACTGCCTAACTTTCATATTGTCCATCATACCAATATTCAAAGACCTATCTAATAGCTTATTCCAAGCCATTAAATAGGTCTTTTGCAATTCTTATGATTTTAGACAGAAAACATTTGATTTTGGACAGAAAACATTTGATTTTGGACGGAAAACACTTGATTTTGGACGGAAAACATTTGATTTTGGAAAAAAACACTTGATTTTGGTTGAAAAACACTTGATTTTGGTTGAAAAACATTTGATTTTGGTTGAAAAACACTTGATTTTGAAAAAAAACATTTGATTTTGGTTGAAAAACATTTGATTTTGAAAAAAAACACTTGATTTTGGAAAAAAAAACTTGATTTTGGAAAAAAACACTTGATTTTGGACGGAAAACACTTGATTTTGGAAAAAAACACTTGATTTTGGAAAAAAACACTTGCTTTTGGAAAAAAAACACTTGCTTTTGGAAAAAAAACACTTGCTTTTGGACAGAAAACATTTGATTTTGGACAGAAAACATTTGATTTTGGAAAAAAAACACTTGATTTTGGAAAAAAACATTTGATTTTGCTTGAAAAACACTTGCTTTTGGAAAAAAACATTTGATTTTGCTTGAAAAACGCTTGATTTTTAAAAAAAACACTTGCTTTTGGAAAAAAACATTTGATTTTGGACAGAAAACACTTGATTTTGGAAAAAAAACACTTGATTTTGAAAAAAAACACTTGCTTTTGGAAAAAAAACACTTGCTTTTGGAAAAAAACATTTGATTTTGGTTAAAAAACATTTGATTTTGGTTAAAAAACATTTGATTTTGGTTAAAAAACATTTGATTTTGGTT
>JAEUUX010000227.1 GCA_016787295.1 Chitinophagales bacterium
CCATTAACAATCGACAATTAACCATTAAACCCAACCCTGAAAGAGTGACACAATCCAAACACCCTCACCACCCCATTTCGCCAATCATCCCCCCATCAAACCAACCCAAAAAACAATTAACCATTAACAATTAACCATTAACAATTAAAAAAAACATTCCATCTCCCCCATTTTTATTATGCAACTATCATTAGTAATCACCCTCCTCAACGAACAAGACAACATCGCCCCACTACTACAACGAATCAGCACAGCCCTATCCAACTACACCTACGAAGTAATCTTAGTCGACGACGGCTCCACCGACCAAACCGTTCAACGCATCAAAACATTAGCAGACGAACATATCGTCCTACTAATCTTTCGCCGAAACTATGGACAAACAGCCGCCATGAAAGCAGGTATCGACTATGCAAAAGGTGATTATATCATTACCTTAGATGGCGACCTACAAAACGACCCTTCCGACATTCCCATGATGGTACAAAAGTTAGAGAGCGAAGACCTAGATATGGTAGCAGGACGACGAGCCAATAGGCAAGACGGCATGGTATTGCGAAAAATACCCAGCAAGATTGCCAACGCCCTCATCCGTCGAATGACAGGCGTATACGTCCATGACTATGGCTGCTCCCTCAAAGTCATGCGAAAAGAAATCGCCAAAAACCTAGGCTTATATGGACAACTACACCGCTACGTACCCGTTTTAGCTAATTTGCAAGGCGCACGTATTGCCGAAGTAGATGTCCAGCACCACGCCCGCATACACGGCACCTCCAAATACGGTTTGGGACGAACCTTCAAAGTCATCAGTGATTTATTACTAATGCTCTTTTTCCAACAATACCAACAACGCCCAATGCACCTCTTTGGTCCCATTGGCATATTCTCTTTTTTGGGCGGCACAGGCATTTTGGGCTATATGCTATTACTCAAACTATTGGGCAACGACATTTGGGGCAGACCATTACTACTATTAGGCATGATACTGCTCATAGCAGGCATTCAATTACTCACCTTTGGCATCATGGCAGAAATCATGATGCGAACCTACTACGAATCCCAAGACAAATCACCCTATCGCATTCGGTCAGTATATCAAAAAAACTCACCCCACCAAACAACAACATTATAATCTAAAACCAAATGAAAACCATTATCACACAAGGATTGCCCATTGTGGATCAATATACGTATTTAATTAGCACCATTGCTCCTCGCCCTATTGCTTTGGTGAGTACCATCGACAAGGCAGGCAACGTCAACTTAGCGCCGTTTAGCTACTTCAATATCTTTGGAGTTAATCCGCCCATTGTAGCATTTTCGGCTGCTTTGAGCGGCAAAACAGCCCTACCTAAAGACACCCTGCACAATCTGCGCGAAGTGGGCGAAGCGGTCATTAATTTGGTGAACTATGATATGGTTCATGCTGCATCTCTATCCAGCGTAGCCTATCCGTTGGAAGTCAATGAGTTTGTAAAAGCAGGTTTTACGGCTATACCATCGGAGCAAGTGCGTCCGCCACGCGTTGCCGAATCGCCTGTGCAGTTGGAGTGTCGGATGGTCGATATTATTGCATTGGGCGAACAA
The DNA here is from genome assembly GCA_016787295.1 of Chitinophagales bacterium. GTDB lineage: Bacteria > Bacteroidota > Bacteroidia > Chitinophagales > UBA2359 > JAEUUX01. The sequence continues at coordinate 1,591 of JAEUUX010000227.1, forward strand.
GGTGGTGCAGGCAATTTGATTTTGTGTCATGTAGATAGAATCCACATTGCCGAACACGTCCTGACGGCTGAAGGCAAAATCAACCATTTGGCATTAGATTTGGTGGCGCGAGCCGGCGGCAACTATTATTGTCGCATGAACGAAAACAGCATGTTCGAAGTTCCCAAACCTTTGCATTCCTTTGCTATTGGTGTCGATTTGCTGCCCGAAACCATTCGTCATAGTCACATTTTGACGGGCAACGATTTGGCTCAATTAGCATCGGTCGAACAATTGCCCACACCCGAACAATTGGCAGACCTTGTTGTGCCTGATTATTCCAAAGATAATCTCACCGAACGACACACTATTGCCCGACAGTTATTGGCAAAAAACGAAAAAATGAAGGCTTGGAAGGTGCTTTTGGACTAAGAATTTCACCACAAAAACACCCCAAATATAGCATCTTTGGTAACAAAATCTCAAAAACTGTTTGCCTATTATGACTTGCTGAGTAAGTAAGTTGCGATTTCTTTTTTTTAAAAATCGCAAAAAAAATACTAAAAAAGCAATAAAAATGGCGCAAAAAAAAATTTTATCACAATTTTTCTATACCTTTGCATTAATTTTCAAAACTTATTGAAAGTTGTGAAAAAAACTATCCTAATTGCAAATATATGCTATTATTGAGCCAAAAAGCAGCCATTTTAGACCGCATCAAAGCGCCTATTGTGGCAGAATTAGCGCAATTTGAACAATATTTTGAGGAGCAAATGCGCAACAGTCGCGTTCCTTTGTTAGACAAGATTTTGCGTTATGTGGTGCGCGGCAAAGGAAAACAAATGCGCCCAATGTTTGTGTTTTTGAGTGCCAAATTGTTGGGTGATACCACCGAAGCCACCATACGCGGAGCTACCCTTATCGAACTGCTCCACACTGCTTCCCTTATACATGACGATGTGGTGGACGACTCCAACGAACGACGCGGTTTTTTTTCCATCAATGCTTTGTGGAAAAACAAAATAGCGGTTTTGTTGGGCGATTATTTGTTGTCGAAAGGTTTGCTATTGTCTATTGATAATGGAGATTTTCGCTTATTGCAAATCGTATCGCGCGCCGTCAAAGAGATGAGTGAGGGCGAATTGTTGCAAATCGAGCGCACCCGCCGTCTCAATTTGGACGAAACGGTTTATTACGAAATTATCCGCCAAAAAACAGCTTCCCTCATTGCCTCATCTTGCACCGTAGGTTTTGCTTCTGCCAACACACAACCCGAATGGGAGCAAAAAGTGTGGCAGATGGGCGAAAAAATTGGTATCGCTTTTCAAATCAAAGACGACCTATTAGATTTGGGTAACGAAAAAACAGGCAAACCGAAAGGTATTGACATACAAGAAAAAAAACTTACCCTTCCGCTCATCCATACCATTCAGAATGCAAAACCAAGCGAACAAAAACGCATCATCAACATTATCAAAAACCACAACAAAAATCCACGAAAAGTAGCAGAGGTGATCGATTTTGTGTGGCAAAACGGTGGTATTGAATATGCACAAAAAGCCATGCACCAATACCGCAACCAAGCCATTGATATGTTACACGAATTTCCCGAATCGCCCGCCCGCAATGGTTTGGAACAACTGATTTTATATACCACCGACCGCAATAAATAAGCAAAACATGGCAAAATCCACGCGATTCTGCCATGTTTTTTTAGAATTATGACGAACAAAAAACTACAAATGTCTATAATTTCACCAAAAACCACTATATTTGCGCCAATACAAACCTAAAAAACCTAATCGATTGACAACATGAAAACAGTTTTTTTATATTTACTGCTATTTCTTGCCCATACAACTGTTATATGGGCGCAAAACTTGTCTTTTGCTTCCCATAATAGCCATGCCTCACACGATTACATTGGTATAAATCCTACTCCTGAAACAGTAGCGCAGTATTTGTCTCAAAAATTGCCACACACCCACAACAAGCACATTATTTGGACTAATACACTCGTACAACACCAATCTTTTGCCGATTATTATACTTTTGAACAACAATACGAAGGACAAAAGCTATATAGCAGCCACCTCAAAATAACCATCGACAAAAAAGGCTATGTGGTTTGGATAAACGACAATAGCTTTGCCGTCAATGAAGTGCGTTTGCCAGCTCCCGCACGCCTATCCACAACCGAATGGGATACAGAATACTTACAAGATTTTTTGGCGCAAAAAAAAGCTATAGAAAAAATGCGTGAAAAAGTATGTTTGTTAGACGATAAACAACAATTGCATTTCGCCTACCTTATTTATGCTCAAGACCAACACGAAGTAGCCAATGTTACTGCTTATTTATTTGCCGAAAATGGGCGTTTATACCACAGCCAAGATGTTGGACACTATAATCATTGCCAACAACAAAGCACTGCCGCCCTTGCTACAGCTATGGTTTTTGACCCCGACCCTTTGACAACAGCACAAAAAGTGTATGGACAAAATAATCAATACAAAGATCGAAACGACCAAGATGCCACCGAATTGAATGCTCAACGCCACCAAGTAGACATCGAAGTTACTGAAGAAAATGGTATCTATTGGCTTAAAAATGATTTTATTGAAATCAAAGAATTAGGCTCCGAACCAAACATTGCTCCTGTTCAAAGTAGTATACCCAATTTTGATTATTTGCGAAGCAACGATGCCTTTGAGGACGTGAATGCCTATTATCATGCCAATGTGGTGCGCAACTATGTCAATAGTTTAGGATTTGAGAATATGACCAACCAAAAATTGTTTATCGACACCCATGCTTTGAATGGCGAAGACCAGTCGAAATATGTATTTTATGGCTTCGACCGGCATTTATATTTCGGCGAAGGCGGTGTTGACGATGCCGAAGATGCCGATGTTGTTGTACATGAATATGGACACTATCTCTCCGACTTGGCTTGTCCGGGTTGTAACACCGATTGTGGCAGCAATAGCGAGCGCTCGGCACTTGACGAGGCTTTGTGCGACTATTTGGCAACATCATACTCACGCCGCAATTATGATTTTAATTGGGAAAACATGTTTTCGTGGGACGGACACAACGAGTTTTGGGTGGGCAGAAATATGGACAACGAAAAACATTATCCCGAAGACGTTGCAAATAGTTACTACCAAACTTCCGAAATTTTTTCTGCTGCTATGATAGATGTTTGGGAAGTATTGGGCTATGAAACAACCGACAAAATTTTGCTGGGAGCTTTGTACAATTTTACGGCTTGCATGAACCTTGCCGAAGCCGCCGAGCAAATCATGTTGAGCGACCAATTGTTATATGACGGACAACACGAAGCCATTTTATACCAACACCTATCAGGACGCGGCTTATTGAACTATCGCAGACCCAATGCAGGCAACGATACCACTGTTTGTTTGGGCGAAAGTCTCACTTTGGGCGAAAGTGTCATTATGCCTGCCGATGCCGAACTATTCTGGTCGCCGGGTTTGACGCTTAATGACAGCACCGCTGCCTACCCTATTGCCAATCCCGACCGAACAACGGAGTACATTGTCACACTCCGAAATCCAAGCACCAATTTGACATATACCGACACTGTAGTAGTGCAGGTTGACTATTGCCTTACTTCGCCCGTCGATACAATACAACTGCTCAATACTGACCGTTTTTTGAAAGGGCGCGGCGATTTGGTAGTATCACTTCCTACCAATACGGCTCAAGCTACTTTGTCTTTTTACAACATTTCAGGACAATTATTGCGAGTGTTTACCTACGAAAATCCGAGTGAATACCTGATGTTTAATGGTGATATGATGCCTGCTGGAGTCTATATTTTGCAAGTCAAAGCCGATGATGTCAGACGTGTATTTAGGGTAGCGAAGGCTCGTTAAATGTTTATGAATTTTTTCAAAAAAGAACCCTTCGAAAGATTTGAACTTTCGAAGGGTTAATGATTTTCTTTGCGCTATGTTAAGCTATAATTTCCTATTAGCGTAGTTTTTAATAACATATTGCCCAGCCCAATAACTACCACCCAGAAAAGCCGCAACGCTCAATATCTCTACCCAAAAAGGATGCGAAATGTTCATGAAATTATAGATGCCTGCTAGTGTCAGAAAAACACCAATGCCCAAAGCGTAGAGGTGTTTTTTTTCGGGAGCAAGATAGGCAGCCACGCCACCGCCACCTACTGCTGCCGCCAGATAACCTAGTATTAATAGGATAAACATGCCAGCACTCGCATTGCTCACATAGTTGGCAACATCTGTTCCTTCGGGCATTGGAAATATAACTCCTGTAATGGCTTCCATAATAAATACTATTATCATAGCTACTACTACGCCCGCTACTACTGCAATAATTTTTTCTTTCATCTTGCAAAATTATTTAAAAATAGTTACTTAATGCCTAAATCGGCTATAAAATAGGGCAAAAATAAGCATTTTTTCGCGTTTTTTCGCGTTTTCAAGCGTTTTCAAGCGTTTTTGTTTGCTTTGGCATAGCTTTTTTTTTGTTTCCTACCATTTAGTTCAAATAAATTGTGTAATTTTGCACGTGATTATGCCCTATTGATGGGGCAAAGACTAAATTTTCTAAACCAATAATTTAATGACCATGATGATTCAAGCAGAACCCCAAACCGCTATCGTTCCTCAAATCCAAGATATAAGCCACGCCATTAGCGATGCTATACAACAGCAACGCGCCTTTTTTGCAACCAATCAAACCAAAAATATAGATTTCCGCATTGCACAACTTCAAAAATTGCGCAAAGCTATTGAAGAACACGAGCCAGAAATTTTTGAAGCCTTACAACAGGATTTGGGCAAGCATTATATGGAAAGCTTTGGCACCGAAGTAGGTCTTGTCTATGCCGAATTAGACCATTGTATAACTAATTTGCGCCAATGGGCTAAGGATAAAAAAGTGTCAACGCCCATGTTCCATTTCAAAGCCGAAAGTTTTGTGCAATACGAGCCGTATGGCATAGTGTTGATCATTGGTCCGTGGAACTATCCTTTTCAATTGTCTTTGTTGCCTTTGGTAGGAGCTATTGCCGCTGGAAATTGCGCCATTTTGAAACCTTCGGAATTGGCAAGCCACACAGCAGCCGTAACGCGCCGCATCATAGAAAAAGTATTTACGCCTAAATTTGTCACTTTGTTCGAAGGTGGTCCTGATGTAGCACAAGCACTATTGAAAAACAAATTTGACTATATTTTCTTTACTGGTAGCACCTCTGTAGGGAAAATTGTATACAAAGCAGCCGCCGAACACCTTACGCCTGTCACCTTAGAATTGGGCGGCAAAAGCCCATGTTTTGTAGACAAAACCGCCGACGTTGACTTGTCTGCCAAACGCATTGCTTGGGGCAAATTTCTCAATGTAGGACAAACTTGCATTGCTCCTGACTATATTTTGGTGCATGAAAGTGTCAAGGATTTGTTGATAGAACGCCTGAAAAAATACATTACAGACTTTTATGGGCAAAATCCGCGCCAAAGTGCTTATTATGGCAAAATCATTAATGAAAGAAACTTCAAGCGTTTGCAACATTTGGTCAATAGTTCGTCGGGCAAAGTAGTTTTTGGTGGTGATTTCTCGATTACTTCACTATACATTAGCCCCACCATCATCGACAATCCTGATATGAATGATGCCATTATGCAAGAGGAAATTTTTGGTCCCATTCTGCCTATCATTTCTTATAACAATTTAGCAACAGCTATGGAAGAGGTGAAGATGCGCCCCAAACCGTTGGCACTATATGTGTTTTCGCGCAGCAGCGAAATTCAACGAAAAGTATTGCAAGAAATTTCATCGGGCAGCGCGTGCATCAACGACACCGTAGCGCAATTCGCCAATAGCAATATGTCTTTTGGTGGTGTGGGCGAAAGTGGTATTGGTGGCTATCATGGTAAATCGACTTTCGAGGCGTTTTCTCATGCCAAATCGGTTATGAGCAAGTCACTCATCATCGACCCACCTTTGCGCTATCTGCCTTTTAAAATGAACTTGGCAACCCTTAAGTTGTTGTTTAAAAAATTGGTATAATACACCACAATTCAATGTGCTCATGGAAAAACTTACTTATGAAAAAGTGTTAGCACTTTTTGCAGCAACCGACCGCAAACTACAAGCTGCGGCTGAACGTGCTGAAAAAGAAACAGTAGCATTGTGGCTTTGGGTTGCTAAAACTAGTAAGACAGCTAAAATTGTCAAACTATGGAAACCCCAAGCATAAATCTAAACAATAAAACTCCCGAATTCATGAAAAACATAGCTTTCTTATTTTTCTTTTGTTGCCTTTGGCTCAACAGTCAGGCACAAGAAATCAACGCAAAAGTGACCATACAGGCTATCAATCTACAGTTAGTAGATCAGCGTGTGTTCAAAACGTTGGAAAAAGACGTGCGCGATTTCATCAACAACCGCCGTTGGACCGACGACAATTATAAGCCCGAAGAACGCATCGACTGCAATATCCTTATTACTATCACCAAAGAAATTTCGAATACCCGTTTCGAAGCCAACTTTGCTATACAGTCTTTGCGCCCTGTTTTTAATTCGAACTACAATAGCACTGTTTTTTCGTTCCAAGATAAAGGCATTCAGTTTGATTATGCCGAAAACGATCCTGTGCAGTTCAACGACCAAAGTTATACGTCCGAAATAAGTTCTGTTATTGCCTATTATGTATATATAGTGCTGGGTTTGGACGGCGATACTTTTGCTCCGAATGGTGGAAGTGGTGCTTTTAGCAAAGCGCAGCAAGTGGTGAGCAATGCACAAACTTCGCCTTTCAAAGGTTGGAAAGGTTTTGACAGCAACCGCAACCGTTATTGGCTTATTGACAATTTGTTGAGTAGCCGTTTTGTCAAAATGCGCCAAGCCTACTACCAATACCATCGTTTGGGTTTAGACAATATGTTTAACAACCCCACCGAAGGTCGTTCTAATGTTATCAATGCCTTGGCGATGATGGAAAAAATCCGAAAAGACAACGCCAGCGCTATGGCAACAGACATCTTTATCAACACCAAACCCGACGAGGTAATTGGTATCTTTGGAGGTGCCAGCGTGCCGCCCGGCGAAAAACAAAAAGCGGTAACATCTATGTCAGCTATTGATCCTGCTAATCAGCAACGTTATATGCAAATCAACAACGTGACTGGTGGTGGAGGCTTGCCATCTGATGCAGAAATTCCAGATATGTTGGGTAGAAAACGCGACTTTGAGCGCGAAAAATAAAATGTATTATTTTGTCGACTCCTTGGCATCAATTTATTTGTCCCCAAAATCAAACTCCAATAGCCTATTGCGATATCGACGCTATTTTGGCGTTCGCTGAACAAAAACTGTCTCCCGACCTTTGGGCGGCGGCTATGGCATTCAATAATCCCAAAAGACAGCGGGAGTATTTGGCAGTGCGAGCCTTGTTGCAAGTGCTTACACCAACTTCAGTATCAATTTTATATGACCCAAATCGCAAACCTTATCCTGAACAAAGCTTTGAATGGATAGGGGAGGAGGGCAACTGTTTCAAAGACATCAAACACATCAATTTTAGCCATACCGTCCACAAAATTGCATTGATAGGGCATACCACAAAATCTGTTGGCATAGATATTGAACATTTGCACCTGCGCGTCGAAAAAGTTAAGCACAAATTTTTGTCTTCCTCCGAACTCCAATTGCCACATACCAACGATAGAACATGGCTAACTATATTTTGGGCAGCAAAAGAAGCAGCTTATAAATGTTGGGGTAAAAAAGAAATTCCTTTTGCGTCTCAATTGCTATTAGGAAAAGAACTGCCCGCCATAGACAATAGGGTAGGAGGGAGCATACCCATGCAACTGCTCACCGATGAAGGTGTTTTTGACCTATCTGTTCAATATCTTGCCATTGACTCACAAACATTTATGGCTTGGACAGCACACCATTTTTCTACGCCACAATAAAGCAAAACTAACAACCCACGTATAAAAAACATCATTTAATCAATAAGTAGTACAATATGACCCAGCGATTTCTCTATGTCATAGCTTTTTTTGTTTCTTTTGTAGTATATGCAGAGAATAACCAACAAATTTATGACCATGCTATTGACGACATTAATTGCAAAACCACCAAATTGTTGTTAAGTTTGTATAAGCGCGCTGCCACAGCCCGCACTATACCCACTTGTACGTATGAAGAAATTCAAAAAGGTATTGAGCGCGTACAAGAGAACCAACTCAAGGGATATAAACAAAAAATAGCCGAACTATCAACCACCATAGACCGCTATAAAACCAAAACTGCTGCTAATGCCTCGCCCGAAGATTATGAGGAAAAACTAACTGCTCTAAACGAAACCATTTTGGATAAGTTTAGGAAAATTTGCGAAGAAGACCGCAAAGTGACCACAGAAGTTTGTCAGGAGTTAGATGTCAAATTACTGGGTTTGCAAAGCGAGTTGAGCAATATCACTTTGCAGGCGATTACCAAAATGAAAGCTCCTGTTCATAGTACGGCTACAGCTACCGAACCACCTGCCAATGCCGAAGCAGCACGTACTGTCAGCGAAAACACTCCTACTCCTCCTGTTACTGACAATAACGAAGAAGCCAAAGAAACAACGACAAGCCCAAGTAGTGGAGGCGGAAGTAGTTTTGCGACAACTTTACTATATTTGTTGGTATTGGGTTTGGGCGCAGGTTTGGGTTATTTATACAAAGAAACTACCGAACTAAAAGAACAAGTAGAAGATTTAAAAACATTGGTCAACATACTAAACAAAAAGCATTAAAATACATAGCTTTTTAGCTTTTATGGCTTAATTTGCACGAAAAAAGGTGGTGTTCGATAAGAACACCACCTTTTTTTATTGTGTGCGTACATATTGTCACTATTCTACCCATTTAAACATTCTTTCCCAACGGGTATTAACATCTTCTTTCGAGAAAAATATCAAAATTGCTTTACCTACAATATGGTTTTCGGGAACAAAACCCCAAAAGCGCGAATCTAACGAATTGTGACGATTGTCGCCCATCATGAAATAGTAGTTCATTTTGAAAGTATATTGGTTAGTAGCCACGCCGTTAATGGTGAAATCTGTACCTATTTGTTTGATTTCGTTGCCTTCATATTGTTCGATAAGGTCGCGATAAATGGCGATATTGGCAGTATCGAGTGTGACGGTTTGTCCGGCGGCGGGAATAGGAAGCGGTCCATAGTTATCCAAATTCCAAGGATAGTGGCGTGGGTCTTCGGGAAAAACAGGTTCTTCTATCAATGATAAACCTTTCGGACGCTGAATTTCTTCGACACTAATCACATTAGGTAGCGCTTTGATTTTTTGCAAGGTTTCGGAGGTCAAAGCATATTTGCCCACATAACCCGTATCGCTTTGTATGGGACCACCGTCGGTGATATTAAGGGTTGCGATTTGGTCTTGGCTCAAGTGGCTGTCTTTGGTATTCACAAAATACTCAAATTGCCCTTCTTTGGGAAAATTTTGTTTTTGTTCGTTGACAACAATTTGGCGGTCGATGATTTGAAATTGGTCGCCCGGCAAACCTACACAACGTTTGATGTAGTTTTCGCGTTTATCGACGGGATTTTCTATATCTAAAGGAAAATTGAACACCACTACATCGTTGCGTTCTATGTTTTGGAATCCCGGAAAGCGAAAATAAGGCAATTTGATGCGTTCCGAATACGATTTTAGGTCGTTGGTAAACGGCATTTTGTTGTGAGCAAAAGGAAACGCTAAAGGAGTCATGGGCAGGCGCGCACCATAATTGATTTTGCTAACAAACAAGTAGTCACCCACCAACAAACTCTTCTCCATGGAAGAAGTAGGAATGGTATAGGCTTCAAAAAAGAAAGTTCTGATAATAATAGCAGCAATAATAGCCAAGAATATGGCTTCAATCCACTCGCGCATGGCTGATTTTTTAGGACGGGTGGTAGATAATGGGGTTTCGTTCGTCATAAATAGAATAGACTAAGAAAATGCGATAGCAAACCAAATTGTTGGTGCTGCTATACAATAAGGGAAGGAATTTTTTGTATAATGAGTTGTATAATATCGGTGGCTACTTCTTGTTTGGATTTGAGCGAAAAAGCGTATTTGTTTTTTTGACGGTCAAAAACAGTGACTTTATTGGTATCATGTTGAAAACCACTGCCCGCATCGCGTAGTGAGTTTAGAACAATAAGGTCTAAGTTTTTTTTCTCTAATTTTTGCAAAGCATGTTTTTCTTCATGTTCAGTTTCGAGAGCAAAACCGACCAAGTATTGACCATCGCGCTTTTGTTTGCCCAATGTTGCCAGAATGTCTTGCGTTTTTTCGAGCGTGATAGATAGTTGTTCGTCTTTCTTTTTCAGTTTTTCGGTATATTGATGTGTAGGTTTATAGTCAGCAACAGCAGCCGATAGAATGGCGATGTTTGTTTGTGGAAAACGAAGTATTGCCTGTTGGTACATACTTTCGGCGGTGGGAGTCAAAATGACTTCTATATTAGGATTGGTAGGACGGAGGTTGGTCTCGCCCAACAACAAAAACACTTTGGCACCCATTTGTGCGGCGGCTTCTGCAATGGCAATACCCATTTTGCCCGATGAACGGTTGCCAATGAAACGCACAGGGTCGATGGGTTCGTAGGTGGGTCCTGCTGTAATCAAAACGGTTTTGTTGTGCAATGGCTGTATTATCTCCACTGGTGGAGCAACTGCCAAGCCGTTTTTGCCAGCAGCAAAGTATTGCTGTAGATAGGCAACAATATCTTCGGGTTCGGCAAGACGACCATTGCCCACCAAGCCGCTTGCCAACTCGCCATTGCCCACAGGAATAAGATGGTTGCCAATTTGTTGTAAAAACTGTATGTTGCGTTGCGTGGCGGGGTGTTTCCACATATCCAAATCCATAGCAGGAGCAAAAAATACAGGACAACGAGCCGACAGATAAGTGGCAATGAGTACACTATCAGATATGCCATTTGCTATTTTGGCGATGGTGCTTGCCGTGGCGGGAGCAATAAGAAAAGCATCTGCCCACAAACCCAATTCTACATGGTTGTGCCACAAACCTTCTTTTGAGGCATAGAAATCGCTAATAACCTCGTGGCGCGAAAGGGTGGAAAAAGTGAGCGGTGTCACAAAATCTTTGGCAGAAGCCGTCATAATTACCCGAACTTCGGCTCCGTTGCGTACCAGAAGGCGCACAATAAGGGCAGCTTTATAGGCAGCAATGCTCCCACAAACTCCCAATAAAATTTTCTTTCCCGCAAAAAATTTAGGTGGTTCAATTGCCAAACCCACTGCTTGGGCTTGAGCAGTAAAATCGGAATCCATAGGCGCGGTATCTGCCGCACAATTGCCATTGACTTCGGAAGGATAAGTTGTGTTTCGAATTGGCTCGCTATAATTGCCGTTCATGTTTCAATTTTTGTGTGACAAAGGTAAGGAAAATTTGGCAACTAAATCGAATTTGGTGAATTATTTTTGGTTTTGGATAGAATAATGACACTAAAAAACACAAATTGTTCGAACTATTGGGTAGTATGGACAATAAAACAACCGCTATGTTTTGATAGAATTAAAAACATAGCAGTTGTTGTTGGTATCAAGTATGCAAAAACTATTTGCTTGTCATCACCTTAAACAATTCTACATCGAAACGCAAAACGCTGTTAGGACCAATTTGGGGTGGTCTACCATTGGAACCATACGCCAAACCAGAAGGAATAAGCAAAATACCTTTACCACCTTCTTTCAAAAGTGGAATACCTTGTTGCCAGCCCGGTACTACGCCACGAAGCGGAAACTGAGCGGTTTGACCTCTATCATAAGACGAGTCGAAGGTGGTGCCGTCCAACAAAGTGCCTTTGTAGTGTACTTCTACTTTGTCCTCAATAGTAGGAGACGCACCTTTACCTTCTTTTTCGCTAACGAAAAAGATACCGGTGTCTGTATATTTGCCTTTGCTTGCCAAACCGTTGTCTGCTACATATTTCGCAATGATGCTACTGTCCAATTGTGCTTGTGACGGAGCGGAGGGTGCTGCCTGAACAGCTTGTGCCGGTTCATGGCTACCGCCTGCTGCTGTGTCGCTGGCAGGCTGTTGGTTGCAGGCGGTGAATGTCCAAGCGGCTGCAAGGACTACTAACAAAACTTTTTTCATTTAGGTCAAAATATTTTTTTTAGTGAACCAAATAACAATAGAAAATTTGTGGTGCAAAGGTACGCATAATTGTTGTTTATTGGGTGTGATGGAGTGCTTGTAAGGTGTTTTTTTGTTAAAAAATGTATTATTCGGGCAGCGTACAAGAGAAATGTTTCCTTGTGTCGCACCGTTTAACCGCAACCCGATTTTTTAGAAACACTTGACAAACAATTGCATAATCGCCTCAACTGCCAAAGGTTTTTGTGGTTTAGTAATCTTTCAGTTTAATCTTGTCGTTAGCATTGCTTCGTAGAATAGGTTTATACTAAATTGAATACAGTCTTCGGATTTTGTAAAATGTTGACAGTCGAATAATTACAGTCACAAAAAACGCACATCTGCCTACACTATTTTCGTCACCCGAAATAGTGCTGTTTCGGTCGTTGAGGCATGAAAGTGACGGCTAAACAGACAAAAAACGATAAATTGCCTCAACGATTGCCTACATTTTGTGGTAGCTAATACGATAATATAGACAAAATGTCTACAATTTTGTTTGCTACCACAAAATTAAGCAAAGACCACAGCACGCCGCACGAATCCACTCGAAAAAGAACACCCTTTTTTGCTGCTTTTTTGGGTGAGCAAAAAAGCAGAATCACCATTTGTCACTTATGATAATAACATTTGGAGGAATGGCAAATGGTTCTTAATTGATGTTACATTTGGGGGCGAATGCGTGACATCGTCTATTATCAAATCCGAAAAGTATTTTCAATTCAGTATAAACCCGGCTCTACGGAGAAACTTTTTGCCACATTGCACTAAAATCCACTATTACGCACCACTTTGCTATAAAATTCTCCGCAAGATTTCATGCGGCGTTTCCCCGTGGCATAATCCACTGCGACTAAACCAAACTGATAGGTAGGACCCAAGTTCCATTCAAAATTATCCATCGTCGTCCATTCAAAAAAGGCTTTAATGTCGATGCCTTCGTCCATACAACGGCGCAAAATTCGCAAATAGTCTTTGATGCTTGCAATACGAACTTCGCTATCAGGTGTACAAATGCCGCTTTCGGTGATGACGATGGGTTTGTTGTATTTTTTCCAATAACGACGAATAGATTCATACATACCCTCGGGATAATACTCCCACATCTTGTCGTGCGGACGACCCAAGCGCGCCAATTTTCCCGGCTGGTCTATCTCCGTAATGGGATAAGGGTCAAGCGGAATGCGGGCATAGTAGCTCATGCCAAAGTAGTCGGTACTTTCCATGAATTTGGACGGAATATAGTTCATAAAAACATAATCGGCAACTTTGGCGGGTAGCCAACCTTTCCAGTTTTCTGCTGCAAAAACGGCGCAGTTTTTTGAAATACCCACAGGCACACGCGGATAACGGTTTTTAAGGACTTTAACTGCCAATTTGTGGGAGCGGCTCATATTGTTGAGCGCAGCATTGAACGACGACCAACTTTTTTTGAAAGGCGGGAAGTTGCCAAGCAAACGGCTATTGCAAAGATACACTTCGGGTTCGTTGAAAGTGTTCCAATTGTCAATCAAATCGCCAAAGGTATCGACCATCTGCTCCACATAATTGATAAAAACGGGAATATTTTGTGGGTTTTCCCAAGAACCATTTTGCACAAACCACAAAGGGTTGGTAAAATGGTGCAAAACCATCATAACATAAATATTGCGAGCTTTGAGTTTGGCTAAAAACGAACGATATTCGGCTACTACATCGGGATTAAAAGCTTCGTTAGGAGCGCTTTGTAGTTTTGCCCAGTCCATACTCATGCGATATGCGTTGCCCAAAAGACTAATATATTGTAGGTCTTCGTTGCGGCGCAATTCGTGGTCGGCAGTACGCAAAAAGGTATGACCATCTTTTGAGTTAACACCTTTCCAGTCGTGTTCCGAAGCTGTTTCTATTTGGTAGGCAGCCGTAGAGGTACCCCATAAAAAGTTTTTGGGAAATTGAACTTCCATACTATATTGATAGGTAATTAGAACAATAGAATAAGGTAAAAAAATGGAAAAAGCGGCTAAATTGGGCGCAAAGATACAAAAATAGTCTGTTATTGAACAGAAAATTGTTGTTGTGCGCAAAGATTGTATGATGATATTGGTGTTTGAGGTTGCAAAGGTAGTTATTTTATGGGTAGTTTCAAAGATCATAGAAACTTTGCGTCTTTTGTGGTCGAACTTTACGCAGTTGTTTTTGCGTTCTTTGCGCTTAAGTGTAGAAGCACCTAAGAGGAGTAAATAATGTTGTTGTCAAAACAAACATTAGCATTAGACTATTGAAGTTTGGCGATTTTTTTTGTTGCTAGTATGGCAAAAAAGCTGTACCTTTGCCCCAAAATTCAAACAATATTCTGTTTTTATGTCTCATATTATCGAAACAGCAGCGCAAAGCAACAGCAAAAGCGCAGGACAAGACAAATTTCAGTCACATGACTACTATTGGGTTGACGAACTACTAAGTCCCGAACACTTGCTTATCCGCGAGTCGGTGCGTGCTTGGGTCAAAAAAGAAGTATCGCCTATCATAGAAGATTATGCACAACGGGCGCAGTTTCCGCGCCATTTAGTCAGACAATTAGGCGAAATTGGGGCATTTGGTCCCACTATTCCTACAGAATATGGCGGACAAGGTTTAGATTATATTTCGTATGGCATCATCATGCAAGAGTTGGAGCGTGGCGATTCGGGTATCCGCTCAACGGCATCGGTGCAAAGTTCGTTGGTGATGTATCCCATCTACACCTACGGCAGCGAAGAACAACGCATGAAGTATCTGCCCAAATTGGGTAGCGGCGAGTGGCTCGGTAGCTTTGGCTTAACCGAACCCAACTATGGCTCAAATCCCAGTGGCATGATTACACGCATCGAGGACAAAGGCGACTATTATCTATTGAACGGAGCTAAAATGTGGATATCCAACGCGCCTTTCTGCGATGTAGCCGTTGTGTGGGCAAAAGACGATGCGGGTGACATTCGCGGCGTGATTGTGGAGCGCGGCATGGAAGGCTTCACGACTCCCGAAACACACGGCAAATGGTCGTTGCGAGCTTCTGCCACAGGCGAGTTGGTGTTCGACAATGTGCGCTTGCCCAAAGAAAACTTATTGCCCAAAGCAAAAGGCTTGAAAGCACCATTATCTTGCTTGTCATCGGCGCGTTTTGGCATCGCTTGGGGCGCTATTGGTGCTGCCCTCGACTGCTACGACTCTGCCTTGCGATATGCCCAAGAACGCATACAGTTCGACAAACCCATTGCGGCTTTCCAATTGACACAAAAGAAATTGGCAGAAATGATTACCGAAATCACCAAAGCACAACTTTTGGCATGGCGCGTAGGGGTGTTGAAAAACGAAGACCGCGCCACGCCTGCCCAAATCTCTATGGCAAAACGCAATAATGTGGACATGGCAATTCATATTGCACGCGAAGCCCGACAAATACACGGCGGCATGGGTATAACAGGCGAATATCCTATTATGCGACACAGCATGAACCTCGAATCGGTCATTACCTACGAAGGAACACACGATATTCACCTCCTTATTACAGGTATGGACATCACAGGACATAATGCTTTTAAATAAACCACAACAAAGGCATACATAAAAATACAAAAGACATCGGACGTTGCAAAAACGTCCGATGTCTTTTTTTATGCCACTACACCTATGTGTTATCCCTTCGTAGCCTCCGAAGAGATTTGTTTTTTTAGGAAAAACAAAAGAATACCACCTAACAAAAAAGCATTATAGTTGAGGAAAAGTAGTAATGCCAATTTGTCTTTTCAGTACATTCAAAAGATCTTGCCGAAAAGCATCCTCTTGATACAACTTATACAATTCTAACTCTTGCCTTCTTTGCTGGTTCATTACTTCGTCTAAGATCTTTTTCAAAGCTAAATCTTGTGTTTGAGGATCATTGTTGCCAAGCACTTTTAAACTGTAATCGGGGTGCGATTGAACGTGTTTACTAAGCTTGACAAATTTTTCTCGTTGATCTTCGGGGGTTGCTTCCCAAGCTTGAAACCAACGTTCATTAAATGCCCTAACAATTTCATCTAAAGGATTTAGCGTCACTTCACTGCCGTGGGCACCTCTTGGATTGGCATTTTGAGGATTCAAAATTGCATTTGCTTCGTCGAGGGCGATGCTATGGTTTAGTTGGGTGCGCTCTAAGCCATAGGTCGACAAATCGACAGATTCTAATAACTCGTCTATCATGGCATCTTGCTGTGTCTTAACAAGCAGTTTGGGAATCAAAAACTTCAGAAACCAAAACAATTTTTCCCAAACCAATACCTCATATGGAATGATGGCGGCAATTTGGGCATAAATCTTCACAAACTGTTTGGCTTTGATTTTAAAATCTGCTTTTTGGTCGTCCGATAAAGCTAAGTCAACATTGAAACGTTCTGCTGGCACCGTGATAATAGCATCTAACTCTTGTGCTTCGGCTTGAGTAAAGTATTTTTCGATAAACATTTCTACTTCGCTCCATTCATAAACACCTACATTGTCTAAATGCTCCCTCAATTCATGCAATACATTGACATCGGTTGGCTCGCTAAGGCTGGTAGAGGTATAAAATCGGTCAAAGGCTTGCTTAATATCTGCTACTTCATTAAAGAAATCTAAAACAAACAAGTCTTCTGTTCGCTTCCCTAATTTGTTTGCAGCCCTATTGAGCCGACTCAAGCATTGCACTGCTAAGACATCTTGTAGTTTTTTATCCACATACATGGCACACAATTTAGGCTGGTCAAAACCAGTTAGGTATTTATTGGCTACTACCAATAAACGGTATTCATCAGAAGCAAACTGGCTGCTCGTGTCTTTTTCATCAAAACCATTCAAAACAGACTCGGTGTATTCAATGCCCTCTACTGTTTTTTTACCCGAAAAAGCAATGGCAATTTTGAAAGGATTGGCTTGTGCTTCTAAGAGGCGTTTGAGCGCAAAATAGTACTGTATAGCCGACTCTATGCTTTGGGTGACAACCATCGCTTTGGCTTTGCCTTTCAATT
The DNA here is from genome assembly GCA_016787295.1 of Chitinophagales bacterium. Classification (GTDB taxonomy): domain Bacteria; phylum Bacteroidota; class Bacteroidia; order Chitinophagales; family UBA2359; genus JAEUUX01. The sequence continues at coordinate 18,799 of JAEUUX010000227.1, forward strand.
TCTTGCCGTTGTACACTTTGTTGAGAAAATGCTCCAGCATGATTTCTGCTTTGTTGGCAATGGTGCGTTTGTCGCGCTCCACAAAGTTGCGCAATTTCTTTTGCGCACGATGGGTGTCAAACAAAGGATTATCGGCTACCGATTTTTCTATTTCATAATAACTTTTGTAGGTCGTATAGTTTGCTAAAACATCTAAGATAAAACCTTCTTCTATGGCTTGTTTCATTGAGTAGAGATGAAAAGGCAGAAAAGTGCCATCGGATTGCGGCGTGCCGAAGCGCTCTAAGGTCGAATTTTTGGGCGTTGCCGTAAATGCCATATACGAAGCATTGCTTTTCATCTTGCGACTCTGGATAGTCCGAAGTATCAGGTCTTGTACATCTATCTCCTCCTCATCATCCTCCGCTGTTGCCACCGAAGACATAGCAACCCTGCCTGTACCCATAGCTTGATTGAGTGAAGCAGCAGCCATACCGCCTTGCGAACTGTGCGCCTCGTCTATAATAACCGCAAAACGACGGTCGCTTAGGTCGGATATGCCATCTATAATAAAAGGAAATTTTTGTATGGTGGTGATAATAATCCGCTTACCACCTTCCAACGCCTTCTTAAGCTCTACAGACGAATGGGCAGCCGCAATAATGTGTTTGTTTTCTGAAAACTCTTTAATGTTGTCCCGCAACTGCTTATCGAGCAAACGACGGTCGGTCACAACAATCACCGAATCAAACAAAGGACGGTCTAATGATTTGGCACCATGAGCATACACCTCTATCAATTGATAAGCTGCCCAAGTAATGGAATTTGACTTGCCCGAACCCGCCGAATGGTGAATAAGATAGGTGCGACCAACACCATTTTGCGCAGTATCGGCTACTAATTTACGAACTACGTCTAATTGATGATAGCGCGGAAAATACAAAGTTCGCTGCCCTAATGCGTCATTGCTGCTGCCCGACAACAATACAAAATGTTGGATAATGTTTGCAAGACTGCTGCGCGAAAACACCTCTTCCCACAAATAACTACTTTTGTGACCCAAAGGATTGGGCGGGTTGCCCTTGCCTGTGCCATTACCTTTGTTGAAGGGTAGAAAAAAAGAATTGTCCCCATCTAATTTTGTACACATATACACCTCATCTGTATCCACAGCAAAATGAACCAAACAACGAGCAAACTGCAAAAGCGGCTGTTTGGGGTCTCTGTTTTTTTTGTATTGACTAATACCCTGAATCCGAGCATATTGACCCGTCCAGGGGTTTTTTAGTTCCATGGTCAGCAATGGCAAACCATTCACAAACAATACCATATCTATAGACTCATGTGTATTGCTGAGATGGTAATGTACTTGGCGCGTGACACTAAACTCGTTTTTCTCAAAATTCTCTTTGACTGCCAAACTGCTACTCGCCATCGGCGATTGATAGAACAACGTCAAATGTACATCTTCTATATCGATCCCTTTGCGAAGCACCCGCAAAATACCGCTCTTTTTGATAATCTTGTCTAAACGGTCTAATACCTTGCGTTGGTAGTCGGGCGAACGCTTGAGTTTTTCCAAAGACTCCTTTTGAGTCGTTTCCAAAAAATGCCAAAAGCGCACTTCATCAATGGCATATTGAGCATTGAAGTCCGCCGAATTGCCCACATAAAAACCTTTACCCATGCGATATATATCCGCCGAGTCTTCTACTACCGAAGTAGTAGCAACAGCAACAGCACTTTTGTCCGCGCTGCAATAGCCCGTGAGGGCTTTTTCTATAGCCTTTTCTAAGGCTTGTTCGTTGGTTGATGAAAACATAAGCTACACTATTTTTATTTTTCCGCATACCGCCGAATCTATTAAAGACAAACGATACGTAGATAATTGGGTTATCTGTAACTGACTCAAAGCAATCGCTTTATCTATCTTT
>JAEUUX010000257.1 GCA_016787295.1 Chitinophagales bacterium
AACTACAACACTACCCGTAGTACTTGCAACACAACCATTAGCACTTGTTGATGTTATAGTTACGGTATAAGTACCTGCACTTGTATAGGTATGACTTGGGGAAGTTTGTGTAGAATTTGTGCCATCGCCAAATGCCCAAAGATAGCTTGTTGCTCCTGTTGTGGTATTGGTGAAGACAATTGCCTCACCCAAACAAGCAGGGCTATCAGTAGTGAAACTTGGGGTAGGATTAGGATTAACCGTAGTTGTTACCGCAGTAGCAGGACTTTGACAGCCATTAAGCGTTTGGGTAACATATACAATTCCTGCACCTATTGGTGTATAGGTTGCATCATTGTCAATAACACTATTTAGTGCTACATCACTATACCATGTAAAAGTTGCACCTGTCTGACCTGTAGCAGTTATAGCTGTAATAGTTTGACCTTGACAATAGGTAGAACCTGATGTTACGGGTGCTACAGGAGTAGGATATACCGTTACTACTGCATTATCTTGACCATTACAAGTTGCACCTGTTACAGTCCAAACAAAGGTATAAGTACCTGTAGCGGTTAAACCACTTGCTGTGGTAGCTGCTGATGTTGCACTGCCGAAAGTAGGAGTTGCAGGACAACCCAAACACGTCCAAGTACCTGAACTTCCTGATGCAGCAGGCGTGGCGTTTAAGTTAACGCTACTACTTGTACCAACACAGAAGTTTGCAGGGTCGGGACCTGCATCTACAATACAGTTGGCTGCTCCTGTACAATCAGTGCTTGTTACGGTGATAGCCGCTGTGGAACTACAACCCGCTGCCGATGTGACTGTGACCGTGTAGGTACCTGCACCTACACCTGCATTTGTTGCTCCGTCGTCAGTTCCTACTATATTAGACCAGTCATAGGTAGCTCCGCCATTAGCTGTTATTGTAGTAGTAGTTGGTGTTCCTGTACCTATTTGGCATACAGTAGTAGTGCCTGTAATAGACGCTATGGGTGTGGGGTTAATAACAACAGTACCTGTTTGCACATTCGTACAACCATTGCTAGTTGTTATGGTTAAAGATACTTGGTAAGTACCCACTGCACTTGCCCCATAATTATGGGTAGAAGTGGATCCTGTTCCTGTTGTACCATCGCCAAAGTTCCAACTATAGGCAGTGATAGTGCCACTTCCTGCTGTGCTTAACGAACCATCAAAGTTGATGGCAGCACCTTGACATTGGGGAGAGTTGGTGGTAAAATTGGCATCAGGAGCAGTTAAGACTGTTAAAGTTCTTGTTGCTACATTAGAACAATTATTGCTATTAGTAACGGTTACGGTATATGTTCCCGCAGTTGTTACAACAATAGATTGGGTTGCATCACTTGTATTCCATGCGTAAGTTGCCCCATTTGGGGTAGCAGTGAAAATGCTTGAACTGCCAGCGCAAATGCTGTTGGTGCCTGTGATAGCGGCGGTTGGAAGCGGATTAACTATTACCGTTGTAGTGGCAGAATTGGTACAACCATTGGCATCTGTTGCTACTACGGTATAAGTTCCTGCTACAGCGGGAGTTATGGTCTGTGTATTAGTTGTGCCTGCAATAGTTCCGCTCGGACCTGTCCATGAATAACTTGTGCCACCCGAAGCAGTTAGCGTAACACTTATTCCTTGACAAACGGGACCATTGTTAGACAAAGTAACAGTAGGTGCAGGATTGATAATCAATTGCAAAGGATATTGTGCTGCACAAGTAGGGTCTGAACTATTATAGATTTTCAATACAAACGTATAGGTGCCTGCTGCTGTGTTGGCAGGTACGCTAATGCTGATGTTGCTGGTAGGTGCTGCCAAAGTTTGGTTAGTGACAGTTGCACCTGCTATAGTAGTACCAAACACTTGGGTTAAATCATAACGGTTGGGTGTGCCTGTGCTACCATTTGCCAATGCTGTGTATTGGTAGCTTGCCGTTTGTGTGGTGCTTGATTGACAAAAAGCCGCGCTGGTATTTGTCAAGGTCATACCGGGGGCAGTACAAGTAGCTCCGCAACCTGTAGCAGCAACTAAAGTAAAACTAATACTTGCCGTACATTGTGGGGTTGCAATACGACGAACCGTTACGGTATGTGCGCCAACAGCTAATGAACTTATCGTGGTAGGATTAGCTGCTACGGCTGTAAATGCACCGCCGTCTATTTGATATTCATAGTCCGTTACAGGCGTTGGTACATTAAAACTAACACCACCGGTAGCTAATGCGCACGTAGGCTGCGTTACTGTTATATTGCTAATGGTTGGGTTGGGTACAACTGTTACTGTTTGGGTTTCTGTATTTACACAACCGTTTGATGTTGTTATTTGTAGGCTAACATTATATGTTCCCGAAGCAGGGAAGGTGTGGGTAGTTGTGGCTGTTGCCGAACTTGTGTTGGCAGAACCGTCTCCCCATATCCATGTGTAGTTACTAATAGTGCCAGCACCTGCGGTACTAGTACTTCCATCAAAAGACATGGCAGAACCTTGACACACTGAGGCAGGGATAGGGAAATTGGCATCAGGAGCGGAATGGACGGGTATAGCTACCGTTTGTGCTGTGGAGGTACAACCATTAGCAGTAAGCGTAACCGATACGGTTTGTCCATTGGTTATTGTTGTAGGTACGGCTATATTTACTGTTCCTGCACCGCTTGCTACAGTAAAAGTTTGGGTATTGATAGTAGCTGTTCCCGATGAAACGGTAAGTATACCTGCTATACTTGCCGTATAGCTTAATACGGCAGGTGTAGTACCGGGGCAAATAGCTGCTATGGACAATGCTGATACAGTAGGTGTAGGATTGACTATAACAGATAGTGTGGCTGTTGCCGTACAACCTGCAATTGCGCTATTGGTGACTGTTACGGTATAAGTACCTGTGGCGGCTGTCGTAGCGTTTGAAATACTTGGATTTTGAACGCTTGAAGTAAAACCATTAGGGCCTGACCAGCTATAACCTGTTGCACTTGCAATCGTAGAGGCATTGAGATTTAAGGTTTGCCCTGCACAAATAGGGCTGTTGCTAAATACTGTAGGTGGGATAATTGTACAAGTAGTAGCACAACCTACTCCGAACACCTGAACAGGAGTTCCGCAATCGGAAGGAGAGCTAGTGTGTCGTACTCTTGCCCAGTAGCCAAAACTATTAGAAGGACTTGGTGTTGGTGGTACAGTAGCACTTTCTGCTTGCCAATTTGTTACGCCATCGGCAGAATATTCTACCACAAAATTGCTATTAGCGGCACCACAATTGGGATCAATATTGAACGAACAGTCGGTAACAATATTGCTAATGGGTGGTGTTGGATAGACAACTATAGGTGTCATTTGATACGGACGGCATGCAGCACTTTGATAATCCGTGCCGCAGAAACCTGCACTTTCAGGGAAGTTGGCATCTATGGCATAGATATAGTAGGTAACTGGGGTACATCCTGTATTGACGGGTAAAGAGGCATCGTTGTAGGTATAAGTTACACCATCAGAAGTATAACCTACTCCCAAACTTTGAGATCCACCGCTAAGGTTATAGATTTGATTGCGGTCTGTTAAATTGGTTAAACTCCACACAAATTCTACTTCGCGTTTAGCGGTTTGTGTAATATCAAATGTACCTCCTGAACAAATACCCGAAGCAGGTGATAATACTGGTGCTGCGGTTAAGTCAGCGGGAAATACATCAATATACATATCAAAGAAACAGTGTTGTCCCGTAAAACCGTCTACCATAATATAATAGGTAGTGTTGGGTTTTAAACAAGGAACATCAACAAATTCACCAGCAGTTACTTTGTCTTCGCAATAAATCATGTTATTATTGCCAACTGCTGTCCCATTATTGTTATTGTCCCATAGATCTCCTTCCCCAGTGAAGTTGATATTTCCAGCACCAGGAGTCATTTCCCACAATACAAATTGAATACCATTACCTGCATTAGTACCACTACCACTACTTGAATAGTTTTGGCAATTGACATAATTAACTTGCAAAATAGGATCATTTGCTAAACACATGGCAGCAGGTGTTACTAATTTATACCAAATGGTATTCTCAAGACGGGTAATTTCGGACTCTAAACAACCTGTAGAATTAAGTACAAAATCGGTACCAGCATCATTGCAACCAGTATTGGCACCTGAGTCTGAATTACCTGTATCATTAATGCTTGTTCCTGCCCAGAAACCATTACTTGTGATAGAGGTAGCTGTACCGACTTCTGTGCCACCACCATTACCCAAATCACATTCAACACATTCTATAGGTAAACTCCAACCCGAACGTGGTGCCCATGAAGGGTCTTTAGTACTATTGCTAGAAACAAATTTAAAGGTCAAACAGCCATTAGGATTATTTGCTAAAAATGCAGTAATACCTGTAATAGTGTTGCTATTAGCCGCTGCACCACCACAAGCAACGCCATTACTTACATTGGGATCGCCGCCTGTTAATACGGCAATAGGGCTACCCGTAGCTTGATCGCTATTGTAAACATACAACACATCTGAATTATCATTCAAATTGAGTGTGGCAGTTCCGCTTAATGAACCAACAAAGGCACAATAACCGGGTGTTCCGGGGCAATAAGTAACTACATACTGGTCGTTGGGTTGTATATTTGTACTACCACCTGCATTGAAAGCATTATCGGTAAAGACTGTTCCCAATCCGCAATCAATGGTAACATCTGTTGGGTTTTCGCTGATGTCCGAAACACATTCCACAACAGCCTCCCAACCTTCCTCTTGACCGGAAGCCCCGCTAATAAAATTAAATGACAATGAATTGCCACTCGAAACAATAGTTCCGGGAGAAGGATAAAAAGCAGTAGTGCCTGTATAAACACCTAAATTATTTGAGCCAATAGCTCCGTCATAAATGGTTAAATAATCGGCAATACTACAGGCACCAGTTTGTCCATTATCTATACGAATAGCATTATAGCCATTTCCTGTAGCACAATAACCTATATTACCTTGCCAAACATTTTTAAATGTTACGCGTACAGATTGCCCGGCAGGAGCTACAAAAGTAACATTACTATTTAAACTATTAGCATATAATCCCGCTCCATCTCCACCTGGACCACCACTATCATAGAAGTTGTAGGTAGTGCCACAGTCCATATTGATGGTTTGAGTGCCAGTCGTGGCAAGGACGTTTTGAATTATGTTTAGTTGAAGACTGAAGCTCAAGTTTGCATCACAGTTCGTATCTGTCACCCTTGCCCAATACGTAGTGGCAGTGGCACTAGTATATGTAACAGCAGGGTTTGTTCCTGATGCACAATCACGTGGAACGAATGATGTACAAGTTGAACCTGAATATAACTCAAGGCGGGCACCTGTGGCTGTATTCAAATATAATTCAATAGGTGAGTTAGCAGCAGCAGAAAAGGTGTACCATTTGTAACCACAACCAACAATACCCGTAGGAGGATTATTATAATCGGCAGTAGCACAAATACCACCCGAACCTTCTCCTACTGTGCCGCTTACAGCAGTTACGTCAGTAAGCGATAAACCAGATGTAGTGCCTACCGAAAGCGGTGTAGCATTACATATTGCATCTGTTAAAGTCGCTTTTATGTTGTAGGTGATATTAGCATTACACGCAAAGTCAGTTACCCGAATATAGTAAGTACCCGAAGTTGGCGCTATATAGGATAACAACGCGTTATCTGTATTTCTGTCGCAAGTAATTCGTGTAAGATTACCACAAGATGAGCCGCTATATAAATCGGCACGAACATCTTGAGTCCCGCCTCCTGAAGTTACATCTAATGCTACTTCAATAGTTTGAGCTGTAGCAGCCGTAATAGAATACCATTTATAACCACAACCTACTGTTGCAGCAATATCAGTCAATGGCGTAACATAATCATCATTATCACTACTTGCAGCACAATCGCCACCATTACCTATTCCAACAGTACCACTTACGGCTGTCACATCTGTTATGGTTTCACCTGTTACAGCCGTACCCGATGTTAAAGTGGTGGCATTACATGGAGCGTCTGTCAATGTAGCTTTTATTTCATAAGTAACGTTAGCATTACATTGAAAATCTGTTACGCGAATATAATACGTCCCCGATGAAGGAGCTATATAAGATGCTAAGGCATCAGAGGTATTTGTCTGACGGTCGCAGTCCTCAAGCACAAGTGCAGCGCAAGTACCTGAGTAGATTTCCACACGAGCATCTTGGGTTGCTCCCGATGTTGCATTAAGAGCTACTTCAATAGTTTGGGCTGCTGCCGCTGTTATGCTATACCAACCATAAGTACAACCTGCTGTAGAACTCCCTGTTGCACTATCTGCCGACCCACAATCACCACCGGAACCGCCCGCAGTATCGGTCAAAGTTTGAGACGTAACCGCAGTACCCGATGTTAGTGCTGTTGCTGTCGCACAGGTTGTTCCTTGCGCCTTAGCAGACTGGCTTGACAAAATAATCAAGCCACATAAAAAATAAAAAATTAGTATGTTTAATTTATTCATGAGCTTGATTAAAATTGATTGATGATAGAATAAAGCTGTTCAATTTCGTCTGCACTAAATCCAGATGCAGCAATAATAGTTTTTTTATCTGCAATAATAGATTGAATTTGCTCCAAAGAAGTAAATTCACCATATTCGCTTTCGGGATAAAATTTCTTTTCGCCACGTTCGTAAGGAACTTTGGTTTCGTTAGTTTTTTTCAAACTATTAATAGCTTCTTTGCCTTGAACGAAATTATTCCATTTATCTAATTGCTTTGCATCTAGTACACTTACTACTCGTTTGTCTCTAAATGCTTTCAATCGGTTAATTTCTTGCTCTTTCCAAGCATTGTCTATACCTAGTCTTTGGCGTACTTCATTAATACGCTCAAATGTTTTTTCGTTTTCGTACAATACATGGCTTTTCTGTTCCTCACTAAGCCCCAATATTTTATCAAAGGCTGCGAGCATGGCAGATAGTTCAACAGTTGGTTTGCTGTCATCTTGAACTACATTTACTGTCTTTGAAATTTTGCTATTTTCTGGAGCAATTTTTTGAGTTCCATCTTTGTTGGTTGGAGACATTTTAACTTTTACAGTTTGCTCCATCCAGTTTTGTATGGTTTCCCGTTGAGCCCACGCAACAGTGCCAATCACTGTCAAAAAAGCAATTAATAAAACATTTTTCATAAGTAACAATTTGGGTTTTTGTTGGTTTTTTTTAGAATCGGGTGCAAAAATATACCTATTAGTTGGTATTACCTATAGGCAGACGCTAACTTTGTCATAAAGTAACCTTAATTTTCTGTACAATTTTTGGTGTTTGTTAACGAATAAGAACAGCAAAAATAGGCGTATCACTCAATATCAAACACCTTCATATCGTTCATCTTTTTAGTAAAAGCACAGAATATTATTGATGACTATTGGATATGTTTAATAGAAAACGGAGTCGGTATGCAGCTATACCGACTCCGTTTTCTGTGTTACTATTGAATAGATAAAAAGGATATTAAGCACAAAAATAAGGCATTGTCTATTAAATTTTGCATAAACTTTGGCTATCAATGACAAAAAGCGTACCTTTGTGGCAAAATCAATATCCGATACCAATGAAAAAAATTCTCATTGTAGAAGACGAACTCATTATCGCACACGAAATTAAACGCACCCTCACCAAACTCAACTACAAAGTTATTGATACCGTCGACTGTGCCGAAGATGCCATAGCAGCCGTGCAAGAAGTGTTGCCCGATTTGGTGTTAATGGACATCAATATCGCAGGTAAACAAGATGGCATTGCTACAGCTACACTACTCAAGAAACAATTTGAGTTACCAGTTATTTTTCTGACCGCTTTCTCGGACGAAGCTACCATAGAACGCGCCAAAACCGCTGAACCCTACGGTTTTATTGTCAAACCCTTTGATGAACGCGACCTCAAAACAACTATCGAAATTGTTTTGCACAAACACCAACAAGACCGCGAACAACAAGCCCGCAATGCCCGCATTACGCGCGTCTTTTCGCACATTGATAAAATGGTTATCGCAGTAGATGCCAACTTTATGCTCGACTTTTTGAACGCTACCGCCCACGATATTACCCAAATCTATGATAACCTGAATACCTATCACCTCAACGATACGGTTTTGTTTTATAGTTTGGAAGAACACAAACGCATGGATTGGACCCGCCTCTTACAACAAGCTACCGATGCTTTGCGCGAAAAAATGTGGTGCTATTTTCCCGAAACAGGCAAAGAAATTCCCTTGTCGGTGCAAATCAACCGTATTGTGAACAACGATGAACAGCAAAGCACAGCAGGTTGGTCGTTTATTTTGTCGGAAGATGACCCCAATTTTGAGACAACAGATAATATATCCGAAAAAAATGTCGAGGTCGCCCTTTCCGATGTCGAAGAAGGCAATTTTGCCAAGTATTTTTTCGCCAAAAAAGGTAATAAATACCACAAAATCGCGCTGAACGATATTTTGTGGGTCGAGGCATTAGAGAATTATGTCATTATCAACACTCCCAAAGACAAATATACCGTTTTTTCGTCACTCAAAAATATCGAACAAAAACTGCCTTCTGATTTGTTTTTCAAAACACACCGCTCTTATATCGTCAATTTAGATAAAATAGAAGGTTATGAAGAAGGTTTTGTGAGCATTCAAGGCAAACCAATTCCCGTTAGCCGCTCCACCAAAGACGAACTGAAACAAAAAATCCATTTGTTGTAATTAGCTAATAATATGCAATAGACCATGCCGCAACCATTCAATCCCCAAAAGATAAATACAACGTTGACCAAATTATTTACCATTTTGGTCTAAACATTGTGCAAAAATATCCTACACCACCTCAAGCAACTTATCAAAAAATCGTAGACAAACACTTTCGCGTTCAAACAAAATTCCTATAAATTCCTATTTTTATCATGAACGAAGTATATATTGTAGCTATGGCACGCACGCCCATTGGCAGTTTCAATGGTGTCTTAGCTAATTTGAAAGCCGTAGAACTCGGCACGATGGTTATTCGTGAAGTAGTAAGACGTGCGGGCATCGATCCCAATAGTGTGCAGGAAGTTTTCATGGGCAACGTATTGCAAGCCAACAACGGACAAGCTCCTGCGCGGCAAGCCGTTTTAGCTGCGGGACTGTCGACTTCTGTAGCCGTTACTACCATCAATAAAGTGTGTGCCTCTGGCATGAAAGCCATTATGTTGGGCGCACAATCTATTATGTTGGGCGACAATGATGTGGTAGTGGCAGGTGGCATGGAGAGCATGTCCAACGCTCCCTACTATTTGACCCAAAATCGCTGGGGATCGCGCTATGGCAATGGCGAAGTGGTCGATGCCATTGTGCGCGATGGTTTGCAAGACCCCTACAAAGGTTATATGATGGGCAATGCGGGTGAGGTGTGTGCCGAAAAATACCAATTCAGCCGCCAAGCCCAAGACGAATACGCTATGCAGTCCTATCGTCGTGCTGCTGCTGCCTACGAAAACAAACTGTTTGCCGATGAACTAATGCCTGTGACCATTAGTACTAAAAAAGGCGATATAGTTATCGATACAGACGAAGAATACAAAAACATTATTTGGGACAAAGTGCCTACTTTGAAACCAGCATTCAAAAAAGATGGCACTATTACTGCCGTTAATGCCTCCAAAATCAATGATGGTGCGGCAGCCGTTGTGTTGATGAGCCGTCAAAAAGCAGAAGCCTTGGGCATTCAGCCTATTGCCAAAATTCGTTCCTATGCCGATGCTGCCCAAGAACCCGAATGGTTCACAACAACACCTGCTAAAGCCATTCCAAGAGCCTTAAACAAAGCTGGAGTTAGCCTTGCCGATGTAGATGTGTTTGAAATTAACGAAGCCTTTTCGGTGGTTGCCTTAGCCAATATCAAAGAGATGGAGTTAGACCCCGAAAAAGTAAATATCTTGGGTGGTGCAGTTTCTTTGGGACACCCTATTGGCGCTTCAGGCGCGAGAATCATCTGCACACTCATCTCTGCGCTTCGTCACAAAGGCGGAAAAATCGGCGCAGCAGGGATTTGCAATGGCGGCGGCGGTGCTTCGGCTTTGGTGTTGGAGTTGGTCTAAGCCGTTTCCTTTCTTTTGATACCTCGAACAGCAATGTTTGGCTTTCCTAATCCAATGTATACTGCTAAACATTGCTGTTTTTTTCATGTTCACCCCAAAACAAACTAACCATGTTGTTGTATATCAACCAATTTAGAGGATTCAACGATACCTATCTTTATCTAAACAAAACTAACTTTTTGGTAGGAGAAAATAGTACAGGCAAAACCACGCTTCTGTCGTTGATTAAGCTACTTTCCACACGTGAATTTTGGCATACACTTCATTTCAATATGCAGGATATAGAATTGGGATATGGCAGCGAAATTATTAGTCATCAAGCAACAACAGCATTTTTCGAAATAGCTGCTTTCGACACGCTCACCACTAATACAAGTGCCATTATAGCCTATTATTTGCGGTTTCAGCTTGAAAACAACGAACCACGACTTATACAATACTGTTTTCAGGCACACCAAAATAATTTTATGGTGGCTATCCAAAAAGAACAATATCAATATACCATACAAACCACTACCAACGAAATCGATAGCCTATATACATTTAAACAATGGGTAGAGGAAGTTCGCGAACACAAGGCTGTTCAGGAAAAAAATCTAACTCCAATGCCACTTTTCTTGTTACATAGTGCGCTTTTGGCAAAAACAAATACCACACTTCCTTATAACGAAATGATTTTACCTATTTTTCTGAACGATTTGACTTGGATAGCTCCTATTAGAACAAAACCACAACGAATCTATGAAAACTATAAGCTAAATTTTACACCAGAAGGCGAACATACGCCCTATTTATTGCAACTATTGCTAAATAATGGCGAATTTCAGACGCTTATCGAAAAATTTGGAGCAGATAGCGGATTGTTTGAGCAAATACAAATCAAACCACTTAACAACGAAAAAAACGCGCCTTTTGAAATCCATATCACATTGAACGATAAACCGCTGAAAATCACTAATGTAGGTTATGGTATTTCACAAATACTCCCTATTTTGGTCGAAACCATTGCACGTAAATCGACTACTTGTTTTGCTATCCAACAACCCGAAGTCCATATCCACCCCAAAGGACAAGCCGCTTTGGGTGAATTGTTGTATTATCTTAGTCAACACGACAACAAATCTTTTATCATCGAAACACATAGCGATTTTATTATCGACCGTTATCGTTTGTTATTAAGAAAACAACACCGCCACCAAAATTTGACTACTTCCGATGCACAAGTACTCTTTTTTGAACGAACAGCATCGGGTAATCAAATACATATTATTCCCATCGACACTCAAGGCGACTATGCCGATAATACACCACCTTCTTTCAAAGACTTTTTTATTAAAGAAGAATTGGCATTGCTTTCTTATTAACCCATATTACTTGCTTGTTGCTCTGAAACTGCTTATTTTGATAACAATTACAAAAACTTCTCTCTGCAAACACTATTTTCGTCGTCCGAAATAGTGTTGTAGTCGGTCGTTGAGGCATCGAACTGATGAAAAATGAACAAAGAACGACAAATCGCCTCAACGATTGCCTACATTTTGTGGTAGCTAATGCGAAAAAATAGACAAAAACTTACAACATTGCTTGCTACCACAAAATTAAGCAAAGACCACAACACGCCGGACGAATCCACTCGAAAAAACACCCTTTTTTGTTTCTTTTTTGGGTGAGCAAAAAAGAAAAATCACCATTTATCGCTTACGATAACAGTATTTCGCAGTATGGTAACTTGTTGTTAGTTAACATTGTATTTATAGACAAGTGCATAACGTGAGATATGAACTACTTATCTCCCCCAACTAAGATGATATGCTTAATTATTGACACTAATTGACACCAATATCGCCCCCTGCTGCCAACCCACTACTGCTTTCACTAAAGAACAAGCTAACCAATGGCAACAATTAATCCAACCATAAAGAAAATCATTCCTACTATGAAACCCATTGCCTATTTATGTTTCGCCAACGACATTCACAACGCATCTGAAGGCTACCTCGCCGAACTCAACAAAGAGCGTGACGGCGTTAGAACCGAACTAAATAATGCTGTCAAGAAGGATTGGCTTGTCATCGAACACGAACCCGATGCTTCCCTCAATAGAATCACCGATTTCTTATCTCATCCCGACAACCTACAGCGCATAGTCATCTTCCACTATGCAGGACACGCCAATGGCGACGGCATTGCTATCCGTACCCTCGACGATACGCCCAGCAACAACTTAGCCGCTGCCGCAGGTTTGGCAGATATGATTAACATCAACCAAAAAAACCTGCAATTGGTTTTCCTCAACGCTTGTTCCACACAAGAACAAGTACAGTTTTTCCTAAAGGCAGGCGTTCCCAACGTCATTGCCACCTCGCGCGATATCGAAGATGCCGTAGCCGTCGATTTTGCATTGAGTTTCTACGACGCATTGAGCAACAACAGAACCATACAAACCGCTTTTGACATTGCACAAGCCTATATCAAAAGCAAATCGGGCAGCAACAAAGAAGAAGTACAGCGCGGTTTTGTGTTTAAATCAATTGCAAAACCCACACTGACCCTCAACGACGCATGGAAGTTGCACAACGTTTCGCCCGAAGCCGCTAATTGGCGCGTAGGCATTGGCAGACAACTCGAGGGCAGTATTAAAATGTTTATAAGCTATGCCGAAGAAGACAATAACCTCAAAGACAAATTGCTTAAGCATTTAGCCGTTCCTATTCGTCGCAGTAAAAAAATTGAGGTGGTCAATCAAATAAAAATTGGGGAGGACACCCAAAAAACAAAAGAGCAATTGTACGAAGCCGACCTTATTTTGTTGCTCGTCAGCGACAATTATTTGGCAGGCGAGTGGACTACGCAAAGCGATTTTAGCACCGATTTGGAGCAAATAGAATCTATTGCCATGCAACGTCGCGCCAATGGCGAGGCAAAAGTCATTCCTGTCTACCTAAGTCCCGTTACGCTCGATGATGATGTGCCTTTGGAATTTGCTCGCATACAAGGACTGCCGCGCCTACCCAACAAACCCAAATATGTGAGCCAATGGAACAGCGACATAGACACCGTAATGGCGCACATCGCGCAAAACATTATGGGTTTGGTCAATGAAATGCTCAATAAAGCAAAAACTTAAACAACTTTTTTATATCTACGCAAAAAAAACACTACCTTTGCACCGCTAATTGCCACAATAGCAGCGGGTTTGTGTGTTTTGTTGCATTTGCTACTGCTTATTGTTGATGTCTATCCAAAAAAATAAACCATAAATTTAATCGAAAGTATTTATGCCATACGTATTTACGTCCGAATCTGTTTCTGAGGGACACCCCGACAAGGTCGCAGACCAAATATCTGACGCTGTGTTAGATGAATTCCTCAAACAAGACCCCGATTCTAAGGTAGCTTGCGAAACATTAGTCACAACAGGTTTAGTGGTTATTGCGGGCGAAGTCAAAAGCCGAGCTTATGTCGACCTCCAAGCTACTGCCCGCCGTGTTATAGACCAAATTGGTTACACCAAATCAGAATACCAATTTGATGCCGTCTCTTGTGGTATTATCTCCGCTTTGCACGAACAGTCCGCCGACATCAATCGCGGCGTAGAGCGCCAAAGTGAAGAAGAACAAGGCGCAGGCGACCAAGGTATGATGTTTGGTTATGCCACCAACGAGACGGACAACTATATGCCCTTGCCTTTAGATTTGGCTCACCTCCTATTGCGCGAATTAGCCGTCATTAGACGCGAAGGAAAGGTAATGAAGTATCTTCGTCCCGATGCCAAGTCGCAAGTCACTATCCAATACGATGATAATCATCAACCAACGCACATCGAAACCATCGTTATCTCCACACAACACGATGAATTTGTTAAAACCAACAAAAAAGTAAAATCCGATGCCGCCGATGCACAAATGCAAGCCGCTATTCATCAAGACGTATTAGACCATTTGATGCCGCGCGTATTGGCACAATTGCCCGAACGCATACAAAAATTGTTCAACGACCAAACCCGTTATTTCATCAACCCAACAGGTAAATTTGTTATCGGAGGACCACACGGCGACACAGGTCTAACAGGGCGCAAAATCATCGTGGATACTTATGGTGGTAAGGGAGCGCACGGTGGAGGTGCTTTTTCGGGCAAAGATTCCTCCAAAGTCGACCGTTCAGCCGCTTATGCTATGCGTCACATCGCCAAAAATTTGGTAGCAGCAGGGGTTGCCGACCAAGTGCTGGCACAAGTCGCCTACGCTATCGGCGTGGCAGAACCCGTTGGCGTATATATCACCACCTACGGAACTGCCAAAGTGTCGCTTACCGATGCCCAAATTGCCGAAAAAGTACAAACGCTCTTCGACTTGCGTCCAAGTGCCATCGTCAAACGCTTAGGTTTGAAAAATCCTATCTTTTTACCCACCGCCGCCTACGGACATATGGGCAGAAACCCACAAACTACCGAAGTCAACGGCAAAACAGTGGAACTCTTTACGTGGGAAAAACTTGATTTTGTCGCGGCTATTAAAGAGGCTTTTGGATTGTAAGATGCCATAACGCTGTATTTTGTCTATTAGCCGTTTTATAAAATATACAAGCACCCAAAAATATCCCCTTTCCCGCCCTAAAAACTGCGAAAGGGGATATTTTTATGCCAAAAAACACCAACAACCCCTATAAGCCCGAAAAACAAACACAACAC
Source organism: Chitinophagales bacterium (assembly GCA_016787295.1). Taxonomy (GTDB): domain Bacteria; phylum Bacteroidota; class Bacteroidia; order Chitinophagales; family UBA2359; genus JAEUUX01. Next base: position 14,789 of record JAEUUX010000257.1, read on the forward strand.
AGCAACAAAACCCCAAAAATATCCAATAACCCCAACGGAATGTCAATTAACCATTAAAAAAACTGCAATAATCATCACACCCTTTCAGACTTTACCTTTTTTCACACGAAACAAAAACATCACCCCAACAAACAACACAACCAAAATCCTATTAACAATTAACAATTAATAATTAACAATTAAAAAAACGCTACTAACCATTCAAACCGCTCCATTAACAATTAACAATTAATAATTAACAATTAAAAAAATCCCGAAAAACAAACCCAATACAGCAACAAAACCCAAAAAATATCCAATAACCCCAACGGAATGTCAATTAACCATTAAAAAAATGCTACTAACCATTCAAACCGCTCCATTAACAATTAACAATTAATAATTAACCATTAAAAAAATCCCGAAAAACAAACACAACAAAAATCCCCTTTGAGGCAATAGACCTCGAAGGGGATTTTTTGTTGCAGCATCTTTTCGATTACGGAACAATACGGCTGGCAACATCGCTCCAATCGCTTTCGGTATCGTTGGGACCGTAGGCTTTGACGCGAACCCACACTGTTTTGCCGCGTTCGAGTTTCAGTTTGTTGTTGCGTGACGAAGCAATAATCTTCATTGGCACGTCTGACCACTCCGCAGGAGACACTTCGCCATAATACCAAATCAAACCATAGTTGCGAGCATTCGAAACAGGGTCAAAAACAATTTGCAAAGCACCCGAAGTGTTAGGAATTTCGAGCAAACGCAAATGCAAAGGAACATCTAAATCGTTAGTTGTCGTTCCTTGTTGACGAATAGCAAACCCAACTTTTTCGACCAAAGAAGGATTGCGTTTTTGATTGGCAACGGACTCAACATAAGTGCCTGCACTTTTGAGCATATTCTGCAATACGCTTTTTCGCATTTTCAATTCTTGCTGAACGCCACCCAAATCGCTTTTTAGGGTTTGTTCGCGTTCTAACAAAGCATTAATTGCTTGCGATTCTGCACGCAGTTCGGCACTTGTTGGCGTAACATTAGGCAGGTCGTTGGCATTTTCGTCTATTTTTTTGGCAACGTTTTGAGCTTTAAGCACCAAATCAGAAAAGCTCAAGCCTGCAAGGTTCAACAGAACAAGAATTTTTTCCATCGTAATGGAGTTTTAGGGGTGAAAAAATGGATAAGTTAGATAGTTTGGCTATTGGTAACTGTATAGGTCAAGCAATAGCATATAATAAATAGAAAATAATCGACAAATTGATGACAAAAACATATTAGTTCGCCATGAAAAAAAGGTAAATGGCTGCAATATGCTAGTAAATGTGCTGTTTTTGCTGCGAATACCCAAATTTTGTTTCAAATACCCAAATTTTGCTTTCAGATTGTCAATTTTTGACGAAAGTCAGGGGTCTAAAGAAAAACTTTAGGGGTGTTTCTTCGAGAGAAAGGGGTCTAAAGAAAAACTTCAGGGGTGTTTCTTCGGAAGAAAGGGGTCTAAAGAAAAACTTTAGGGGTGTTTCTCCGGGAGAAAGGGGTCTAAAGAAAAACTTTAGGGGTGTTTCTCCGAAAGAAATCGGACTAAAGAAAAACTTTAGGGGTATTTCTTCGGAAGAAAGGGGTCTAAAGAAAAACTTTAGGGGTGTTTCTTCGAGAGAAAGGGGTCTAAAGAAAAACTTTAGGGGTGTTTCTTCGAGAGAAAGGGGTCTAAAGAAAAACTTTAGGGGTATTTCTCCGAAAGAAATCGGACAAAAAACATTTCTTTTTGGACAAAATAATGACAAAATTGCGGTGTACTGATAAGTTTTTAGCAGCTATTTTTTTGTTTTTGGGGCAACAAAATGTTTGTGTTAGATGATAGTTAAATAACGACATT
>JAEUUX010000264.1 GCA_016787295.1 Chitinophagales bacterium
GCTTTACCAATTATGGCAAAGCGCTATGTTTTGTTTGGTGTGGGGCTTGATGGAGGAAAACCGGCATTATTTTCTTATCAACTTAACCGTCTGCGGCACATCTTTGTCGGTCTGCAACTGCACTACATACATGCCTTTGGGCAAGGCGGCACTAAGGCAAGCGATGGTGTAAGCAAAAGAAACAAAAACAGCCTACGCACGCATCGCCAAAACTGTGCTGGTAGCTTATTTTCATATACAACACCTTTGAGTATAGCCCAAAGGAAACAAAATTATTGCTTATTGTACCAACAACATTACCAACATATCTCTTTTTCCCCTACCTTTGCAAGCCATATATGCTTGTTCTTTTTCAATAACCATTAACAATCCAATATGATACAGCTCTTGTTATTAGTTGCCGAACAGGATAGTCCAACAGCCGCTACCATCTCCACTTATTTGTCTCCTTTGGTCAAAGACAACTTGCTATGTCTGCACGACTCTAACCAAATCAAAGTTGCGGAGGACAATTCCCTAACACAAATCCTACAAACCAAAAAAATTAGCCATGTCTTGTTTTTTTTGAGTGCCGAAAGTATGAGCAATAACCATTTGTACGAGGCATTGCAAGCGGCACACGACCAACAAATAGCAATATATGTCCTATACCTGCGCCCTTGTTTATACCAAGATGGTTTTGTTAACCGACTCCCCTTTCTAAGCCAAAAATCTATTAGCGAACAAATTAGCGAAGACCGCGCCTTGTACGAAAACACGGCTACTTTGGTGCGCCACATTGCCCCCAACCACCCCATTCCATCGTGGGACGAAAAACAAGCCAATGACCCCAAACATTCCTACCCCAAACGCCTCAATAACGCCATATCTCTCCGCTCGCAAAGCGATATTGTGGGGCGAAGCAAGGACATTGCGCAACTTCATCAACAACTCACCCAGCACCAAGAGGTAGTAGTGGTGAATGCCATATCTGGATTAGGCAAAACGACCCTTTTGCAGGTCTATACCGACACCTACTACGATGCTTATCGCCACATCTTGTGGATAAACCAACAAGACAACGAAAGTCTGCACGATGCTTTCCTCGATGCAAAGGGTTTGCTCTATAATTTGAACATTGACACAGCAAACATACCACGCACCGAATGGTTCGATATACTTATCAGCCGACTACACCGCATTGCCGACTTCCCTTGCCTATTGGTGATAGACAATGTGCAGCAAGACATCGCTGAATATAGCAGCCAATTGCCCACACCACCCAATTGGCATATTTTGATGAGTTCCCGACAAAACATAGAGGGCTATACCACCCTCCAATTAGACCACCTATCTCCCGAAGATGCCCTGCAACTGTTCAACAAAAACTATGGCCGCACCGACATTAGCCTCAAAGACCGACAAAAGCTATTGCAGCAAATTGACTACCACACCCTTGTCATCGAAATACTTGCCAAAACCGCAAAACATATGGAGCTCTCCGCCGAAACGCTGCACAATGCCCTCACACAAAACGTCCCAACACCCGCCCAAACGCTACATAGCCAAGAAAGGGGGCAAAAAGTGGCGCGCGTAATGAGCTATTTGATGAACATCTTTGACATAAGCGACATTACACCCGATGCTACCCACCTCCTTCAACAATTTGCCTGCCTACCCAACGACTTTATACCCACCAACCACCTGCAACAGTTACTCTGCAACGAACCAACTTTTGACAGAACACAACTCTTCCTAAGCATAGCCGAGCTGCACCAAAAAGGATGGCTACTAAGCAACGAACAACAAGACCACTACAAAATGCACACCATTGTAGCACAAGTGCTGCGCCACAAAATGAACATTCAGCTAACACAAACCGATACGCTACTCACTGCACTAATAGACTGCCTTAGCATAGACCAAAGCAAAGACAATCCCGTGGACAAATTTGTGTGGATACCCTATGGCAAACACTTTGCAGACCTATTTGCCCAAAGCAATGACACAAACATAGCCCAATTGCAAAACAACTTAGCCACTGTATTGCAACACTTAGGCGACTATGAACCAGCAAAAAATTACTTTCTACAAGCCATCGACATACAGACCCAACACTTCGGTACCCAACACCCAACACTCGCTACCTCTTACAGCAACTTAGCCCTTGTATTGCAAGATTTAGGCGACTATGAACAGGCAAAAGACTACCTATTACAGGCAATAGCCCTACAGACCCAACACTTCGGCGCCCAACACCCGACACTCGCTACCTTATACAGCAATTTAGCCACTGTATTGCGAGACTTAGGCGACTATGAACCAGCAAAAGACTACCTATTACGGGCAATAGCCCTTGAAACCCAACACTTCGGCACCCAACACCCCACACTTGCTACACATTACAGCAACTTAGCCCTTGTATTGCGAGACTTAGGCGACTATGAACAGGCAAAAGACTACCTATTACAAGCAATAGCCCTTGAAACCCAACACTTCGGCACCCAACACCCAACACTCGCTACATCTTACAGCAACTTAGCCACTGTATTGCGAGACTTAGGCGACTATGAACCAGCAAAAGACTACCTATTACAGGCAATAGCGCTTGATACCCAATACTTCGGCACCGAACACCCAACACTTGCTACACATTACAGCAACTTAGCCCTTGTATTGCGAGACTTAGGCGACTATGAACAGGCAAAAGACTACCTATTACAAGCAATAGCCCTACAGACCCAATACTTCGGCACCGAACACCCAACACTTGCTACTTCTTACGGCAACTTAGCCACTGTATTAAAAGACTTAGGCGACTATGAACCAGCAAAAGACTACCTATTACAAGCAATAGCCCTTGATACCCAACACTTCGGCACCGAACACCCAACACTCGCTACACGTTATAGCAACTTAGGCACTGTATTGCGAAACTTAGGCGACTATGAACAGGCAAAAGACTACCTATTAGAGGCAATAGCCCTACAGACCCAATACTTCGGCACCGAACACCCAACACTTGCTACTTCTTACGGCAACTTAGCCACTGTATTAAAAGACTTAGGCGACTATGAGCAAGCAAAAGACTACCTATTACAGGCAATAGACCTACAAACCCAGCATTTCGGCACCCAACACCCAACACTTGCTACACGTTACAGCAACTTAGCCCTTGTATTGCAAGACTTAGGCGACTATGAACCAGCAAAAGACTACCTATTACAGGCAATAGCCATCGGCACCCAGCACTTCGGCACCCAACACCCAACACTTGCTACACGTTACAGTAACTTAGCCACCGTATTGCAAGACTTAGGCGACTATGAACAGGCAAAAGACTACCTATTACAGGCAATAGCCCTTGAAACCCAACACTTCGGCACTGAACACCCAACACTTGCAATTAGCTATGGAAATTTAGGCTATCTGTACATAGTTATGCGCAACAAAACAGAAGGATTAAGCTACCTACAAAAAGCCTTATCCATTTTTCAACAAAGTCTACCGCCACAACACCCCCATATTGTTCAAACATCGCAGCTTATTAATTGGCTTTCTTAGACAAGCGCGGTAAATATATTGTTGTTTTGTGGTATAGTGATGCAAGCATTCCTAACAAAAAAGCGACAAGATATGTAAAGCAAAACAAAAACACCCTTTCACACAATAAACTTTCGCACCAAGTCTTTATACAACCACAAAAACGCCGCCGCAAGCCACTAAAATTAACTACAAAACCATTTTTCGGCTGTTTCTGCCCTTAATCCAAGTTTAGTATGTGGCACACAACTAAATAATGCATTTTTGGAATAGCACACAGATGACACGGATAATACAGCTTGAAACAGATTTTTTGTAGGCGTGTAATTAGCTGTATCTACCTTTTAAAGACTTGATTATCAGCTATCTAATTGAAAGAAAGAAGAATATACAGTAGCTGTGTAAATCCGCTAAATCCGTGTCATCAGTGTTCCTTTTAAAAGAACATGCTGTTAGTTGAGAGAAAAGTTGGGTACTACATAGAAAACTTGGTTTAATTAGGTGTTTTGGGGGGGGATTTGGCTCGAAAATACCCCCCTGAAGCATTTTTTGAGACCCCTAAAGATTTCTTTGAGACCCCTAAAGATTTCTTTGAGACCCCTGAAGCATTTTTTGAGACCCCTAAAGTTTTCCTTGAGACCCCTAAAGTTTTCTTTGAGACCCCTGAAGCATTTTTTGAGACCCCTGAAGCATTTTTTGAGACCCCTAAAGATTTCCTTGAGACCCCTGAAGCATTTTTTGAGACCCCTGAAGTATTTTTTGAGACCCCTAAAGATTTCTTTGAGACCCCTGAAAATTGGCAAAAATGCAATGAAATTATTATAAATGACAAAAAAGCATCGGTTTTCTGCGATAGAAAGCCGATACTTTTGTTTTTGGGAAAATTAGATAGGTCTAAAAATAACGCGGAGATTTATAACGGTTTTTAGTGCCGCCAATATCTATGTCCAGCATGACTTTGTGCGAACCCAAAGTGTATTGTTGGCGTTGGCTAATTGTAAAATCGTAGGCATAACCGCTTCTCTATTTTTCTTTGAAGTGAAAAAGTGCGATGCAATTGGCAGGAATACCAACAAAAGTAATTTATCCGATGCAAGCATTCCTAACAAAAAAACGAATTAAACTTTTTCAAAAACATAGCGCTTTACCAATTATGGCAAAGCGCTATGTTTTGTTTGGTGTGGGGCTTGATGGAGGAAAACCGGCATTATTTTCTTATCAACTTAACCGTCTGCGGCACATCTTTGTCGGTCTGCAACTGCACTACATAC
>JAEUUX010000267.1 GCA_016787295.1 Chitinophagales bacterium
GTGGCAAATAACGTCACTCATACCATGTCCCACGCCCGAATCGTGGCAAATAACGTCACTCATACCATGTCCCACGCCCGAATCGTGGCAAATAACGTCATTTGTGCCATGTTGTACGTCCGAATCGTGGCAAATAACGTCATTTGTGCCATGTCCCACGTCCGAATCATGGCAAATAACGTCATTTGTGCCATGTTGTACGTCCGTATTTACGTGAAATACCCTATACAGCACAAAAATACTATTTTTTAAAATACGTAAAACACTATTTTTGCCTCATTTTTCCCCTATTTTTCACATTTTGAGACCAAAACCACCTTTGTTTCCCCAAATAACATTTTAGCAAGTTTACAAGCCATTTTCACCCCCATTTTGTTCCATCACAACATTCCATTTATTGCTTTTTGACAACAAAAAATCGGTTTTGAAGTTCCTTGCAGTTCTCCCAAAACCGATTTTCTATCACACAAAAAACCAAATTATTTCGTGGATTAACATTTTTTTCGTAACTTTGTGGCTATATTTCGGTAGGTAGCCATTGCACCTCTTTGATACCCAAAATACGGTTGCCGTTGTATTGTGTTGACAAGCACAAACGTCCATCATTTTGTACAGCGGTTATCATTCCCCACACTTCTTGTTGCTCCAAAGGCAGATAGTAGCGTTGCCATTGTTCATATCCCAACAAACAAGATAAATATCTTTGTCGGATAGCTGCCATTTTGTCGGTCATCACCTGAAAATATTGCACCGATATATGCCAAATTAACTGTTTTAGCAAAGAATCTATGTCAAAATCTTGTTTGGAGATATTTTTGAGGGAAGTAGGATTCTTTATGTTAGCAGCAAAAGCCGTTTGATTAACATTGATACCCATTCCCACAATACTTGTTTTGAGATATTGCTGTTGCAAAACATTTTCTATCAACATACCGCCCAATTTTTGTTGCCCTACATACAAATCGTTGGGCCACTTAATTAGCACGTTTTCGTTTGGCAAAATAGTCTTCGCAAAGTCGTACATCGCCAAAGCCATCGCCTGACTCAACATAAATTGTTCGTTTGCCAATAGCTTATGCGGGTATAAGATAGTGCTACAGGTAAGGTTTTGCCCTGCTGTTGTCTGCCATTCGTTGCCTCGCTGTCCGCGTCCTGCTGTTTGGTTTTTTGCGACAATAGTTGTTCCTTCGGGTAGCAAATTGGGACTTTGCAAACACATCATGGCATAGTTATTGGTAGAATCTACGGTATCTAATGAGATAATAGTAGCTTGCTGAAAAAAAAAGTTGTTTATTTCCACAATTGTACGTATTTTTGAACGCCAATTAAGCGATTAACGGTTTTTACCCTCTACTTTCCACTATCTAAATCAATAACAATAGCAAAAATTGCAACCTTTTGACTATTTGTTTGTTATTTGTTCTCAATATTTTTCTAAATTTTCCACATTCTAAATCATAATTTATTCTCTATTGAAAGCTAAAGCACAACAACAAACTGCTTCTTTGCAGCAGCAACAAATACAGCACATCATCGCCAGTATACAAGACAAAAAAGGCGTTAAAATCGTTAGCATGGATTTACGCCCTGTGGGGTCTATCTGCGACTATTTTATTATTTGTGAAGGCAACTCTCCGCCTCATGTTCGTGCCATTGCCGATAACGTGATGTTTGAGATGAAAAAGAAATTTGGTATCAATCCTGTACATTGCGAAGGTTTTGGTACATTAGATTGGGTGTTGGTCGATTATTTTGATATTGTAGTCCATGTTTTTCATAAGGATAAGCGCAACCTATATCAATTAGAAGACCTTTGGGGTGATGCACAACTAACCGAACACGAACTACAACCCACAATGCCTAAAGCGCCGCAAAAGTAAGCAATTTTGGCAGTACATTTGCCTTTTTATATACCTTTTTTTCACCTCAATAAAAATCAATAGCTCTATATATCATCATGAGTAACAACGAAAATAATCCAAACAACACTGAAAATCAGGGTAAATTCAACTACTACTGGATATACTTCATCATCATGGCCGCCTTTGTAGCGCTGATGTTTGTTCCGATGGCGGGCAATACGCGCGAGATAACGGAACAAGAGTTTTTTCAAAAATACGCACCTACACAAGACGTAGAACATGTGGCGGTGGTCAACAAAGATTATGTAGAGGTTTTTATTAAAGCCGACAAATTGGCAAAAGCTGATTATAGCAAAGTAGCTAAAACCAAATTTGGCACGCCTAATCAAGGACCTCACTACTACTTTTCTATTGGTTCTGTGGATTCGTTTCTCGACCAGATGAAGCCCTATCAAAACCAAATGCGCCTCACCTACGAAACCAAAGGCAGTTGGCAAGGTATATTTTTTAATCTTGTTTTGCCCATTTTATTGATAGGTGGTATTTGGGTCTATATCATGCGCCGCATGAATGGTGGAGTTGGAGGGCCGGGTGGGCAAATCTTTAATATTGGCAAATCAAAAGCCACCTTGTTTGAAGGCGAATCAATGGCAATTACCTTTGACCATGTGGCGGGTTTGGACGAGGCGAAAGAAGAAGTGCGTGAAGTGGTCGATTTCCTCAAAAATCCACAAAAATATACTGCTTTGGGTGGCAAAATCCCCAAAGGTGTGTTGCTGATTGGACCTCCCGGGACAGGTAAAACCTTGTTGGCAAAAGCCATGGCAGGAGAAGCCAAAGTACCTTTCTTTAGTATTTCTGGCTCTGATTTTGTTGAATTATTTGTGGGTGTGGGCGCGTCGCGCGTGCGTGATTTGTTTAAACAAGCCCGCGAAAAAGCACCTTGTATCATTTTTGTCGACGAAATTGATGCTGTTGGACGGGCGCGTGGCAAAAGTATGTTTCAGGGCAACGACGAGCGCGAAAACACTTTGAACGCTTTGTTGGTAGAAATGGACGGCTTTAGTTCAGACAAAGGCGTTATTATTCTGGCTGCCACCAATCGCCCCGATGTGTTGGATAGTGCGTTGTTGCGTCCTGGTCGCTTTGACCGCCAAATAACCATTGATCAACCCGATGCTGTTGGACGTGAGCAAATTTTCAGGGTGCATTTAGCGCCTATTAAAATCGTTGATAACTTAGATATTAAACGACTTGCAGAACAAACTCCCGGCTTTGCAGGCGCAGATATTGCCAATGTGTGCAACGAAGCTGCCTTGATTGCTGCCCGAAAAGGAAAAACAGCGGTGGATATGAGCGATTTTCAAGATGCTATTGACCGCGTTATTGGTGGTTTGGAGAAAAAGAACAAAATCATTTCGCCCGAAGAAAAACGCATTATTGCTTATCATGAGGCTGGTCATGCCATTATGGGTTGGTTTTTGCGCTATGCACACCCTTTGTTAAAGGTGAGTATTATTCCGCGCGGCGTGGCGGCGTTGGGATATGCCCAATATATACCTTCTGAACAATATCTCTATACCACCGAACAATTGACCGACCAAATGTGTATGATGCTGGGCGGACGTGTAGCAGAAGACATTGTTTTTGGACGGATATCGACAGGCGCACAAAACGATTTGGAACGCATTACAAAAATGGCATACGCTATGGTGTCTATCTATGGTATGAACGACAAAGTAGGCAATGTATCGTTCTATGACCTGCAAAACGAATATGGTTTTCAGAAGCCTTATTCAGAAGAAACGGGCAAAATTATTGATGAAGAGGTACGTAAAATTATTGATAATGCTTATATACGCACCAAAAAATTGTTGACCGAAAAACGCAGCGAACTTAATTTGTTGGCAGAAGAGTTATTGAAAAACGAAGTGTTGCACAAAGACGATTTAGTTCATCTTTTTGGCAAACGTCCTTTTGATGAAGTTTTAATCGATAATGCCACTTCCAAAGATTCGGCGGCATAATATTGTAGGTTATATCAAAGTGTCGGATAGATGGGTTGGCGAAGCAAAATTCTATCCGACATTTTTCTGATTGAAAAAGTGTATCGTAATTGGTCGTTTTTAAATTTATGTAACACTTATGGCTTACAGAAGATTCAAAATCGATGATTTGACTAACAAATTAGGGCTTAGTGTTTTGGTTAAGCCATGGTTGCCAATTGACTTGCCAAGTGTTCGGCATGACAGTTTGTTAGAAACCATTTTATCGGAAGCCACCAAAGATCCTATAAACAGCGAAAAAGCTTGTTCAGAAAGCATTGTTGCTCCATTATTGAAGACTTTGCGCCGCCATAATCCCGATGTTTTTAACTGTTATTCAGGCTACCCTTTTAATATTGACGCTACATTGTCTTTGGTGGGCTTTTGCGATTTCATTATCTCTTTGTCCTCCTATAAACCACAAGTAGAAGCGCCTGTTTTTTGTATTATCGAAGCGAAAAAAGATGATGTAGAATCAGCTTGGGGGCAGTGTGGTGCAGCTATGTATGCCGCCCATTTATTCAACCAACAAAAAGGTAAACAACAAGTAATCTACGGTGCAGTAACTACCGCGCTTTTACCTGGTGTTTTATGCGTTTAGACGATGATAATCAACTGTTTATCGACCCCAATTATGTTCCGCTTACTTTCACCAATCCTTATAGTGTTTTGTCAGCGTTGCAGTGGATATTAGACCGTAGTTTGCTGCAAAGCGCTTCTTAGCATCACCTCTCTTATTACATCACCCCCAAACACACAACCACCTAAATCATGACAGAAAACGAAAAAACCCTTATTCCCTATAAATTCCGCGACCTTAAAGTGTATGGGTCTTTGGAATGGTTGGCAGATGGCAAAAAAAAGTATCGGCGCGTATTTGATCGTTCCGAAACAAACCATATTTATGCCGAACTTTCGTTTTATAATAAACTATTCGACGAATCGGACTGGGAAATACAGGTGTCGCTCAAAGCCTATATATTGGAAGCCGACGGAACGCGTCGCGAATTGAGCAACTATTCTATTGCCAAACAGGTAAGCAAAGATTTACACATTGTGTCGGTGCATCATTTTTGTGGCAACCGACAGCCTCGCTATTTCAAAGCAGGTAGCTATGAATGGGAAGCCTATATTGATAATAAATTGGTAGCAACACAGCAATTTTGGGTAGAGGATATTGGGGTAGTGACCGAAGATAATAATCCTTATTTTCGTATCGAAGCTCTCAAATTATATGAGGGACCCAACCGCAATATCCCCACCGAAGAACGCATTTACTATAAACATTTTGACGCACGCGCCTCACGTTATATTTTTGTAGAATTTACGCTTCAAAATGCCATTACGCAAACACACTGGAATTGCGAACTGTTTTTTAAATTTTATAACGATGCCCATCAATTGAAAGGAGAAACCACCGAATTGGTGCGTGCGCGCCCCGAAGACCGATACTTTACTGTCACATCAGGTTGGGGGTCTAATGACCGTGGCACTTGGTTCAATGACAAATATACCTTAGAGGTTATTTTCATGGATCAATTGGTAGCGGTGTTGCCTTTCGAAGTAGGTGATTCTTTTGAACAAGGCATGAGCGAAGCAATTTTGCCAGGGCCAGGCAGCGCCATATTGCCTAAATCCGATACAATTGGTATATCTTTGAATAGCATCATGTCTGAATTAGACGGATTAATTGGTTTGTATGCAGTTAAAAAACGCATCAAGGAATATGCCGAATACCTAAAATTCCTGCAAATCAGAACTGAACGAGGTTTTGATGAATCGGGAAAAATTAATCTGCACACCGTTTTTACGGGTAATCCTGGTACAGGGAAGACTACGGTTGCCAAAATGTTGGGGCAAATTTACAAACAATTGGGACTTTTATCCAAAGGACATGTTCATGATGTTGACCGTTCCGACTTGGTGGGCGAATACATCGGACAAACAGCGCCCAAAGTGAAAGAAGCCATTAAAGAGGCACGTGGTGGCATCTTGTTCATCGACGAAGCCTATAGTTTGGCAAGGACAGGTGATGACTTGAAAGATTTTGGGCGCGAAGTCATCGAAATTTTGATTAAAGAAATGTCCGAAGGTCCTGGCGATTTGGCAGTTATTGTAGCAGGTTATCCGCGCGAAATGCGCACCTTTATAGATAGTAATCCCGGTTTGAAATCGCGCTTTATACAATGGTTCGATTTCCCTGATTATTCTCCTACCGAATTGGCAGATATTGCACAATATGGTTGCGAAAAACGCCAAATAGAACTCACGGCTCAAGCCAAAGCCTATCTGTTTGACCAAATAGTGGAAGCCTATCGCAACCGCAACCGCTACTTCGGGAATGCCCGCTATGTTAATACCATTTTAGACCAAGCCAAAATCAATTTGGGTTTGCGCATTATGAAAAACGATAATCCGCGAGCATTGCCCAAAGAAGAATTGGCACAACTAATCATACCCGACATCGAGCCTGTTTTTAGTACGCAAAAACGCTTGCTTCATGATATTCCTATTGATGAAAAACAATTGAGCGAGGCTTTTGTAGAGTTAGAACAGTTGACAGGTATTGGGTCGGTGAAAAAAGAAATCACCGAATTGGTCAACTTGGTGCGCTTCTACCGCGAAGTAGGCAAAGAAGTCGTCAATAAATTTTCTTTACATACTGCATTTTTGGGCAATCCTGGCACCGGCAAAACAACCGTTGCACGCATTCTGGCAAAGATATTCAAAGCATTGGGTATCTTAGAACGCGGACATTTGGTTGAGTGCGACCGTCAAACCTTGGTGGCGGGTTATGTGGGACAAACCGCCATTAAAACTGCCGAAAAAATAGATGAAGCCTTGGGTGGCGTGTTGTTCATCGATGAAGCATACGCCCTTAGTAGCCGTCAAGGTAATGACTTTGGAAACGAAGCCATCGAGACACTCATCAAACGTATGGAAGACCAAAAAGGTGAATTTATTGTGGTGGTGGCAGGTTATACCGACAACATGAAGTTGTTCTTGGAAGCCAATCCGGGGCTAAAATCGCGATTTGACCGCATGTTGAATTTCGACGATTTTTCGCCCACAGAGCTTTATGAAATAGCTGAAAATGGTTTGCGAAAAGAACAATATAGCCTTACCGAAGCAGCTCAACAACATCTACAACAATACTGCGCCTACCTTTTCGAAACCAAAGATAGGTATTTTGGTAACGGACGGACTATTATAAAAATGGCTCACGAAGTGATTAAACACCAAAATTTACGGTTAGCTACCCTACCCGAAAAACCTATTAGCCCCGAACAATTACACACAATTGAGTTGGCAGATGTTCAGTCATTCGATATCAATAAAGCGCTTAGTGGCGGACGCAAACGCCTTGGCTTTGGACGCAGTTTGAATAACAAATAAGCTATTTTTGTTGTTTAATTGTCTTAAAAATCACTTTTTTAGGCAGTTTTTGCGAAATATTGTCTTTTTTAGGCAATATTTTGTTGCGAATAACGTTTTTTTGGCAGAAGTTTCGTACCTTAACGCCAAAATATCCACACTAAAATAAAATTGCTTACTATGAATAAACGTCACTTGAATGAAATAGCGGTTGCTCTCGAAAAAGTTAACTACTTGTATCGCAATATTCGCAAAAGTAATGAACCTATCAAACGCTTAGAACAAGCCTTGCTTAAAAAGTATGTCTTAGACTTGTATGATAGCATTTTATTGCTCGAAATGCCTGCAACGGAATCCGAAGCAACACCTACCGACACACCCAAAAGTAAGTTTGAGTACCAAGCCGTTCTCACCCCTCCTGCTCTACCCACAGTAGAACAATCAATGGAAGAAAAACCCATTGTTAACGAAATTCTGGCTGAAGAGGTTACACCTATTGCCAAAATTGTAGAACTACCTAAAATAGAAGAGGTGGTCGAAGTAACCATGCCTGCAAGTGCTCAAGAAACAGCAGAAGACGATGTAGCCCGCACACAAGTGTTGGACGACTTAGTACGCCGCGATAGCGCTGCTTCTTTTAATGGCAATGTACAACAAAACACAGTTACCAATGAATTTATAGGTGACGACTCCGACGAAGGTGAAACAATTGCTTTGGGCGATATTAGTCAAGCCATTAAGCCAAGCGTGGATTCAGGTGTGGTAGTTAAAAAAGACACGGGTAGCCAAAAAAGCGCCACAGGTAGTACCAACAAATATCCTGTTACCCTGAACCAAAAAGTAGCTTTTGTGGCTAACCTGTTCAAAGGTAATGAAGCCGCCTATAACGATTCAATGGTAGAGCTATCAGAAGCCAAAGGCTATATCGAAGCACTTACATACATCAACCTAAATTTGCGGTATGACTTTGACTGGAAAGACAATGATCCGACAGTTAAGGAGTTTTTAGACATCATTAAGCACCATTATTTGGGCTAAAATAAAAAAATATTGCCCAAAAACGTTTTTTTTGTAATATTTTTTCTTTTTTTCATAAAATTTACTTATCTTTGCCTCGAATTTTAGGCGATAATCTTTTTTTGCAGCTTGTAAGGTAGTTTTCTTTTACCGATAAACACCATCGTCTTCGCTCGTTTTTCCGAACTCATCGACTTTCCTGTTTATCCTTGTCTTCAATTCCTGTTTTATCACCTCCCTACAGTGCTTTTAGGTAGGGTAAGTTTTTTTCATTTTTCAATTTTTTTTTGACATGAACATTTATGTAGGAAACCTTTCCTACTCGCTTCAAGAAGACGAGTTACAGGAAATTTTTAGTGAGTACGGAGCTGTTAGCAGCGCAAAAATCATCACAGACCGTCTCACAGGTAAGTCCAAAGGTTTTGGTTTTGTAGAGATGGAAAACGACGAAGAGGGTCGCAATGCCATCGAACAATTAAACCAAGCCGAATTGGAAGGCCGTGTTTTGATTGTTAACGAGGCACGCGAACGTACCGAAAAACCTGCCCGCGAATTCCGTCCACGCAACGACCGTAACTTTGGCGGTGGCGGCGGTGGCGGCTATAACCGTGGCGGTGGCGGCGGTGGTGGCTATAACCGTGGCGGTGGCGGCGGTGGTGGCTACAACCGTGGCGGTGGCGGCGGTGGCGGCTATAACCGTAACAACAACAGCGGTGGCGGTTACAATAATAATCGTTACGGCGAATAATCCAATACTTTTTAAAGTAAAAAAAACCGAGATACCTTGCTCAAGGTGTCTCGGTTTTTGCATAAGTATAACAATATCTTCATCAAAAACCATCAAGAATACCTTGTGCTATAAACACATAAAGTCAATCATTGTCAAAATTCATAGTGTTTGGTTCCAATAATCACAAAATTTAGGAGTCATTTCATTTTTTATGTCCATATCAATCAAACCCTGCCAATTTATGTGTACCTTTGCGCTTTGTTTAGAAAAATTGTAATCGTCAACCAAATTCTACTATATGCGTTCTATACTATTGATTACTTTGCGTGAATATCTGACGCGAGTGAACAAACGTTCCTTTTGGTTAGCAACATTTTTAGTGCCATTGGGATTTTTGGCATTGATGTTGGTACAAGTAATTATTCTTGCCTTTTCGGGTGAATCGGTTCGTGTGGCAGTAGTGAATGAAGATAAAGCCTTGTTTAGTGACCGCACCATGCGCGACGGAGCGAATGATGTGTTTTTTGTTCAGTCAAATGTACCACTTCAACAACTCAAAACATCGTATAAAACATTGGACTTTGATGGCATTTTATATATTCCATCTCTCAACCTTAGCAACCCCAATGGGGTGCGTTACATTTCAGACGAAGTGTTGAGCATGACCGTTCGCCAGCAAATCAAGTTACAAATAGAAGACGAAATCAAACGTTTGCGTTTGTTGGCAATTGGCATTAATCAAGATAGTTTGAATCAAAAAATAGAGCAATTATCCGTCAATATCATAGAAGAAGACCCACAAGGAGGTACCAACAAAAACGCAGCCTTAGCAACAGGAGTCGGTTTTGGCATGGGTTTCCTGATGTATATGGTCATTTTTATCTATGGCGCAATGGTTATGCGGGGCGTGATGGAAGAAAAAAGCAACCGAATTGTGGAAGTAATGTTGTCGGCAGTACGTCCGTTTCAATTGATGATGGGTAAGATATTAGGTATTGGTTGCGTTGCAATTACACAATTTTTGCTGTGGGCAGCCCTGTTAATAAGTATCAATTTGTTGATAACACCTATTTTAGCATTGGTGGTAGGTGATGTATCGACCCTAAACAGCACCTCTACCTACAACAATGCCGAAGCAGAGGCAATGAAAAATGTCATAGAAGAAGCTATGAACAATGTAGTTGCTTTGCCCATAGAAACTTTGTTAATTGGATTCTTCTTCTATTTTGTTTGTGGCTATATTTTTTATGCTGCATTATACGCAGGTTTAGCCTCTGCTATCAACGACGAAACCGATGCACAATCATTAACCTTCCCTGTTTCTGTACCTATCATTATTGCTATTTTTATTTTGAGTGCGGTTGCCGAAAATCCGAGTAGCAGTTTGGCTTTCTGGTCGTCGATGATACCTTTTTTTTCGCCCATCATCATGCCTTTTCGCATCGCTTTCGGCGTGCCACTTTGGGAATTGGGGCTGTCTATGCTACTAACAGCAATAGGCACTTTTGCTTCGGTTTGGTTGGCTGCTCGAATCTATCGAATCGGCATACTATTGTATGGCAAAAAAGTTAATTTCAAAGAAATAGGCAAATGGATGTGGCAACAATAGGCAAATTTGATGTAGTTTAAGAAAAACTTTGCCTCAAGTAGCAATAGTGTCAAGAAAAAGCCTTAAATTTGCATTCCAAATCCTGCTCACTCAAATCTGTGCTTGCATAACCATTTTTTTATCAACAAATTCAGGTATTGTGAATAATATCCAACTTATTCAGCACATTAAATTTAAGTTTTTTGACAGAAATAAACTCAACCATCACTCTTTGATTCTTTATATTGGGCGCGACGAAATATCCTATAGTATCATTAATGACAATGATAATACAGCGGTATGCCTCAAATCGTATCGCATCAAGGAAATCGGCAATTTTTTTGCCTATAAATTGTTGGTCAAAGACTTTTTTGAACAAGAAGATTTGCTGCATACAGCTTTCAAAAGCGTGACAGTTGGGCTTAATTTTGCAAACTATACCCTAATTCCTGCCCGCTATTTTGAGGAAGAACACATCGAAAAATTTTATTCCTTCAACTATCCTTACGATGGTAGTGCCAAGTTGTGCCATGACCATATCAGTTCTGCCAAAGTAGCCAATATATATGCCATCGATGCTTATTTGATAGAAACTATTCAAGAACGTTTCCCAAATTCGCAAATTAAACATGCCATTTCCTATTTGCTGGAAGACATGTTGAGCGAAAATATCTATAACAAAAACAAAATCCTCTATCTCAATATCCAAAAACATCATGTTGATATTGTGGGGTTGAATGGCAATAATTTGGTATTTTTGAACTCCTATTATTACCAAATCCAAGAAGATTTGTTGTATTATGCCTTAAATGCTGCCCAACAAATTGGTTTTGATTATGCACAAGACGAATGCCTTTTGTCGGGCGAAGTGGTAGCAGATTATCCGCAATACCAAATTTTGAAGGCACATTTTCAGCATCTAAAATTTGTAGAGCGCCCCTCCTATTGTGCTTATTGCGAAGAACTGAATGTGTTGCCAAGCAACTATCATTATAATTTGTTCTGCATTCATTAGGGCATGAAGAAAAAAGCTAGCAAACGAGCCACAGTTGCCGACCTTAGCAGTATTTATGACAAGGCCTATCAAAGAAACCATAGAAAAAGCAGGTTTGGGGATTTTGCAAAAATTGTGTAACCTACCTATTGTTTCGTTAGAAAACCTTCCTAATAAATTGCAGAAAACAGTAGAGCGTGACCCCGATTTTCTTAAAATCGCCCAAATAGCTGATAGCGACGAAAAATTTATCATTCATATCGAGTATCAAACCAATAATGACCCTTCTATGGCAATGCGCATGTTGCTATATTATGCTTTGCTGCGCAATATCCACAAAATGCCGGTGAAACAGTATGTCATTTATTTGGGCGGTGAAAATGTGACAATGCCCACACAGTTGGACGAAAATTGTTTACGATTCAATTATACACTCATCGATTTACATCACCTCGACTATGAAACTTTTTTTGCTTCCACAACACCCGAAGAAGTTGTTTTGTCTATCCTCTGTAATTTCGGCAAAGAAACACCACAAAAAATAGTCGAGCGAATCTATGAACGTTTGGAAAAATTAGTACCTGACAAACTACCTTTGCAGGGATATATGCGCCAATTGAGCGTATTTGCTATTTTGCGCCAATTACAAAAAGAAATTTACCAAAAAATTACCGATATGCCAATTCTCATCGATTACACCTTAGACCCTTTCTTCCAAAAAGGCTTCAATCTTAGCCACAAAGAAGCACAAGCTATTATTGCTTGGAAAAATAAAAGTCTGGAAGAAAAAGACGAGCAATTGCAAGAACAAGGAGAGCTTTTGCAAGAACAAGGAGAGCTTTTGCAAGAAAAAGACGAGCAATTGCAAGAAAAA
>JAEUUX010000014.1 GCA_016787295.1 Chitinophagales bacterium
AAGCTGCTTCGATGCGGGTCAAAGCTGCTTCGAAGCGGGTCAAAGCTGCTGCGAAGCGGGTCAAAGGTGCTTCGAAGCGGGTCAAAGGTGCTGCGAAGCGGGTCGAAGGTGCTTCGAAGCGGGTCGAAGGTGCTTCGAAGCGGGTCGAAGGTGCTTCGAAGCGGGTCGAAGGTGCTTCGAAGCGGGTCAAAGGTGCTTCGAAGCGGGTCAAAGGTGCTGCGAAGCGGGTCAAAGGTGCTGCGAAGCGGGTCAAAGGTGCTTCGAAGCGGGTATACACCCGCTTTTTTGCAGATCAAAAAAAGTTTCATTTTAAGCCATTTTTTTTCGTTATAGCTCAAAAATATTTTTTTCGGGGGTATATACTTCTTTTTTGGGGGCAAAATATGCAAAAAAACACCGTTTACCTGCTTCATTGCAGATAAACGGTGTGATGGAATAGGTCAAAAATGTTCTGGTTAAGGATACCTACGTGTTTAAGCTTTCGGGGATTTGAAACCCCCGAAAGGTTTTTTTAACGAATCAAGCCAAAGGCGCTTCGATTCGGGTCGGAGGCAAAAAATCGGACATATATCTCCTTTTTGCAGTGCAAAAGTAAGTAACTACAAACATAGCTTTGTTTCTTTTAAACACATTGCCATTTTGGGGCGAAATTAAAGTGCTGATACTTCGAAAAATGTACTTTTTTAGGCGTATTTTAAAAAAAAATCAAAAAGTTTTGAGAAATTCCTCAAAATGCGTAACTTTGCGACTGCGATAAAAGCCGATGTAGTTCAGTTGGTCGTAGGTCAAATACACACGCAAAATAGTAACCGTTAAGAAAAAATATTTATGAGAAAAATAGTTTACTTATTATGCTTTTTAATCTTTCCCATTTCTCTATTGGCACAATATAACAAAGTGTCTGTTAATAAAGAAGCAAACGGACTGCAATTGTCGGTTGACGGAAAGATAATGATGGTTAATGGCATGAATTGGGATTATTTCCCAATAGGAACCAACTATTCTTATAGTTTATGGGCGCAACCCGATGCCTTCATCAAACAGGCACTTGACGATGAAATGTCGCTCCTAAAAAACATGGGCGTAAACGCCATTCGGGTATACGCTGGCATTCAGCCCAAATGGATACAGTATATCTACGAAACCTACGGTATTTACACGATGGTCAATCATTCTTTTGGGCGATATGGGCTTAATATAAAAGGCACTTGGGTAGCCAATACCGAGTATGCCAATCCCGATACAAAGGAACTATTGCTAAAAGAAGTTACCGCATTTGCCCAACAATACAAAAACACACCGGGGCTATTGTTGTTTTTATTAGGCAATGAAAATAACTATGGCTTGTTTTGGGACGGAGCCGAAACTGAAGATATTCCCTTAGAAGAGCAAAAGGCAACGATAAGGGCGCGTGCTATGTACAAGCTATTCAACGAAGCTACTTTAGCCATAAAAGCCATAGACAACACGCATCCTGTGGCGATTTGCAATGGGGATTTACTTTTTCTTAGTATCATTGCCGAAGAATGTAAAGAGGTAGATATATTGGGTTTGAACATGTACAGAGGCGTATCGTTTACTGATGCTTTTGAAAGGGTAAAAAAAGAATATGGCAAACCTATTTTGTTTACGGAATTTGGCTCTGATGCTTTCAACGAAACAACCAACGAAGAAGACCAACAAGCCCAAGCCAACTTTTTAGTAAATAATTGGCGCGAAATCTACGAAAATGCGGCGGGTTTAGGTAAAACAGGCAACTGCTTAGGCGGCTTCACTTTTCAATTTAGCGACGGCTGGTGGAAGTTTAAACAAACCACCAATTTAGACGTGCATGATAGCAACGCTTCGTGGTCAAATGGTGGCTATTATAACGATTATAAAAAGGGCGAAAACAATATGAACGAGGAGTGGTTTGGCATTTGTGCAAAAGGCTCAACCAACGAAGCAGGACATTATCAGTTGTTTCCGCGCGCTGCATATTACGCCCTAAAAGCCATACACGAGCTAAATCCATACACTAATGGCACCAATTTAAGCACCCTACAAGGCTATTTCTCTAACCTTCAACAAACCGATTTCTTCTTAAGGGCAAGAGGTGATAAAGCCGCATTGGAAGGCGAGAGGGTTAGCAAAATAAGATTAAGCCGCTTTGGTGCCGAACTGACCACCTTTAATACAGGCGGCAACCTGATTACAACACCCCAAAATCCCGACCCCAACAATCCTGTCTATCCCAACCAATTGGGCTTCGACCATATGCAGTCATTTTTTATAGGCGTGGCGGCTCAACCAACGCCCAATTTAACCGCTAACGTAGAATTTAATGTATTGGGTAATGTGGCTCAAAATCCCATAGACCAAATATTTTATGAAAACAGAGGTCGCCCTATCGCGCTACAAAACAACAATAACGGGAATGTTTTGGTGGAGTCAATCAACCGCATTCAGCTATATCGGGCGAGTTATCAATGGAATCACAAATGGTTTAACCTCAACGGTTTTTACCGTACAGGACATTACCATTGGGGTTATGAAGGCGACTTTTTTGGTCTTTATCCCGAAGCCAACTATGGCCCCCAAATTGACATTTATAACGGTATAGCTCCTTTTGGCTTTGAAATAGCAGGTAAAAAACAACTTCAGGGCTTGAAATTGGCTTTTGGTCCGCAACTATGGTGGGGAGCAAACCCTGCCATATTGCTCAAATACAGCAAAACGCTTGCTAAGTTTAATCTAACTGGTGTATTTCACGAAGATTTAGAACAACTCGGTCTAACGGAAAGTTCTTTTGCTATTCCACAACCCAAAACCCGAAGATTTTCCTTGCACGTCAATAGACAATTTGGCAAATTTATGATGGATTTGGGCGGCATTTGGGCGGGACAACCCCTTATTGGCAGAGACTTTCAGGTGCTAAGAGGCGAAGAAGGCAATTATACAGTTTATAAAGACCAAATTAAGAACACCGATAATTTTGGCGGAAAAATTAAACTATCCTACTTAGGTGGCAAATTCAATTGGTATGCACAATCTGCTGTAATGGGCTTAGTGGCTCAAGGCGGAGCAGATTATACCAAAACCTTCACCGGCTGGCGCTTGAAAGATAGTGGTAGCGGAAACCAATACAATGTACTTTCGGGTTTTACCTACACAGTAGGCAAACTTCAAATTGCACCCAATTTCCTTTGGCAAAAACCCATCGAAGGTCCCTTACCCAGCAATGTACCTGCTCCCGGACGCCCCCGAAATATCCTTGACGACCCATTTGTGGTGAGGGGAAACAGAGAACAGCTAGCAGGAGAACTCTTACTTACCTACGACCCTACGCCCGGAACATGGATGTATGAATGGGATAATGACCGTGCAGAAGATGCTAAATTTGCGGTAAGTGCTGGAGTAGTATATCGCCACTTGCCCACTACCCAAGATGCTGCCATTGGTATATTTGCCGACGGACGTACTATTTTCGCCTTTCCCGGTGCTGCTCCCGCCAAAGATTTGTGGGAAGTAAACGCCCGAATCGTTTCTAAAATAAACAACAATTTTGCTTTTATTGCCAACCTATATACCGGCGATGCACAAGCAAATGGTAGCGACCCAAGAACCATCAGACGCTATGGTATGGATTTACGTGTCATCTACAAACAGCTAAAGCTAAACTCCTTTGCACGCCTTAACGATTGGGGACCTTATGATTACCACCGAGATTTTAACCTCACTTTTCCGCTACAGTTGATGGCAGACCTCTCTTTATCGACCAGCAAACCCGATTGGTTCGATTTGCCCGCAACCAGCCTTGGCGTGCGTGCCACCTACCGTACCCTTAATGTTTACTCCCCACGCTATTCGCCCACCCAAACCATTGCTGCCAACGGAACATTCCTTCCTAACCCAACAGCTATTGGGTTTGATAATGGTAATGAGTGGGAACTAAGAACTTACATACGCATAAACATCACCAAATAAGAATCCCAACAAAATGAATAATAGTACATTTTATATACTTGGCTGCTTGGCATCTGTCGGAATTTTCGCATTGCTTTCATCGGGCTGCGAACGCGATATTGCCGACTTAGAACCTGCCACTTACGCTACCAATCCCGAAGTGTTTATTGACGGTTTTAGTGGGGGTTTGAATTATGCAGCATTCAGCGGCTCTGTCCCTACTGCTTTTAACGTTGATAACGAAGTAACCTTCGATAATTCAAGTGCTGCTATGCGGTTTGAAGTTCCCGACTATGGCGACCCACGCGGCGCTTATGCCGGTGGCACTTATTTTACAGGGGTAGGAAGGGATTTATCGGGCTATAATGCCCTAACATTTTGGGCAAAAGCATCAAAAGATGCTACGCTCGACGTAGTAGGTTTTGGCAATGACCTTGGTGCCAATAGGTATCAAGTATCGGCAAACGGGCTTACTATAAACACCAACTGGAAACAGTATATTTTACCCATTCCAGACCCCTCTAAACTCACCATAGAGCGTGGTATGTTTTTCTACTCCGAAGGTCCCGAAAACGAGAAAGGTTACACCTTTTGGATAGACGAAGTAAAGTTTGAAAAATTAGGTACTATAACACCACCAAGCTCAAACATCTTAAATGGACAAGATGAAGTTGTAACATCTGAAACAGGTGCAACCATCACCTTAACAGGTTTAACCACTACTACCAACCTTCCCAACGGAATAAACCAAAGCGTAGATGCCACGCCCTATTACTACACTTTTGCTTCTTCCAATACCGCCGTAGCAACAGTAAACGAAGCAGGCGTAGTAACAGTTGTGGGAGCAGGCGATGCCATCATTACGGCGCAAATGGGAGGCATAGCTGTATCAGGCTCGCTTACCATCAACTCTATAGGCTTGCCCATTCAGCCCACTATTGCCGCTCCAACTCCTACGGTTGATGCGTCAAAGGTGATTTCTATGTTCAGCAATGCCTATACCAATGTGCAGGTAGATACTTGGAATACGCACTGGCTTTACTCAACCGCTGAGGAATCGTTCATTCAAATAGCCGACGATGATGTTATTCGCTACCGAAACCTGAACTTTGTGGGCATCGAGTTTAGCTCCCAAACCATTGATGCTACCAATATGACCCATTTTCATTTGGATATTTGGACACCCGACCCAACTACAGCACCCAAAAGTTTTAAAGTGCTATTAGTAGATTTTGGCCCCAATAATACTTATGGCGGTGGTGACGATGCCTCACACGAAGTCACCATTACTGCTCCTGTATTAGCTACCGAAAGCTGGGTTAGCCTCAATATCCCGCTAACTAATTTTACAGGGCTAACAAGCCGAGCGCACTTAGCCCAATTGGTGCTATCAGGCGATTTGCCCAATATCTATTTGGACAATGTTTATTTTTACAATAGCGCCACTCCGCCCGCCGTTCCTACTACTGCCGCTCCCACACCCACCGATAATCCTGCCAATGTAATAGCTGTTTTTAGTGATGCCTTCACCAATATTCCAGCAACCAATTTAAACCCTAATTGGGGACAAAGCACCGTTGTAACACAAGTAGCTATTGCAGGCAATAATACCTTAAAATATACAGGTTTAAACTATCAGGGCATTCAGTTGGGAAGCAACCAAAATGTTAGTACAAAACAATTTTTGCATTTAGACTACTGGACGGCTAATTCCTCAGCACTAAAAGTATATATAATCAGCCCTGGTCCCGTAGAAACACCCTACACATTAACCGTACCAAGCTCCGGTTGGACAAGCATCGACATACCATTAAGCTCATTTACGCCGGTTGCGCTAAACAATCTAATGCAACTCAAATTTGACGGCAATGGTGATATCTATTTGGACAATATCTATTTTAAGTAAGGCAATGCTTTGAAGTAGATAAAGTCTACTTTGCTGCAACTAATATGCCCATACGCATAATTTACTTTTCAATACGCAAAAATGAAAACACAAATTAAACCAACTAATATACAGACATACGCCATCGCGCTACTATTGACAATTATCCTTTTTGGCGGTTGCCAACCCGATGATTTTCAGAAATTGGATAAGCGCAATTGGGTCTTAACTTGGAGTGACGAATTTAATGGTGCAGCCGAAGCATTGCCCGACACCTCAAAATGGAATTTTAATGTTGGCGGCGGAGGCTGGGGAAACCAAGAATTACAATACTATACCGACCGCCCCCAAAATGTGTCTATGGACGGCGAAGGTAATTTGGTCATTACAGCTTACAGAGAAAGTTATGCTGGCGCACCTTTTACCTCCGCACGCATCAATACACAAGGTTTGTTTGAGCAGCAATATGGTCGTTTTGAAGCCCGCTTAAAAACACCCTACGGACCTGGCATTTGGCCCGCATTTTGGATGCTTGGCTCTACCATAACAAGCGAATCATGGCCCCAATGTGGCGAAATAGACATAATGGAACTAAGAGGTCAGCAACCCAATATCATTAATGGTACTATTCATGGACCTGGCTACTCGGGTGCCAATCCGATAGCCCAAAGCTATGGATTACCCGATGGGCGTTTTGATACCGAATACCACCTATTTGCAGTAGAATGGGACGCAACAAAAATAGACTTTTTTGTGGACGACTACCTCTATCAACGCATAGAGCAGGGCGATGTGAGTGGCGAATGGGTCTATGACCACCCATTTTTTATTATCCTTAACATTGCAGTTGGCGGCAGCTATGTGGGTTTTCCCACAGACCAAACCCCATTTCCACAAAAGATGATTATTGACTATGTTCGCGTTTATCAATAAACCAAGTAGCCAATATTTGGGCTTCTTGTTTTTTCTTTTTACTCCCCAAAACTAAACTTTCCAATGCACATTTCCTCTTCAAATAACAAAACAAGAGAAGCTAATAAAGTGGCAACTATGAACATAGTAGATTTTGATAATGAAATCTATTTTAAAATAGCTAATCACGATGCCATGCGACCTTTCCTCATGAGTATCGTAAGTCAGTCAAATCATTGGATGTTTATATCAAGCAATGGAGGACTCACAGCAGGACGCAAAAATGCCGAAAACGCTTTATTTCCCTACTATACCGACGATAAATTAACAGAAATGGCTGACTTTACAGGCAGTAAATCCATTTTTCAAATTCATTTTAACGATGAAATTTTTATATGGGAGCCATTTTCGGAAAGATTTAGCGACCGATACCCAATAAGCAGAAATATCTACAAAAATGCTGTTGGCAACAAAGTTGTATTTGAAGAAATCAACCATCATTTTGGAGTAGTTTTTAGGTATCAGTGGAATACAAGTGAACAATTTGGTTTTGTAAAAAAATCTACTTTGCACAATTTTTCGGCTAACCACTACCCTATTAGTGTATTAGATGGCATACAAAACATAATGCCTTCTGGGGTAGGTAGTTATTTGCAAAATAACACCAGTAATTTAGTAGATGCCTACAAAAGAAACGAACTGCACCCGCAGTCGGGGCTGGGTATGTTTTCGTTAAGTGCCATTATTGTTGACAAAGCAGAACCCAGCGAAGCACTAAAAGCCAATATAGCTTGGAGTTTGGGTGTAGAAAAGCCCAAATATCTGCTATCGTCCCTGCAACTTAATCGTTTTAGACAAAAACAAGCAATTAGCGAAGAATATGATATAAAAGGCGAAAAAGGAGCTTATTTTATTGTCACCGACCTTGAACTACACCCTAATACGGATAAACATTGGACTATAGTTGCGAATGTTAACCAAAACCACGCTCAAATTGTTAGCTTATATCATAGCCTACTTACCGACAAAGTAGCGCTAAACCAACAAATAGAAGAAGATATAAAGGCAGGAACAAAAAAACTCATCGAACTTGTAGCAAGTGCCGATGGGCTGCAATTTACTGCCGACCAGCAATACAATGCAAGGCATTTTTCCAATGTTCTTTACAACATTTTGCGAGGAGGCATTTTTGATAATAACTACCAAATTGAGAAAAGCGATTTTGTGCGTTATTTGTCCAATGCCAATAAAAATGTTTATGCCACCAATAAAACATTTATTGATGGTTTAGCAAGTGTGTTTAGCAAACAGACCCTTAAGCTATGGGTAGATAAGTGCAAAGATGCAAACTTAGGACGGCTTGCCGAAGAGTATATGCCTTTGAAATTGAGCAGAAGGCACGGAGACCCAAGCCGACCTTGGAACCAATTTTCTATCAATATCTATAATGAAACCGACGGCTCTAAAATTTTGGACTACGAAGGTAACTGGAGGGATATTTTTCAGAATTGGGAAGCATTGGTACATGCTTATCCCGATTTTATCAAAGGCATGATATTTAAGTTTTTAAATGCCTCTACTTTTGATGGATATAACCCCTATCGGGTTACTAAGGGCGGCTTTGACTGGGAAACCATCGAACCCGATAATCCATGGTCTTATATCGGCTATTGGGGCGACCACCAAATCATCTACTTGCTAAAGTTCCTTGAGTTTTTTGACAACTATCAACCTAACGAAACAGCAACCTTGTTGCTCGAAGAATGTTTTGTGTATGCAAATGTACCTTACCGCATCAAATCGTATGGCGACATACTCAAAAACCCAAAAAACACCATAGATTTTGACGAAAAATTAGACCATGCTATTCGGAAAAAAATTATAGCCGAAGGTGCTGATGGGGCTTTGCTGCGCAATCAGGCAGGTGAAATATATCAAGTAAATTTCTTGGAAAAACTGCTTGCTATGGTATTGGCAAAGCTCGCTAATTTTATTCCTGAAGCTGGTATATGGATGAACACACAACGCCCCGAGTGGAACGATGCCAATAATGCTTTGGTTGGAAATGGAGCCTCAATGGTTACTTTATATTATCTGCAAAGATTTTTTAACTTTTTCAGAAAAGCACTTTCGCAGTCAAGCATCGAACAAGTAACTATTTCAAGCGAACTCAAAGCCTTTTTTACCGAAATTGCCGCAACACTCGATGCCAATCAACCCCTATTAGTGGGTAAAATTAGCGATAGCGACCGAAAAAAAATTACCGATGCCTTGGGCGAAGCAGCCAGCAATTACCGCAACGCCATATACACTCATGGATTTAGCGGAACAAAAGCACCTTTGGCACTTAGCCAAGTATTACACCTTGTAAATACAAGTTTAAAACACTTTGAACATTCTATACTTGCCAACCAAAGAACCGACCAACTTTATCATGCGTATAATGTAATAACTATTGCCGAAAACGAAATCTCCATTTCCCATTTAAGCGAAATGTTAGAAGGGCAAGTAGCCGTCCTCAGTTCAGGTTTTTTATCGTCCAACGAAACACTGGCTTTGTTAGAGGTACTCCAAAAAAGTGCTTTGTACCGAGCAGACCAAAATAGTTATTTGCTCTATCCCAACAAAGACCTCCCACGTTTTTTAGACAAAAATACCATTCCGAAAGTAGCCGTGGAGCAATCCCAATTGTTGCAAAAATTATTATCTGACAATAATCTCCAAATAATTAACCGCGATATTGAGGGAACGTTCCACTTCAATGGCAACTTCAAAAATGCCAACGATTTGAAAGCCGCTTTAGATGGTTTGGCATCAACAGCATACCAACCATTGGTAGAAGTAGAAACAGCTACGGTCTTAGCAATTTTTGAAGCGGTATTTAACCACAAAGCATTTACGGGTAGGTCAGGAACTTTTTTTGCTTACGAAGGATTAGGGTCTATCTATTGGCATATGGTGTCGAAACTCCATTTAGCGGTTCAAGAAGCTTGTCTAAAAGCCATTGAAAACCAAGAAAATCCAGCAATTATTGATGGTTTAACAGCACATTATTGCGAAATAGGCAAAGGAATTGGCATTCACAAATCGCCCGCCGTGTATGGCGCATTTCCGACCGACCCCTACTCACATACTCCTATGCACCGCGGCGCACAACAACCCGGTATGACAGGTCAGGTAAAAGAGGATATATTGATTAGGTTTGCCGAATTAGGTGTCTTCATAAAAAATGGGGCATTACATTTTAACCCCTGTTTGTTAGAGAAAAGCCTATTTTGGGAGCAGGAGAAAACCATTGAGTATGTAACGGTGCAAAATGAACACCAACAAATCCAATTACCGCCAAATTCGCTTTGCTTTACCATTTGTCAGATACCTATTATTTATAAAATAAGCCCTACCGAAAAAGTAGAAGTAGGGTTGAGCAACAGCAAAACAATAGCGTTTAACACCTTAAGCATAGATTTAGCAACAAGCCAACACCTATTTAATAGAAGCGGTGCAATAGTTCAAATTACCGTTTCGGTGTCCGAAACAAGTTTAAAATAATTTACACATGCGGTTAACGTATTACAACAAAAGTAAGTGGTTTGCAGGTATAATAGCAGTGGTAGTAAGCATGTTTGCTATTTCTTGTGCGCGTACCCTTACCAGCAAAAAGAAACAAGTAAGCAAAACTGCACAAGAAATTTTAAGCAATCCCAATAACTTAGCAATTTGTTATGGGGGTTATCGGGAGCAATCGCGCGATATACAACCCACTATTGCCGAGCTTAAAGAGGACATGAAGATATTGGCTGCCATGGATATAAAGCTAATCCGAACTTATAATGTTTATTTGCAAGAAGCTGCCAATCTATTGGAAGCAATTAGCCAACTAAAACAAGAAAATGCGGATTTTGAAATGTATTTGATGTTGGGTGCATGGATAGACTGCAAAGATGCCCGAACAGAAAAACCCGACCATTTTAACGAAAGCGAACAAAATGCTGCTGAAATTGACAGAGCCGTTGCATTAGCCAACCAATATCCCGACATTGTTAAAATATTAGCCGTAGGAAACGAGGCTATGGTAAAATGGGCAACCTCTTATTACGTAGAGCCAAATATAATACTCAAATGGGTTAACTACCTGCAAAACCTCAAAAAACAAGGCAAATTGCCGACAGATTTGTGGATAACAAGTTCAGATAATTTTGCCTCGTGGGGCGGCGGCGGTAGCGAATACCATGTAGAAGAGTTGAACCAACTAATAAAAGCAGTTGATTTTATTGCTATGCACACTTATCCCATGCACGATACACACTACAATCCCGATTTTTGGGGAGTAAGAGAAACGGAAACCAACTTATCCGATGTAGAAAAAATAGATGCCGCCATGCTTCGCGCAAAAAAACACGCCATTGCACAATACGAAAGTGTCGTAAAATACATGAAAAGTATAGGTGTCGATAAACCCATTCATATTGGCGAAACCGGCTGGGCAACGCAATCTAATGAACATTATGGCGACTTAGGGTCAAGAGCTACTGATGAATACAAATCGGCACTTTACTACCAACTCATGCGCGAGTGGACAAAAAAAACAGGTTTAATATGCTTTTATTTTGAAGCATTTGACGAGCAGTGGAAAGATGCCCAAAATCCAGCAGGTTCTGAAAACCATTTCGGACTTATCAATTTACAGGCACAGGCAAAATATGCACTTTGGAGTGCCGTAGATAAAGGTATCTTTAAAGGTTTAACCCGAAATGGCAAACCCATTACTAAAACATATAAAGGCAACAAAGCAGCATTGTTGCAAGAGGTAAAAGTCCCACCAAGCGACTTTGAAATAAAAAAGATTAAACCCTAACCTATAGTAAAGGTTCTTACCTTAGTAGTCTTTCATTTTAACATTGTCGGGTAGGCAATATGTTGCTATCATTTCAAACGCTGACAATGTTTCTATCAAAAAAACTAAACTTGCATTACGGAATATCTGTTAAATAACAACTAAAATACCATCTATGTCAACTAACAACATGGCATCAAGGGACAGGGTGCCCTTAGTACAAAAGGCAGCCTTTGGAGCAGGACATTTAGTAAATAACCTATTACCCGGTGCATTGGGGGTTTTTTCGTTTTTCTTACTCACTGCATTTGGCATGGATCCATTTCTTGCTGGCTTACTCGGCGGTTTGCCGCGAATTTACGATGCCATTACCGACCCTATTATGGGTTATATATCCGATAATACTCAATCCAAATGGGGGCGCAGACGACCCTACATTTTTATTGGTGCTATCTCAACGGGTATATTGTTTGCTGTTTTGTGGCAGCTTAACCCCGAAAACTCACAAACGTATAACTTTTGGTATTTTATGTTAGTGTCTTTGCTCTATTTAACAGGAAATACCATATACTCTACCCCCCTCATAGGATTGGGCTACGAAATGACCACCGACTATAAAGAACGAACCCGTTTAATGGGCTTTTCTCAAACCATCGGGCAAATAGCTTGGATGATAGTGCCTTGGTTTTGGGTAATCATTGCCAACCCAAACTTATTTGAAAGCCAAGCAGTAGGCGTTAGACAGTTGTCTATCATAGTAGGCATCATCTGCATGATTTTTGGCATAATGCCCGCTTTATTTTGCAAAGAAATAGACCAAACACACCTTAGTAATAGAGAAGACCTGAACCTAAAAAATATTTTACACAATATGAAGGTGCTGCTTAACAATATGCTACTTATTTTTAAGAATAAACCCTTTGTAAAGTTATGTGCCGCTACTTTTTTGGTATTTAACGGTTTTCAAATGGTGGCATCTTTTAGTTACTTCATCATAGTTTTTTACATGTTTCAGGGGCGTTATGATGCTGCTGGGACTTGGCCCGCTTGGTTTTCAACAGTTAGTGCCATCGTCACCGCAATTATGGTCATTCCAACCGTTACAATGATGGCAAACAAATTTGGTAAAAAAAATGCGTTTATCATTTCAACCGTTATTTCTATTGTTGGATATATGCTAAAATGGTGGGGCTTTAATCCCGACAATCCTTGGCTGCTATTCATACCTATTCCGCTAATGACTTTTGGAATAGGCGGCTTGTTTACTTTAATGATGAGCATGACAGCCGATGTATGCGATTTGGACGAACTACATAACGGAATGCCCAGAAAAGAAGCCACATTTGGAGCTATCTATTGGTGGATGGTCAAACTTGGACAGGGACTTGCTTTGGTGTTAGGCGGTTTGGTGTTAAAATTGGTAGGATTTGACCAAAATGTGGCACAGCAAAGCCATGAAACCTTAACCAATTTGCGAATTGCTGATATATCAATACCTGCCATAACCGCCGCCCTAGCTATTTGGGTTATGTGGAACTATGACTTAACTGAGGAAAAAGCCAAAGAAATTAAAGCCGAACTTGTAAAAAGAAGAGGCGACTTATAAGCAATGCCTTAAGCCATTTTACCTTAATATTAATTAATTCACCTGAAAATAAAGCCCTTTAAAGGCTCAAATATCGACAACACCAAAAGAAATTTACAATGAAAAAAATTCTATCTCTTTATTTACTGTTTTTTGCATCATTAACTTTTGCTCAAAATACCCCAATTGATTTTGAAGCAGGCGGAAACGGAGCCGCTTGGACTTGGACGGTTTTTGAAAACAACACTAACCCTCCCTTAGAAATTGTTGCCAATCCCAACCCAACGGGAATCAACACCTCTGCCACAGTAGCAAAATTTACCGCACTACAAGCCGGTAATCCTTGGGCAGGTTGCGAATCGCTTCACGGTTCAGACATCGGACCTTTTGTGCTTAGTGCAAGCAATTCTATTATCCGAATTAAAGTTTGGAAATCGGTAATTAGCAATGTCGGCATAAAATTAGCTAGCCCAACCGGTTGGTCACAAGGCGAAATTAAGGTTGCTAACACATTGGTAAACCAATGGGAAGAACTTACCTTTGATTTCTCCTCCTTCGCTAATCCACCCGCCTCTGATGGTCAGTTAGACCAAATTATCGTGTTTCCAGATTTTAATTTAAGCGGCAGAACTCAAGACAACATCATATATTTCGACAGTATCACTTTTTCTGAGGCAGGAGGCAGCCCCACCGAACCTACCGTAGCCGCTCCAACGCCTACGCAAGCTGCTGCTAACGTCATTTCATTGTTCAGCGATGCCTATACCAACGTTCCCGTCGACACTTGGAGAACTGATTGGTCATCAGCAGTCCTCGAAGATGTGACAATTGCTGGTAATCCTACCAAAAAATACTCCGCACTCGATTTTGTGGGTATCGAAACCGTGTCCAACCAATTGGATATTTCAGAAATGGAGTTTTTCCATATAGACATTTGGTCGCCCAATTTCACTTTGTTCGGTATTAAATTAGTAGATTTTGGTGCTGACGCAGCATTTGGTGGTGGTGACGATGTAGAGCATCAAGTAAATATAAACACACCCGCACAAGCCGCATGGGTAAGTTTAGATATTCCACTTAGCGATTTTGCGGGACTAACTACAATGTCCCATATTGCACAATATATCTTAGTAGGACAACCGACAGGCGCGACTACAGTGTATGTAGATAATGTATTTTTCCACAAAGAAGGCGGTGTTGCACCCACCGAACCTACCGTAGCCGCTCCAACGCCTACGCAAGCTGCTGCTAACGTCATTTCATTGTTCAGCGATGCCTATACCAACGTTCCCGTCGACACTTGGAGAACTGATTGGTCATCAGCAGTACTCGAAGATGTGACAATTGCTGGTAATCCTACCAAAAAATACTCCGCACTCGATTTTGTGGGTATCGAAACCGTGTCCAACCAATTGGATATTTCGGAGATGAATGTTTTCCATATAGACATTTGGTCGCCCAATTTCACTTTGTTTGGTATTAAATTAGTAGATTTTGGTGCCGACGCAGCATTTGGTGGTGGTGACGATGTAGAGCATCAAGTAAATATAAACGCACCCGCACAAGCCGCATGGGTAAGTTTAGATATTCCACTTAGCGATTTTGCGGGACTAACTACAATGTCCCATATCGCACAATACA
Source organism: Chitinophagales bacterium (assembly GCA_016787295.1). GTDB lineage: Bacteria > Bacteroidota > Bacteroidia > Chitinophagales > UBA2359 > JAEUUX01. Next base: position 14,803 of record JAEUUX010000014.1, read on the forward strand.
TCTTAGTAGGACAACCGACAGGCGCGACTACAGTGTATGTAGATAATGTCTATTTTTACAAGTTCCCAGTTGGCATCTATGAAAATAACAACCTTACTAATAACCTACAAGTATACCCAAATCCTGTAAAGGCGGGCGCACAGGTTAAATTTAGTGCAGATGTACAACAAGTTGAAGTTTTTGATGCTACTGGATGGTTACTTAAATTACATAAGAATGGAGGACTGCTATCCACCGAGGGTTTAAGCAAAGGTCTATACATTTTAAAAATCCGCACTATAAACGGTACGACACAAGTACAGAAACTGATAGTGGACTAATTGTTCCATTCGGGTTAGATATAATTTAGCGATGTAACCATTTAGATTATAAACCCAATTCCAACAAAATAATTAAAATGGAACACTAGTTCAACACCGGTTAGGGCAAACATCGCATAACTGATTGCATGTAAGCGCTATTTTATATTGCCTAGTATTTTACCCTTTTCTGACATAACAATAAAAAGTTTATTAACAAACTATAACAATATTGCCCTGTTTGCGAGGTATTAACCTAACGCAAGCAGGGCAATATTGTCATTTGTAGTTTTGAGCAATTGAACGAATGTTGCCGACGTTTCAAAAATACCTGCAACGTTCCTAATACAATCCTATTTAACCAATACAACCCTTTCCACAGATTGCTGACCATCGGCGATAAATACTATGTGGTAGGTGCCGCTTGGCAACTGATTGGCTTCAAAGGATAGCGGATAATTGGTATCTGCGGTTGTTTCACCATCAAACAATATTGCTACTTCGCGACCGTCCATAGCATAAATGCTCACCTTGCTGTGACCACTTTTTTCGGCATAAAACTGAACAGTTGTGTTTTGGCTAAATGGATTGGGTGCAACACTAAGTAGCTCGTTATCCTCTGTTTTATTGCGACCACGGCTCTCGCTCGGAACCCAATACCAACCTTCTACTGTTTCATCACCACAAGTAACCGTTACAGCATACCAACCATACACCAGACCTGAAACATCTTGGGTTGTGGCTGCAAACCCATTCGGACCGCTCCATTGATAGGTATAAGCACCGTTGCAGTTACCACCAGTTACGCTAATATTAATGGCTCCATTAGCAAGCAAAGTCCCTATTTGTGGAGTTATGGTATAATCGTTTATGTCCAAATAAGTGCTGGTATTAGTACCACCCAAAGTATTGCTAAAGTTCAAGGTACTTGACGAACACATGTCTTCATCTGTCACCGTAACCGCCCAATCTGCTCCATTAGCGTAGTAAACGGTGATGGTTGCGCCCGCAACGACTGCCGTAGCAGGATCATTATCGTGGTCAATATTGCTATACGATATGTCATAACGAACGTAGCCGCTATTGTCCCAAGTAAATTGATAGGGAGCTGTAGCACCACCTATGGTTATTGTTTGCGTATTATAGGCGAATGCACCAATGGTATTCGTGTTTTGCGAATTTACTAAAACTAAAGGTGTAGAATAAGTATTGACCACTACATTTGCATTTGCCGTAGCACTACAATTATTACTATTAGTGACGGTAACTGTGTATGTGCCGCTATTGGTAAAAGTATTGTTGGCACTATTTGGTGTTGTTCCGCCTGACCAAATGTAATCTGTTCCACCTGTTGCCGCGAGGCTTACGCTGGCGCAGGCCGTTGTTGTACCTGTAATATCGGCAGTTGGTAGGGCATTAACGATAATACTGCTATTTGCCGTAGCACTACAATTATTACTATTAGTGACGGTAACTGTGTATGTGCTGCTATTGGTAAAAGTATTGTTGGCACTATTTGGTGTTGCACCACCCGACCAAATGTAGGACGTTCCACCTGTTGCGTTTAGACTTACGCTGGCGCAGGCTGTTGTTGTGCCAGTAATATCGGCAGTTGGTAGGGCATTAACAGTAATAGTTCTGTTAGCTGTTGCACTGCAATTATTGGCATCGCTAACAGTAACGGTATAAGTGCCGCTATTGGTAAAGGTATTGTTAGCACTATTTGGTGTTGTTCCGCCCGACCAAATGTAATCTGTTCCACCTGTTGCCGCGAGGCTTACGCTGGCGCAGACTGTTGTTGTGCCAGTAATATCGGCATTGGGTAAAGTATTAACAGTAATTGTTCTGTTTGCTGTTGCACTGCAATTGTTGGCATCGCTAACGGTAACAGTATAAGTGCCGCTATTGGTAAAGGTATTGTTGGCACTATTTGGTGTTGTTCCGCCTGACCAAATGTAATCTGTTCCACCTGTTGCCGCGAGGCTTACGCTGGCGCAGGCTGTTGTTGTGCCAGTAATATCGGCAGTTGGTAAAGCATTGACGGTAACGGTTCTGTTAGCCGTTGCACTGCAATTATTGGCATCGCTAATAGTAACAGTATAAGTGCCGCTATTAGTAAAGGTATTGTTGGCACTATTGGGTGTTGCGCCACCCGACCAAATGTAAGACGTTCCGCCTGTTGCGTTTAGGCTTACACTACTACATGCCGTTGTTGTACCTGTAATATTGGCATTTGGCAAAGTATTAACAGTAACGGTTCTGTTAGCCGTTGCACTACAATTGTTGGCATCGCTAATAGTGACGGTATAAGTGCCGCTATTGGTAAAGGTATTGTTGGCACTATTTGGTGTTGTTCCGCCTGACCAAATGTAAGACGTTCCACCTGTTGCGTTTAGGCTTACACTACTACATGCTGTTGTTGTTCCTGTAATGTTGGCAGTTGGTAAAGCATTGACGGTAATTGTTCTGTTTGCTGTTGCACTACAATTGTTGGCATCGCTAATAGTAACGGTATAAGTGCCGCTATTAGTAAAGGTATTGTTGGCACTATTTGGTGTTGTTCCGCCTGACCAAATGTAATCTGTTCCACCTGTTGCATTTAGGCTTACGCTGGCGCAGGCTGTTGTTGTGCCGGTAATATCGGCATTTGGCAAAGTATTAACAGTAATTGTTCTGTTTGCTGTTGCACTGCAATTATTGGCATCGCTAATAGTAACTGTATAAGTGCCGCTATTGGTAAAAGTATTATTGGCACTATTCGGAGTTGTTCCGCCCGACCAAATGTAGGACGTTCCACCTGTTGCGTTTAGGCTTACACTACTACATGCTGTTGTTGTACCTGTAATATCGGCATTTGGCAAAGTATTAACAGTAATAGTTCTGTTAGCCGTTGCACTACAATTGTTGGCATCGCTAATAGTAACGGTATAAGTGCCGCTATTAGTAAAGGTATTGTTGGCACTATTTGGTGTTGCGCCACCCGACCAAATGTAAGACGTTCCGCCTGTTGCGTTTAGGCTTACACTACTACATGCCGTTGTTGTACCTGTAATATTGGCATTGGGTAGGGCATTGACGGTAATTGTTCTGTTTGCCGTTGCACTGCAATTGTTGGCATCGCTAACAGTAACAGTATAAGTGCCGCTATTGGTAAAGGTATTGTTGGCACTATTTGGTGTTGCGCCACCCGACCAAATGTAATCTGTTCCACCTGTTGCATTTAGGCTAACGCTGGCGCAGGCTGTTGTTGTGCCTGTAATATTGGCAGTTGGTAAAGTATTGACGGTAATACTGCTATTTGCTGTTGCACTACAATTGTTGGCATCGCTAATGGTAACGGTATAAGTGCCGCTATTGGTAAAGGTATTGTTGGCACTATTGGGAGTTGCACCACCCGACCAAGTGTAAGACGTTCCACCTGTTGCATTTAGGCTAACGCTGGCGCAGGTTGTTGTTGTGCCTGTAATATTGGCAGTTGGTAAAGTATTGACGGTAATACTGCTATTTGCTGTTG
>JAEUUX010000012.1 GCA_016787295.1 Chitinophagales bacterium
TTCATAGTAATGAATGGTTGCTTCATAGTAATGAATGGTTGCTTCATAGTAATGAATGGTTGCTTCATAGTAATGAATGGTTGCTTCATAGTAATGAATGGTTGCTTCATAGTAATGAATGGTTGCTTCATAGTAAGATAACGACATTGGGTGGTATTGTAAAAAGGATAACGGTAAAAATGCTAAGACCAATAAACCCCGATGGGGTGGAATGATTATAGAAAAATGAATGATGTATAGAAATAAAGCCCGAAGGGGTGAAATGATGTCATGTTTTGTCGAATAATGTCACCCCGTTGGGGTTTATGTTAATTATTCTATTATTTTGAGGCTATAAACGTGTCACCCCGTCGGGGTTTTTATTATTTTGAGCTTGTAATCTTGTCAGCTAATCGGGTTTGTTTTGATAATAACAAATAACACCTTGATAAGGTCGGTATCAGAGTGTCGTTATCAAATATCATTTCTCATTTGTCATTTTTTTACAACAACACAAGCTAAAACCACTTTTTAATGTCGTTATCATAGTAATGAATGGTTGCTTTGATGTTATATAGCAATAACGCTTTTAAGCAAGTATTATTGTGCGGAGCCTAATAGTTTGTAAATTTTTTTAAAAAATTGTAAAATATTTAAACATCTATCCCAAAATCCGCATCTCTGCACGATATTCCATCGCCCAAGCAAAAAAATCACTACCTTAGTTGATTTAGACAATGAAGCACAGAAATGTTTATAGATGTGGAAGTTTTTATGGCATTTGTCAAAGATGTTTGGGGTATAGACAACGCACATAGATAAGGTAGGAACCGAAGGAATGTTAGTTACTAAACTAAGTGCCATGTTTCTATAGACTATCTTCAAAGAATTGTCAATACATGAAATAAAAAGTCCCCTGTCCGCGATTAAACCTTTTAACGTTGTTTAGAGTCTTAGGGACATAGTTTTCCATTCACGTTAAAAAAGTATAATCATCAATGAAAAAATCAATCTTTTTGGGTATAGCGCTTACCTTGTGCGGACTTTGGGTATCGCCTGCTTTTGGGCAAACGAAAAAAGAATCACAAGTACGCCCCACTACCGTAGAGACCATTCCTACCAAAGATAATACAAGCGATACTCAAACGAAAGATGAAACCGGTACTCAAACCAAAGATGAAACAGTAAAACCAACCAAAGGTAATTCGACAGCGGTTTTGCAGGGCAGACCCAAATCTAAACCCAAGACAGGCACTGTCAAACCGTCTAATGGCACTCCTAAAGAGCAAACCACAGATGTTTTGCAACCTAAACCCAAACCCAAAACGGGTACAGTTTCTAATGGCAATGTAGGAACTAATCCGCGTTCTAATAGTGGCAATAATGGTGTTGTTTTAGTGCCTGCTAATGATCCTAAAAATCAACCAAAACCAACAACACAAGAAGTTGAAGATAATGATGAAGAACATGGCGGTGGTAAATCAAAATGTGGCGTTCCCGGTTGTACGCGTCCCGGTCGCCACGAAGGTTTCCACAAACACGAAGGACATCAGCACGAGGGTGGTAAAGGAGACGATCATGACAATGACGACAAACAAGGTAAAGGCAAGGGTAAAGGTAAAGGTCATGATGATCATGGCAAGGGTAAAGGCAAAGGCAAAAATGATGACTAAAAGTTTATAGCTATAACATAAAAAAACCATCGGAAACTGAACAGTTCCGATGGTTTTTATTTTTGGTTTTGGGCGAAAAAACGCATTCGTTTATCGCAATAAGGTTACGTTACCTTTTTTGAGTTGTACTTCATCGCTGCCTTTTTGTTTATATTCTATGTAGTAGGCATATACGCCTGATGGTTGTTCTTGTCCTTTAAAAGTGCCGTCCCAGCCATCTAACTGATTACCTGCGTTGGCATATACCTCTTGTCCCCAGCGGTTGAATACCACAAACGTTTGGATTTCGGTAATGTCTCTGCCCACCATTCGGAAAACATCGTTCACATCATCACCGTTGGGTGTAAAGGCAGTGGGAATGGTCAATTTGGGTGGTTCAATGACATTGACAGTAACAGTCGTGCTACTTTCACAACCATCAGCCGTTGTAACGACTACTTTATAGGTAGTTGTTTGTGAAGGTGACGCAAGGGTAGATGCGGCGGCGGGCGTTGCCAAGCTGGCAGCGGGTGTCCATTGGTAAGTATCGTTGGCAGCGGCTCCCGTAACGGTTAAAGTCAAGCTATTGCCTTCTATCAAGGTATCGGGCTGTGCAATGCTAAGGACGGGCGGCGTAACAATGCTAACATTCACTACATCGGTAGCAGTACAACCGTCGGCAGTGGTGACAACAACCGTATAGTTTTGCGAGAAAGCTATGGTGGTGTCTATGCTAATGATAGGTTGTGCTATGGCATCGTCGTTCAAATTGGTGGCAGGCAACCATTCATACGTATTACCTTCGGTGGCGGCAGTTCCCAAAGTGGCTTCGAGCGTTTCGCAACCCAACACATCGGCACCTGCATCGGCATTTAGCGGATTAACGACCACCGTTAATACACCGCTTTGTTCACAACTACCCGAAGTGGCTGTTACATTATAGGTAGTGCTTTCGCTTAACGTGAAAGTAGGCGCGTTGCAATCGGTACAACTCAAACCTGTGGTGGGACTGAACGTATAGGTAGGTCCCGAACTACCTACTACAATTTCGGTAGGCGTATTGGGACAAATGTTTATGGTGGTATCGCGCACACCCAAATCACCAGTACCTACATTGACATTGACCGTAAATGCTGTTTGGCAACCAATTGCATCGTACAAAGTAGCCGTATAAGTAGCCGATGTAGTACCACTAAAAACAGTATTTTCGCAGTATTCACAACTAAGGTTGGTGAAGGGCAACCATTGTGTGAAAGTACCTCCTGAACTTGTGAGAGTTACTTCTTGTCCTGGGCAGACATTGTATTCTGTAGGAGCTTGTGGGTTAAAATTGTCGTCCATTATAATATTAACATACGCAGTATCGCTACAAACTCCTACTGAAACAATATACATATACTCTATACTATGCGTGGGTATGGTTGTAGGATTAAAAATATTGGGATTATTCAAAAAATCGGGTGGTGACCATTGCGAAGTTATTCCCACACTACCTGCTAACTGAACGGTATCTCCTAAACAAATACCCAAATTATCTGGATTAGCTTGAGCTTCTATATTGTCTTGGATTTTTATTTCTACAGTATCTACAATGGTTGTACAAAAAGAGGTGTTGGTGATTTGTATGTTGACGGTTTCTTCTCCTTCCATCAAATCGTCCGCTACAGGTTGTAGAATCAATTGTATTAAGGTGTCGCCGGGATATAGAATAACGCTGTCTTGAATGGCTTGTCCGTTGGGAGCTGTGTAGTCGATACCATTTTGGGCGGTGCCGGTAATTGAAAAATATACCACAGTTGTATCGATAACTTGTCCGCTGGGCGTAAAGCTAATAATGGCATCGATACAACCTTCTACAGCACTTTCATAACCCAAATCTGCCAAAGATGTGGAGGCAGAAAGCTCGATTTTGTTGGTGGTCAAACTACCTGCTTCTATGAACACGCCAGAGTCTAAGGCAGCATCTCCTGCATCGGCTACTACTAATTTTAGGGTATAGGTTTCGCAAGGCACAACAGCAGTTTTGGCTATTAAAACAGTCGTAAAACCATCATATTGAATATAAAAATCATCAGAATTTTGTGGTGAAGAAAAACCATCACCATTATCCACATAATAAGCAGAGTTAGACACATCATTAATATTGTTTATCGAGACAGGAATGCTTGTATCGGGAATTAAAGCAATGTTTTCGGCGGTATAATTGCCTCCTGCGGGATTGGGACCACTAATAAAAAAACCAAAGACATCATTGAAACTCGAGCCTACCCACTCTAAATATTCCTCTGACCCAAACACATAGCGGAACAATATGGTATCGGAGATAGCTTGGAGATTAAATACTACTCCACAAGCATCGTTGGTCAAATAGGAAGGAATAATAGCATCGAGGTCAGGGTCACCTGCGGTATTGAGCGCTTCACTAATCGCTCCCGAGTTGTTGGGACCTATGACATTGGTAGATTTTCCAGAAGTAAGCATCAAACCCTTCGGCATACCCAAATTACAATCTACGCAATCAAATGATCCCCAAGCACCATCGGGACATTGCTTTTGAATATTGCTAATAACAATACCCTCACCTACCAGCGACTGGATAACTTGCTCAATAGGTTGTGTATTATCTACGGTAAGTTGAGCGAATATAGGAGAGGCGGATAGTAAGAAACTACCCATTAAGAATGTTAGTAAAAATTTCACGTTTTTCATTGACAGGTTTTTTATGGTAACAACTACAGATGTTTTTATTAGTAAAGAAGTTTTAGGCACAAAGGTAGGGCTTTTTTATGACTTACTAAAAAACATTTTAATAGTATTTCCATAAGATAAGGCTACCTATCCATATTAGAGAGGTAGCCTTGTGAGGGATTTTAGGAAGTAGTGGTAATAACTATGTTTTTAATGTTGTGCTTTTGTGCTTGTTCGTTTGTGGATATTTTGATTTTGGTAGTAACCCAATAACTCATCTGAAAATACCATACCTGTTGTGCTTCTAAACTTGCCAAGTCTTTGGCGCAAACATTGAGTATTGCGGCGGACGTTTTGGTAAATTGTTTGCCATATAATAGTTTTAGTGCCAACATACAAAGGTAGGGATAAGTTGCTTTGGCGGGATTATCCAACCACTTTGACACTTTGTTTATTTCGTTATCGCTGCTTTTTGTTATTTGATTATTGGTTTCAAAACAGGCAATTAGATACATAACCGCTATGGCTACTTTTTGCTGATAATCGGCTATTGTTTTCAGCTTATGGTCATAATATGGTTTTAAGTGACTAATAATGAGCATATAATCTTTCATTTGAAACCAACAATAAGCGATATTCAACACTATTTCAAGCCCATATTTTTGCATGAAAAACTTCCACAATGCTTCATGCTGATATTTATGCAATAAACCTTCACACAATGATAACATTGTTTGGTGCTGTTGTAATTGCTTTGCCAAAGCGATTTGTAGCAGAGCCGTTGTGTTTTGGGTTTGTAGCCGCCAAGTAATATAAGCATTTGTTTGGGGTATATGCGCTTCACAAACAAGATTTATTTGCTGTATTTTTTCTGATATATCGCTAATGTTGCCTTGTTGGATAGCCAATAAAATGCTGAGTTTTTGTATGTTGAGAAAATCGGGATATTTTTCTCTAATAAAATCAGGGTTGTTTTGCCACCACTCGACAAGTTTTAAGGCTATATTAAGCGCTTGTTTGTTGTCATGCTTAAATAATGCCAACTTTAAATGAACCTGCAAGTACAAGTTCTTTGCTGTAAAGTTTAGGTTTTCAAGCTCTATTTTTTGTAAGTTTTGTTGAATGCTATTGATGACTTGCGCGCCTGCTTGGTTTTGAGTCTTATAAAAATAATCTAAACTTACATTGATATGGTATAGTTCTTCGCAAATAGCCATTATTGGAGTAACATTTTGCATCTCCTGCCTCAAATCGACAATTGTGTTCCATTGAACCAGATGGAAAGTCTGCAAAAAATCAATTTTTGCGCACAATGCTTTTTTCAGCAACTCGTTCAGTTCATAATTCCGACAAATGCCAATACATTTATCAATGTGTTCTTCGGCTAATAGTAATATGCCTTTTTCTAAGCACACTTTAGCATTTGCTAAATGATTTTCTGCTACTCTTTCTACTCCTAAAATAGTGTTTTCATGCAGATTTCGCAAACATTCTAACACTTTTGCTTCTAAGTAGATTTTTGTTACCCTATAGCTAGAACTCAGTTCTAAGTTATTCTTTTCAATTATAGTAGATTCTGAAAATTCGGTAGCGTTTTCATAAGCATCAAAAATACGTTTATAATGGGCATTTTCTGCCATACCTGCGGTGTATATTTTAAAGTGCCTTTTTTCTGCCTTATTTAGGCACTGAATAAGTTCGTACAGTTGTTTAGTCATTTTGGTTAAAAAATTTAGATAATTAGAACAGCGAAGATGAGGTTTTATAAAACCGATTTATTACTTTTTTTGTTATTTCTGAACTATATAGCATAACTACCTGATAATCAGATAGTTATGCTTTTTTGTTGTTTTGAAAACCATTTTGGAGACTAATTTTGTCCTTTTTTTCTGAAAACAATTTTAGTATAGCGTATCGTTTATTCTTGAATGATATGTTCCCAATTATACAAAAATGCCTATCTATACAGCTTGCAAAAGACAGGTGTTTTTATAACAAAATGCACATCATTCCATAGAATTTAATTGCTCCTTTATCCAATCTACTATGCTTAGAAATATAGTGGATTTAGGATTGTTTGTTTCATACGCCTCAAATATAGGCAAATACTTTATCAAACTCTTTTTCCTATTGTCAGGATAGTTGCACAATTTGTTTAGCAATTTAAAAAAATGTAGTAATTCATAACTAGCTACATTCAATTGAGTTGCCATTTCTTTTTGTCGGTCTATTTCATACTTTAAAAAATGGGTATTGTGTAATTGATAGTGACACAACAAATACACCATAATAAAACAGCCAATGTAAAAAACACTACAATTGCTCAACAAGTCTTTATTGTGTATTACCTTATTGAGGTGCGTTAATGATTTGTCATACTGATGTGTTTTGAAATAGGCATAAGCAATTGCATAATGTATTTCGGCGATAGCAGTTTTGGGAAAATAAGGATTACCAACAACAAGGAATGGCGCAACTTTTTTTTCCATACCTATTAGCGCAGTATAGTTTGAAGAATGCAGGTATGTTACCTTTTGGGCATGTAGAATAGGTGGATAGACATCTTGGGTATCAACAAGATGTTTCTTTAACTCTGGGATTTCATTTTGTAGTTTTTCTAATACTTGTTCTGCTTTTTGGACTTTTTGCACGACAATCAGTGATGTTACATAATTGGAACAATGCATCAAATAGCCTTTAACATCTGTTTGCTTGATAATACTACTTTGTTGCCAAAGGTCAAACACTTTTTGATAACATTGGGAGTATTGTTCATTATTAACTAAATACTTGTAGATAATAGCTTTGGTTACATAAAAGTTAATTTGTGTCAGAATGCTTTGGGGCGGATGTTGCATAATAGGTAATTGCAGTAATTGCTCCATATAAGTACGGGAGTCTTCTGTCCATTTTTTTAAGTACATTTTAACTTCGTATAACACATTCAAAACGGAGCTATCCTCTTGTAATCGCAATAAAGTATCGTTCTTTTTTTCTATGATTTTTTGAACGTTTTCTATATTGCAATTTTTGCCATTCATAAAAATATCGTAATAAAAAGACAACTTTTTTTCTATTACATTGTACAACAAATTCCAATGTTCGGTTTCTTCGGCTAATTTTTCGGCTTTCAAAATTTCTCTTTCACAAAGAGTAACGAAATTTTTTTGATGAAACAAAAAAGCATTTTCCATCAATTGTTGTACTTCTTGTTCTACAGTTGGTTGGGTATGGATTTGCATTGAGCGCAAAGTTTCCAACAATTTTACTTTTAAATAAAATTTAGTACTAATATAGGTTTTAGGGTCGAATTTTTTGCAATACAGCTCTTTTATGTATTCTTCATCGATATTTTCGTTGCTTTCTATCAAATCAAAAAGATGGGTATACATATTGCCTTCTTCTCCTGCCAACTGAGAGGCATATAACTTAAAATATCTTTTTTCTTGTTTATTAAGCTGGTGTATAAAGCTAAATAATTGGTGTCTCATGTTTATTCTTGCTTAATTTGGATACGTGTGCTATTTAAAAATCTTGCAAAATTACAAATTCTTATTAGGTTAGGTTGCTAAATTTTAGAAAAATTTTCACAAAATACGCAGTCTCTTAAAATTTAATTTTTTCGAGCTGATTTTTAGCGGTTATAATGCCCAAAAACTTCAAAATAGCCTTATTTAGCATTATTTAACAAAATAAATGTGCGATGACTTCTTATTTTGTAAGAATTGAGAATTAAATAATCTCGAAAAAATGCCTTTTTTGGGGGGTTTTAAAACATGATTTGGCTTACAAATTGCCTTTAAAAAACCATAGAAATTTAAAGAATAAAAAACAAAAATCGTCAGTTTTATTTATGAAGCACATTTTGACAGTATTTTCTATGGTGTTTTTATTATTAGGTGGTGGTACAATCAAAGCCCAAGTTTCGGGTACGGTATTCCGCGATTTTAATAGCAATGGCACAAAGGATAATGGTGCTACTTACAACGAAGTAGGGCTTGGTGATATAACTATTACTGCCCATAATGCTTCGGAAGCATCAGTAGTAACAGCTACTAATGATACTTATGCTAATGCAAGAATAAGTAGAGTTATGCGCTCGATGCTTAACGGTTATTCCGCTTTTGATGGTATAAACACCAGCATCTATGCCAGTACAGACATAACAGCCGACTGCCCGACTGTTACCAATAACGGAGAATGTAGTAACAATACCTTAGTGAACTCGACATTAGAAAACGGGAATTTCACGCCTACTGGAACATTTGTGGGTAGCCCTTACATGTTAATTGATAATAATGGTTCATCTATTTCCGATTGGTGGGTAAATAAAGCAAAATGGGTGAATGTACAAAATGCGGGCGGTGGTCCTGATGGCAGTTGTAGCATAGTTTGGGTGGATCCGTCTTATGGGAATTCGGTTTGTTTATATCCAATACCACAAATTAACATGACTAATAATCAATGTTATACTATGTCTGTATGGGCTGCATCTTTTGACCCAAATAATCCTACTGCGGCGCAAACCATGTCATTTGATATAGTAACTAATGCTGGTAATGAGCAGTATATTGTTATAGACAACAATGGAGGTGGAACAGTGAATTCTTTTGTAGATGGTCCTTATGGAGTGGTACAGGTTGTTACAACATTGGAGGCTAATAGTAATCCATTAGATATGAATGGCAACCCCTTCACGGATGCTAATTCTCAAACGTTGGATTGGAGTACCCTAAATTGGCAGTTGGTTACTATTACTTTCCATACCACACAAGATATTACTATTACACCCAACTATTCTATCAATGGCAATTCTTCTAATGGAGTAGCTTTTGATAATCCAGTATTTGGCAGTTGTTGTGCCATTACTTGCCCCGACCCACGCACCGACGAAATTATTTGCAAGGGAATACCTCCTACGAGTGGTTTTACGTATGTTCTTACTAGCACCTTAACTGGTGGAAATTGGACTGTTTCGCCCACATTTCCCTCCATTTATATTGACCAAGACCCCTTAGACCCGACATATTTGACCACTGCATCGGGTTTGCCTGGTGGCAATACCTATACGTTTACATACAACGACGGTACTTGTCAAGATGTTATTACACTGACCATCTCCGACCAATCCTATACATGTGCTTCGGGTATAGTGGTAGATACGATTAGTGTTATCTCCAATACAACGGTATCTAATGGAACAGTATCTGTAAATGCTGCTACTTATGCTGCTACTGGTATTTTGGGCGGCGAGGTAGATGTGAAAGTAGAAGCGCTAAATACTTCTGCTACTTATGAATCTTGGTTTGCTTTTTATGACCAATACAATACTGCCGAATGGATTAACGGAGTTGGCGATTATAGTATGGCTACTATTACTTGGGACGGCAACGACAATGATGCCAATAGCTTAGAT
>JAEUUX010000046.1 GCA_016787295.1 Chitinophagales bacterium
CTTCGCTGCCGCTTCGGTGCTTCGCAAGCTACGCACTGGCTAACGCCACCCGCCACATCCCTAACGCGCTTCGCCACTCGAACAAGTGAGATGATATTGTGCTGAATAATAGCATTTCATTCCGACAAAATAACCAAAATGGAACACTACCAACTTCCTTACGTCGTGGGGCATTTCAATACTGTACGACAACAAGTAGAAGAACTAAAACAAATTTTACTCATTCTGAATCGCGTTAAACTTATCATTAGCACATAAAGACTAAATTTGTCCATGGACAAATTTCATACTATTTTTATCTCTTTTAGCAATACCATTAAATTTTTTTCTGGCATGAAAAAAAGTTTTCTTTCTTTATTATTTTATCTTTTTCTCACCACTCCCTTGTGGGCGCAACTGCCCAACGGCTCTACTGCTCCCGATTTTACTGTAACAGACATCAATGGACAAACACACCATTTGTATGACTATCTCAACCAAGGGAAATATGTTGTTTTGGAATTTTCGGCAACGTGGTGTGGTCCCTGCTGGAATTTTCATCAAGGAGGACAGTTAGATGCTACATACGAACAATATGGTCCCAACGGTACCAACGAGTTGGTGGTACTTAGCATCGAAATAGACCCCAACACTTCCCTCAATGCCCTCAATGGTATAGGTAGTGGCACACAAGGCGACTGGGTCACTGGCACTTCCTATCCTATCAACAATCCTAACAACGCCATTATCCCCAACCTATACGAAATACCCGGAACACCCACCTTGTACGGCATCTGCCCCAACCGCCGCACAGAACGCCTCTATACCGCACAAATTACCCCTACCTTTTTGCGAAATCGTGCCATTGCTTGCCCCGACCCTGTTGCAGGCAACAATCCCGCTTTGCGCGCTGCCCTAAGCAACGATGAAGATTTTTGTGAAGCATTGCCATTGAGCGTTTATGTTCAAAACTATGGCACTTCGCCTTTGACATCTGCCAACATCGCTGTTTCGCAAAATGGCACCACACTACTGACCTACAATTGGACAGGAAACCTAAGTACCTATAACGCCGCTTTGGTCGATTTGGGTTCGGTGAACCTAACTACCACCAGCACCCTACAAATCAGCATCACCTCCGCCAACGCCAGCACATCAGACGACCTTGTCACCCACACATTCACGCCTGCTATGCACACCACTAACCAAATAACGGTCAATATCACCAGCGACTCTTGGGTAGATAACGACAATACACACTTTTGGATAGAAGACGAAAATGGCAATACGGTATCGGGAACAGCCGTCAATAGCATTCCACCCTTACAAACACTCACCTACAATTTCACATTACCCAACACACAAGCTTGCTACCGTTTTGTGATTGCAGAAGACTATGGCGACGGCATGACCTACAATAGTGGAGCTATTGCAGTGCTTGATAGCGAAGGTTCTATTATTTTCAGCAACAACAATTTTGGTGCAATGGGCAGCAATATGTTTCAAGTGGTGCCGCCTGCATTGTTAGTAAAAGCCAAAGTTTATTTACAAGGAACTTACAATAGTTTGTTGCAAAATATGACCACCGCATTGCGCAATACGCCTGTCTTTTTGCCAAGTTTGCAGCCTTTTGCAGCATGGGGTTATAGTGGTACCGAAAGCGTAAATATGGCAACAGCTTCGCTCAATATCACTGATTGGGTGTTGGTTGAGTTGCGCGATGCCAGCAATATGTCGCAAGTAGTGAGTCGTCGTGCTGCTTTGCTCTACAACGATGGCACTATTCACGACACCGACGGCTCGGAAGGCATTAGCTTTGCCAACATAAGTGCAGCTAACTACTATATTGTGGTCAAACCACGCGGACACTTGGCAGTAATGTCTGCCTCATCTATTCCCTTGCCCAATACACAAGCCTACGATTTTACTCTTAGTGCTTCGCGCGCTTATGGCAGCAATCAACAAGCCCAATTGAGTGGTGCTGTTTTTGGTTGTTATGCTGGCGATGCCAATCATGATGGTATCATCAATTTGCAAGATTTTAACCAATACAAAGGGCAAGAAAATGCTAATAACTATAATGTAGCCGATTTCAACCAAGACCGTATCGTTTCCGAAACAGATTTCTCTTACTGGCAACCTAATGCAAAAATTATTGCGCCAACAGTAGTGCGATAAAATTTTTTAGTCCCTTTTTTTATTATCCATGATTAATTTACTTTATCTATTGGGTGGATTTATTTCGGGTGTGTTGTTATTGGCATTTTTTGTCAAAAAAAACTATACCATAGCACGCTCGATAATTATTCGTCAACCCAAATCATTAGTGTTTGATTATATCAAATTACTCAAAAACCAAGACAACTATAGCAAATGGGCAACCATGGATCCCAATATGAACAAAACTTATCGCGGTACAGATGGTACAGTGGGTTTCGTATCGGCATGGGAAAGCCCCAATCGAAATGTAGGCAAAGGCGAACAAGAATTGACCAATGTGATACAAGGCGAACGCATTGAATCAGAATTGCGTTTCTTTCGTCCTTTTACCTCTATTTCTCACACTTCTATGACAACCGAAGTTGTTTCGGAACAAGAAACCAAAGTCGTATGGACACTCAAAGGAAGTATGCCTTATCCTTTTAATCTATTTACTTGGTTTATGAACTTCGAAAAAGCTATCTGCAATGACTTCGATTTTGGTCTCAAACGATTAAAAGATTTGCTTGAAAGTAATACGTCGGGCGCTTAATTGTTGGAAAATAGCCTTAATTGTTATTAAGGCTATTTTTTTTTAATTAATCAGGTACAAAGTAAACAAGTATTTTGTATCTTTGCGGCGCTTTTCCCAACTAAGCGCATAGTTACGTGCATACAACAATATATCATGTGACCCGAAGTAGCTTTATACGTCCAAAAACAGTCCGCTAACCGTTGTCTAATGTGACTAATTAAATTTTCAAATGAAAAAAATCAGTATCCTTGTCTTTTTCGTTTTTTTAGCAACTCAATTAAATGCCCAAAGCATCGAAAAAGTTCGCAAATACTATAATGAAGGCAATTACCCTAAAGCCATAGAATCGGGTGAAAAAGTTTTAGCTACCGATAATGCTAATAAAGAAGTGTTACTATTAGTAGCCGAAAGTTATCGCCTTATTAAAGACTATAGCAATGCAGAAGACACCTATAGTCAGTTATTTGCGAGCAATATGTCACACGAAGCGTCGGAATACTATAATTATGGTATGGTTCTAAAATCTAACAAACGTTATGATTTGGCGCGCCAGATGTTTGAACAGTACTACATATTGAAACCCAATGCTAACAAAAATCAATTAAATAGTCTGGATAGAATAGCAGAATTTAATACTCCTGCTAACTATACAGTACAAAATGTTAATATCAATTCCAATTTGGCAGAGTTTGGAGCAATGTTCTACAAAGAAGGCATTTTGTTTGCTTCTGAGAACAACGCCCAAAGTCCTAAAAAATATGCGCGTCGAAACGCGCCTTTTTTAGATTTGTTTTACGCTCCACTAACTTCCCCCAACAACCTCTCTCATTTCTCCAAAATTTTAGCTATCCCTTTCCCTTCGGTGAATACCAATTACCACGAATCAAATCCAAGTTTGATGCCAAATGGTACGATGTATTATACCACCAATAGCAAAAGTCCCAAATTGCCCTCGGGCAAACGCGTATTACAAATTTACGACTCCAATGGCGTACCTGTCCCTTTCAATAGCGATACTTATTCCGTAGGACACCCAAGTTTAAGCACCGACGGCAAAACAATGTATTTTACTGCTGATATACCCGGCGGCTATGGCGGAACAGATATATACTATAGTGTACGTTCGGGCAATACATGGAGCAAACCTACCAATCTGGGTGAAGTAATTAATACCGATGGCAACGAAATGTTTCCCTATATCGCTGCCGATGGCATACTCTATTTTGCCTCAGACGGACACCCCGGTTTAGGAGGTTTAGATATCTTTAGCTCTATTGTTGTCAATAATCAACAATGGAGTCCTCCCAAAAATCTACACGCTCCCATCAATAGTCCTGCCGATGATTTTTCGTTTATTATTAACACCACAAACAATAGTGGCTATCTTGCCTCAGCACGCGAGGGTGGCAAAGGCAATGATGACATCTATGCTTTTAAACCTCTTGCCGCAACTACTTGTGTTGTTAAAGGACGAATTTTGGACAGAACCACTCAAAATGGCGTAGCAGGCGCTTTGGTGAAATTGGTAAATATGAGTACAGGCAAAGAAACAAGCCTGACAACAGCAGACGGCTCTTACCAATTCTCCCTCGACCCCGACAATAACTACACCATCTATGTCTCCAAAAAAGGTTATTTTACGGAACTAAAACCCCTCTCTACAGTAGGAAGAGATTGCTCACAAGCTATGCAGCAAGACATTTCCTTAGACATTCTTATATCTTCTTTTCCTGACGACCCTATAAAAATTATTGCAGGCACAGACACACCCGAAAGCCATTTCCCTAAAATTAACCACATCTATTACGATTTTGACAAAGCGGATATTCGCCCCGATGCCAAAGTAGAGTTGGATAAAGTGGTTAAATTTATGAAAGAATATCCCGAAACAATCATCGAATTAGGCTCACATACCGATGCTCGTGGCAAAAACGAGTATAATCTCGAATTGTCGCAACGTCGAGCAGAGTCGGCAGTGAATTATATTGTAAGTCAAGGCATTGACCAACATCGTTTAACCGCCAAAGGCTATGGCGAAACACAACCCGTTAATAAATGTATTGATGGCGTGACTTGCACCGATGCCGAACATCAACAAAATCGCCGTACCGAATTTTTGATTCGCTTTAATTAGCAAAAAAAATGGGATAAATTTTCTATCAAAATCCACTATTTGCATAAAATAGTTACCATAGTTTTGGGGGTAAATTCATAACCCCCAAAATTTTCTTCTATCCAAACAAAGCTCCAAAACGGTTAAGACATACAGCGTATTCATGGAGAGACACTTCCTAAAGCTTGTTTATTTTTAAACAAATTCTCTTTCCAATTGTTTAATAAGTATGCCATTTACCTTGGCTGTTTTTTTCTTGCTCAAATACATAAAAATTAAACTAATACTACTATCCTACGACATTAACCACTTATTGCATCTAAAAGTCTAATAGCAACTAAAGCATTCAATATATTTAAACTTACTTCTGTTTTTATCAGTTTTCCCCTGTGATTTAAGACACAGTTAGCTTCGCTATCCTCATTTATTGTCACCTTGAAACCCATTAATTTTATAGTATGTATCAGACACCAGCAAAAGTATTGGTACCATTGGAGTACCACCCGCTTCTTAATTTAGCGGAAAAAGTTTTAGCCAAACATCGAACTACAGAAGGTCAGACTAGTGTTTTTCCAGCCCCAATCATGGATAGTCTTGCCGAAACCCTTGGAGAAGTAAATGCTACTAATGACAAACTGGCTGCTATCGAAACAAGGATAAAAACGAACGAGGAGCGATATATGGCTACCTTGGGACTTTCCCCTAGTCAAAATCCTGATGCTGATAGCGTATCTCGTGTAGTAGGCGATATCCGAAAAGCTATTTTGGACATCTACAGCCAAAACGAAAATAGCCTTACCCAATATGGCTATCGTGTTAAAGTTGTGGGAGACGGTACAGGTATTGCCATTCCCGACACCCCCAAAGGACTTAACCAATTAACATCGCAAATCCTTAAACGTGCTAATTTGGAGGGTGAGTATTGTGAAATCCCTGCCGACCTTGTTGAACGTTTGAGAAAAACTACAGGAACAGCAGAGGCTATTTTAGAGAAAAACAAACAATTGCAACAAGCCCATAAAACTACCACACAATACCGTGATTCATTAGTAGGAATATTGAGGGGACAACATCACAAAACCCCTAATACTTTGCGCTTTTACTTGATATCAGCACGAGATATTCTTATGCGTATGTATCGCGAAAATCCTCAAGAGTTACTAAATTTAGGCTTTACTCTCAAATAAGTTAAGAAAGGAATCCCAACTGTGTTAGGTAGCGGCAACCTGCTATCTACTTATCCAGTAAAAATAATGCCACGCCTTTAGCTATGGAACTAAAAGCGTGGCATTTTTGTTTTGTCTGTTTATATTTTTTATTTAAAAATTTCATCAAATCAAATCATCGCTAAAACAACAATTGCATACCCACCTTAACAGCAGGTCGCTGCGGGCGATCATTATAAGTGAGTCGCCATATTGCATCTACCCGAAAAAAACGAAAAATATTTTCGATACCCAAATTCGCTTCTATATATGGACGCTCTAAGGTGGGCGTTTGCAATTGCCAAGCAGGTAGTATATCATCTATTTGATAACGCACCTGTGTGGGGTCGGTCGATAAACGACGATTGGCACTCGATAATGACCCAATACCAATTTTGCCACCAATAATTTCGCGAAACTTAAGTTTTTTTAGCAACGGAATCTTGTTGAAAAATATGCCATCAAAATGGTGCGTCAAAAATAAATGTGCATATTGGTCACTACTAAATTCGTAGTCATTGATACAATTAAAGGTCGTATAACTCAAAAAGTAAGTCTCGTTGCCACTATAATTTTCAAGCAACAAAAATGGCACTTCACCCCAAATTTTTCCGACGCGCAAATGGCAAGTCATATAACCCAACGAACCAATATAGAACCAATCATACAAAGACAAGTCGAGCCGATGATAGTTTTGCTCGCCATTCAAAACGCCTTTGACACCCATTGTATAGTTCAAATTGATAATTGGATAATCGCTACCCACACTCACCCGTTCAAATTCGCCCGATAGAAATTTTTCTTTATAGGCAAAACGCATTCCCAACTGCATTTCTGTTACCGATAAATTATTTTTTTGTGCATAACTCGTGTCATTGCCATTATCAAAAACATAGTAGTTGAAATAAGGAGCAACGTCTCTATGTCGCAAATTGATTTTGTTCGAAAAACCGCCTTTCCATTCTTTTTCATAGCCCACCCCATATTGCTCTATATTGGTGATTTTCCAAGGCACACCTTTTATTCGATAAAGCCCTGCCAAAAGATTATCCTGCCCAAAATCTGTATCGCTTTGGCTTTCGATGTCCAAATCGTTTTTGTACCATAACCGTATAGCTTGGCGCGGTTTTTTGGTTGGTAGCCACAATAATTCGGAGCCGCCTTTCCAACTTTTATCCCCAAAACCATAAGCCACATAACTCGTAAGCATGACGCGCTTACTAAAATCGTTGGACGTTCGCCCACCCAAACGCACCCGCCAGCCTTGCACGGCATTATAACTTAAAGCATTATAATAAGGTCCCAATTCAATTTTCCCTTTTACATAATAACCCGATACTAAGGTATTTACAATAGAGGCGTATGTCTGCACGACTGGCATTTTTTCCAAAGTATCCATCATTGAGTAAATCTTTTGTTCGTTGCTGCTCAATGAATCGGGACGTGCTTTTGCCCAAAAATCGGCATCTTTTTTCAAAGCGTCTTCCGATATAACCACATCTTCGGCTTTGTTGCGAAGTGTGGGTGCATAACTTGTTTCGTTGAAATCAAAATTTTGATAATACGCCGTTTTTCGTCCAATGACGGTGGTATTATTTTTTTGTTTGTTGCTAATAATTTCTGGTACAAAATCAGCTATCATTTTGTTTTTTACCATTGCCCAATAAGTATTGCCTTTATTTTGCAAATTATCAAACTCCTGAAAAATGGTCAAACGTTCCAAAAAATTGATGTTGGCATATTTTCCTTCCAATTCCATGCTAATTCTTTTGATGGCAAAAGTGGTGTCTGCCACCCAAAAATTGCCGCGAAAAGCATTGGATTGCATGTTTTTGGGCTTAAATTTGATTTGATAGCACCATTTATTGTCCATCACCGCACTATCTATCAAATAGTATTTGTAATAAAAAAAACAATTGTCATTGATAGGACTCGGCATATTTTTGCCAAAAAGGTCGATAAAATTGTTGTACACATCGGCATTGGCATACATGCCACCCAAAAATTGACTCACACTTTCGTTGTCCACACCCGATACGTTGCTCGCCTTAATGATTTCTTTCACCGTGTGCGGTTCTTTTTGATAATAATAATCGGATAAAGTTTCGGTCAGGAACATGGGCAAGAAGGGGCGATGTTCTGATATGGAGTCGATGTTTTCCAAAATAAATTTGAAAGGACGCAACAATTTGGAATCGAAAGCATTGCGGTTGAAATTGGCTAAATCCAATTCCATTTTGTTGTAAACCTCGCGCCGAAAGCCTTCGCTATTAAAAACATCATATTTGCCTTTGTTTTTTATCATCTTGCGCAACATTTCGTAGGCAGGGTCTTCGCCCAAAACGATAGTGACTTCGTTAAGCAAATAATCTTCGCTCGACAAAAAGAAATTGATTTGTTGCACCGAATCGGCACCAATAACATAAGTCGAACGCTTATAACCTACTGCCGATGCCACCAAGCTATCAACAGCAGGAGAGATTTTGTTCATCGGTATCTGTAAAATATAATTACCCGACTCGTCGGCTGTTGCCACTATCATTTTTCCTTTAACCACCACATTAGCAAAAGGAACAGGCTCTTCGCTGTGGGCTTCCAAAACGCGCCCACTAATGCGCAAACTTTGCGCTTGTATGCAGGGGATTGCCAACAACAATAGTCCAATGGCAATAAAACCCCTTAAAAAACTTAGGAAAATAGGCTGTTTCAAATGTTTCATTTTGCTGCAAAGGTAAGGTTTTTAGCTAAAACAAATACTTTTTGGTGTTTTTTTTGTGCAAAATGAGCAAATTATTATCGCTTACCAATAAAAAAAACACAAAAACAATGCTTATTTGCTATAATATCGTCACTATTTTGGGCTTAATTTTTTTGTTTTGTTGTCATTATTAAACAAGCCCAAGAACGTAACAAAAACAAAATTTTTGCCATATTGTTTCACCCCTTTGGGATTTTGTTTTTTTATAACAAAACGTTGTTGATTAGCAGTTTATTATAGGTACAATAAAAATAGCGTAGAGCCTTAGTTCTACGCTATTTTTGTTGGATGATAATCAACTGACAAGAAAATGATTTTATGTTTCATTAAGTTTTAGCTCATCGAGCTTAACCTTTAGATAATATATTTCAACAAAAATCATTTCACGATGCGTTTGTTTTTCTCTGTTTTCTTTAAGTTTTTGGGTTTTCTTTATTTGCTCTGTTTTATCTAACTTTGAAATACCTTGTTTCCATATTTTATTTATATTGTCCCATACCTTATGCCTTTTGTAAGCTAATTCGGGGTGGTTTAAATTAAGGTTATCGATAGTTACTTGGTCATCGGAAGTTTTAGTTTTAATGATAACGCTCTTGGTTATTTGAATAAAATGGAATTGCTCGATACAAGATTTTGCATTATATGGTTCTTCTTTTTTTGTTTCTCCTCTATCATACTTCGTATAATCGGTAACAGTTGCTCGCGGAAAAATAGTTATTTCTTTATCTCCTCTTGCTGCGTTGCAATGCCTACTGTTTGCTGCGTTGCAATGCCTACTGTTACTGTCGGGTATAAAGATAAAGACTTTATCACCTTTTTTTAGTTTTTGAGTTGGGGGGATGTCGTTATTTAGAGAAGACAAAGCTTTTGCAGTAATTTCATTGGCGGACATATCGTCATCGGTATAGTTTTGTTCTTTTTTTATTTTGGCAATAATTGTTTCGAGTGTATCTCCATCATCGGCAAATCTAGGATTTTTTTTAGGTATACAAGAAGCATAAAGATTTTCATACCTAAAAGTTTGTGTTATATCCCAACTTTTAGGTATGAGGTGTTCTATGTCAGCGTTATCTTCTTGTATATGGCAACCGCAATAGCAACATAAATTATATTGTTGCTGCAATAACTCCTGTTTAAGTTCTTTTTTGGAGTAATAGCATATACCTTCGTCCGCCATATGGGGAGTGTTACTGGGTAAATGCGCCCAAACCTTGTCTGCACTATTGTGTTTTTGGGTGTTATAGTTGTGGTATAAAGCTTTGAGATTTGTCTTCTCCTGATTCAACCATTTTGTAAAACTTTCTGGTGTTGGATTTTGGATAATTGGTATCATAGATTGAATAGTTTTTATAGTTCGGCGAACTCTATGCTTAGGTTCATTTGATGGATTAGGTTGTGTGTTTGAGACAATAGTTTTTCTGCTGCTGCTTTGTATTTCTTAGCCGCTTCTATATTGTTTTGGCTAATTGCGTCATTAAATTGGTCGTTAATCTGCTGTATTTCTTTAGGATATTGCTGGGCATGAAAAATTTTTGCATAACTTTCGTTAGGCTCCAAAGCATACAACGGGTCTAAACGCGGGTCTTCGCATTGCACATCTATAGTATTTCTGTTTGTTTTGAATAAGCGATATACCAAATAATCATTAGGCTGTTGGGTAACAATATTCGACACCACATCGGGCGAATGCGTGGTAACAACAAATTGTATGCGCGGAAATTCTTTGACTAAGGTATACAATATGGTTCGCTGCCATTCGATGTGCAAATAGGTATCTATTTCATCAATCAAAACAATGGCATACAAATCGCGGATATTATTGGCGGTATACCTGCCGTTGTATTTTTTTCGGCGGTCTTTTAAAAAGTCTTCGCTATTTTCAGGTTTTTTGTGTTGTTCTAAAGTTTCGTATAGGCGCATCATCAAAGCTCCTACCCAACCCAATACATTGTGGTAGCCTTGACTCAATAAATCAAGCGTAATGCCATTGGGATTTTCAGGAGTTTTTAGGATAAGGGTATACTTTTTGCTGCCAATAGGTTTTACAACATCTACTAATTCAATTTCTTGTTCGGTTACATTGGTAGTAATTTTTGTGATAAGGCCAAAAATATCTTTAACCATAGTTTCGTACTTCTGGCGGTTATTATTGTCATAAGGTTTTTGTTCAAACAACCATGTTGTAAAATTATCTAAACGCTCATCGTCGTATTCTAATATTAAAGGACGTATATCATTAATATTAGGGCTTTTATCGTGGGTAGTATAGTCGCTCTCGGATTGTCTGCGCTGTCCTTGTGGAAAACCTATTACTAAATCAATGAAACGATTATCTCGGACTAAATGCCATTCCTCTTCTATCCCTTCACCACTATCGTTGGGTATAGTTTCATTTAAAGTTTTGGAAACTATACCTGCATATTCTATTTTGCGTAATTCTATGGTCTTTATATTATCTTGTTGTATTTTGTAAGCTACCTTGATACTGCCTGTGCCATTATCTTGTCCATCGTATTGATATTCAATATTCCCATCCTTATTTTGTGTTTGGTTAATTTTAAGCCATTTTCGTAAATGACGAATACCAAAAGGCGCTTGTTCGCTATCAGAAGAATACCCTAATAAACCCAAAGCAATGGCGCGCAAAATAGTGGATTTACCCGTACCGTTTTCGCCAATAATACAAGTTACTTGATGACTAAGGTCTATGTCCATTCTACTGAAATGACCTATATTTTCCAACACTACAAAATTTAGGCGCAAAGGTTTGCCTTCCTCAGCTATTGGAACGTCAATAATTGGAGAAGCATTGGCTATAGAATAGATATTTTCCCTTATTTCTTCTATTTCTTTTTGTTTTTTTTCAAAAGCATCTTTTTTTATGAAGGTAAAATTACCTACTTTGTTCTCTTCTACATCGTTTAGATAGCTGTCTATTATTCTTTTGTCTTTACGAATAAAATCTATCAAACCTGATAGACCTTCTTGGGAATAATTTCGGCGCCATTGGCTGATCAATGAATCATTGCTTTCGAATCGTGTAAACTTTCCTATCCACAGTATTATTTGTTCAAAAAAAGCAGTTTGGCTTGAAGAATCTTTACTATTAATGTAGATAAGAACTTGTTCATCAAGGTCTACTTGAATGTTTATAATATAAGCATTGTAACTAAATGTATCTCTTCCTTCCCAAAAGGAGAATTTAACTACGCGCTCTGTTCCTTCAAACCAACGTCCTTGCTGTAGTTCAGCTTCGTTGGTGTTGAAAGTATAGCGCAAAGAAGGTATTTCTTTGCGTTGTGCTTCTAAAAATTGGTACACTTTTTCGTGCAATTCAAGTATGCTTAGTCGTGCTGCCATATTGGTGTTTATTTTTTGGGGGGCTTATGAACTGTATTTGGGTGCAAAAGTAATGGTTTTTTTGTTTTTTTGTAGTTTTTTTTGGGGAAAAATGTTGTGAGATGCTTATTTTTTGTTTTGTCGTGATCTTTTTTTGAACCGCAAAAAAATAATGCTAAACAAAACAACATAACATTAAAATCCCACCTACAAAAAACGCTATTTAACAAAAATTTTAACCACACTCCACAAAAATCACCTTTAGTCATACACAAATCTAATTTTCCAGACAAAAAACTGACAAAAAAGCTGTATCTTTGCCCTCATTTTTGACAAAAAGCCTTATTAAAACATGAAAATCTTATCTTTTTGGGCGCTAATTGTCTTGTTGTTGATAGCAGGCAACATGGCTTTGGCTCAAATGCCTGCTCGCTCGGCTACACTCGCCCAAGTGAACGGAAAAATTGTAGATAATAATAATCAACCCATTGAATTTGCAGCTATTTCATTAGCACAACTCGCCGATAAAAAAGTAGTTGGTGGTGCGATGTCGGACGATAAAGGACAATTTAGTATCGACAACATACCGTTGGGACAGTACAGCTTGCAAGTGAGTTTTGTGGGATTCAAAACTTTGAACATCGAAAAAATTGAATTTACCACACAAAATACAACCCGCGATTTGGGCAAATTGCAGTTAGACGAAAGTGGCGTGGTTTTGAAAGATGTGGAAATCAAATCAGATAAAGCCATGTTTCAGAACCAAATCGACCGAAAAGTGTTTAATGTCGACAAAAATTTGGTGTCACAAGGCGGAACAGCCTCCGAAGTTTTGCGACAAATCCCTTCCGTCAATTTAGATGCTGACAACAAAATGAGTTTTAGGGGTAGCGAAAACGTTACTATCCTAATAGACGGAAAACCCACCACCCTCACCTCAAACGGAAACAATGCCTTAGACCAAATTCCTGCTTCTGCCATCGAATCGGTAGAAATTATTAGTAATCCTTCTGCCAAATTTGACCCCGACGGCACATCGGGCATTATTAATATCGTCCTGAAAAAAAATCGCAAAGTGGGTTTCAATGGTACGCTCACCGGTGGCATTGGTACAGGAACAGGAACACCGCAAGGCGACTTGACATTCAATAAATACAATTTTTCTACAACCCTCAACTATAGAAACAAAAACGTCAACTATTTTGGCAACTATAGCTACCGAAGAGGTAATAATTGGAACTTTGGCGACTTTTATCGCCGCAATATTTTGGGCGATACCACCACCTACTTCCGTCAAGACCTAGACAATATCAATTTGTCACATAACCATTTGGGTAAATTTGGGGCAGATATTTCGTTTACTAAAAACGACTTTTTGTCCATTGCCTCTACATTGAGCAAAAGCAACAGCACTCAAGACCAAATAATGTTTTACAGAAGTTTGAACGCCAACGAAATTGTACAAGCCATTAGCAGCCGCGCCACCGATGCTGCTACCAACAATTTTAACCTTGATGCCGCTGCCAACTATAAACACACTTTTGCCCAAAGCAAACGCGAATGGTCTGCCGATGTCTATTATTCTACTTCTGCCGAAGACAACAATTCGGCGTATATCCTTCAAAACTACGACCTCCAACAACAAGCCATCGGTAGCACAGGCACACAAACAAGCAATACACAAACGAATAGTTATGTCCTAACAACACAAACCGACTATGTATTGCCACTCAAAAAAATGCACAAATTGGAGATGGGATACAAAGGTGTTTATCGCAACATTAGCAACGATTTTCAGTCTTTTATGCCCACCAACGACTTCCCAACTTTGTATGGCGACACCACTTTTAATTTCAACTATCGCGAAAACATACAAGCCATTTATACGAGTTATACCAATACACACAAAAAATTGACCTATCAAGTGGGTGTAAAAGCTGAACAAGCCTTTACACAAGCCAGCAGCACCGAAACAGTAAACAGACAGTATTTTAATTTGTTTCCGAGTGTGTTTTTGATGCAAAAATTGCCCAAAGACCAAGAATTGAAGTTGAGTTATAGTCGTCGCATTAACCGTCCGAGTATTCGCTCCCTAAATCCCGCTCCCGACCTCTCTAATCCTGCCATTTTCTTTCAAGGAAATCCCAACATACAACCCGAATATATTCACGCCCTCGAAGCCACTTATGCCAAGACGTGGCAAAAAGTTTCTTTGAGTGCAACAGCTTATTTTCGACATACCAACGACGTAATTTTCCGCGTGGTTGATGTCAACAATAGCAATGGCGCAAATGTGGCTTATGTTAAATTTGTGAACATTGCCAAAACACAAAACTATGGTGTGGAACTCATTAACCGCGCCGATATTGCCAAATGGTGGAATTTGGTAGCAACCCTCAATGTGTTTAGATCTGTTATTGATGCCACCAATATCAACAATAATTCTAATGACAATTTTAATGGCAGCATTCGCCTGACCTCCAACATGAATCTCAAAAAAGGTTTGGCAATACAAGTATCGGGCAACTACAACACACCCAGCGCCGTTGCACAAGGTTTTATAAAACCTTTTACACAAGTGGAAGTGGGCATCAGAAAAGATTTGTGGAAAGGAAAAGCCAACATTAGCGCCAATGTTAGCGACATTTTTAATACACAACAATTTGCGATTAACACCAAAGACTATAACTTTGACCAAGAAGCTGTCCGAAAACGCGAAACACGCATCGGTAATATTACTTTTACTTACCGATTCGGACAATCAGACAAAGACAACAGCAAAAAAGGTGGCAAAGAAAAATCGCGCACCGATTTCAAAAATGATGAAGGCGGTGGTTTCTAATTGTTTCGCCTCAAACCTATAAAAATCCCCCAAAACAAAATGTTTTGGGGGGATTTTTTGTTTTGAACTTTACAACAATTAAATTTCAGCAAAATTTTAAAACAGCTAAGAAACTGTGATTTATGATTATTTGCTTGCTAATTGATTTTTGGCAAGGTATGCCTTAAACTGCTCAAAAGTCATTTTTTCAGTCTCTTTAGCAATTTTCTCCTTGATGTCACGGAACACTTTAACCGTGTCAAACTTTTTTTGTGTTTTAATTTTCGTCTTCATAGTTTACGATTTCTCTTGGTGAACGAATGTCTATAGGTTTACAGAATATAACCCCTTATTCTAAAAATATCCATAATTAAATAACGACATTAGGGGATATTGTAAAAAGAATAACGATAAAAATGCTAAGGCAAATAAACCCCAAAGGGGTGGAATGATTATAGAAAAATGAATGATGTATAGAAATAAACCCCAACGGGGTGAAATGATATCGTGTTTTATTGAATAATATCACCCCGTCAGGGTTTATGTTAATTATTCTATTGTTTTGAGGCTATAAACGTGTCACCCTGTCAGGGTTTTTGTTATTTTGAGCTTGTATGCAAAACAAATTTCCCCCCAAAACAAAATGTTTTGGGGGATTCTTTGTCTTGAGCATAAAATTAAAAATTTTGTAGAATAGGTTATGTCCGTAAGATGGGGTTTTGACCTTATACTCGTTTAAGGCAACAAATCCACTGCAAACTCTCCTTTCTTGAAGCAAAGTTTGTCGGCATGCATAGCACTAAATTTGGGTTCATCTACCGCCAAATAGATTTCAAAACATCCCTCTATGCGACGATTAATCGTATCTACCTTTGTAAGCTCTACCCAACTTTCCTTGTCCTTGTCTAAATGATATTGTTCGATAATAACATCGTAGTCAACAATAAACATATAGGCATAAGGGGTTTGAATATCATTAAGATCAAATCCTTTCAAATTGTATTTGCCTTCTTTAAAAGGCAGATGACCTATACTCAACCCTTCCACAGCAAAAGTATCTTGTTCAATGTAAATAAAAGTTGTTCCTTCTATATTAAACAAAGAATCTGTCTGCAATAATCCCACCGCTTCGCCCGAGGCTTTCCATTTATCACCGTTTCTACAAGCCGACATACTGCCGTGTTCCATTGTTCCCGCGTCATAAATAGGCATATAGTCTTTTTTGCAAGATACAACAAAGATGAATAGAAAAAGGACAAAGTATTTTACTATATTTTTCATGCGGTTGGGTTTTTTAGTGGTGAATAATGATTCTTTTGGTGATTGGGGCATTGTTGTTCACGATGCCCACTCCGAAATAACAATAGCTAAATAGGATATAACCTACTAACCAGCAAAGGGTTTTTGTTTTCATACAAAAAAATTAAAAAGGTATAAAAGTAAAAATTGTTTAAGCAATTAGAAGTGTATTATATTACAGCGGGAGAATATTTTTTGTGTGTGAAAAAATGCTATTGAACAAAAAAATTAAACGGACAGATGACCAATAAACGTTTTGTCCCCCAAAACAAAATGTTTTGGAGGACTTTTTTGTTTTGAACTTTCGTCACCACTAAATTTCGACAAAACCTCAAAATAGATGAACACTACTACGGCACAATACGACTAACAACATCGCTCCAATCGCTCTCAACATTGTTGGCATTGTAGGATTTTACGCGTACCCAAATCATTTTTCCTGACTCAAGCTCATTCAAAATAATATCGTTCGGTTTTGTGACAACTTTCATGGCTTGTTTTGGAAAACCATCAGGAGAAGTATTGCCATACGCCCAAATAATGCCATAACTTTTGGCACCTTTGACACGTTTAAATTTCAATTCCAATGCCTGACGGGTATAAGGTACTTCGTGCAAACTAACAGATTGGGGTACGATGGTAGTAACACTGGCAGTATGGTTACTATTTTTGTCGCGTGTTTTCAAAGCTAATTTTGGCACTACTGAAACATCTTGCGTCTTGTTAACCACTTGTTCCACATAAGCCGCATTAGCCTTGATATCGGTTTTTAGTTTAACCACTTCGTCTTTGGCTTTTTGCTCCAATTCGCTGGCTCCAGCACGCATCGAATTGGCACGAGCTTGGTAATCACTAATACTATCTATCCTACTTCGCAAAACGGTTGCATTAGCAGGAATTTGGGGCAGGACTGTAGCATTGCTTTCTATACCGTCTACCATTACGCGAGCGCGTTCTAAAAGCTCAGTATTAGATAAGGTAGCTATATCCGTCGTTACTATAATTTTCGCCATGCTTAAAAAAAATGAAAAAAAATGAAAAAATGATTAGTATTTTTGGAGTGTGTCGTTTAAAAAATATTTATTTTGGAGAGGAAAATATTTATTTGTCACCCCAAAATTTATTTTTTTTGGGAAAAATATTTATTTGTCACCCGAAAATATTTATTTTGGAGAGGAAAATATTTATTTGTCGCCCCAAAATTTATTTTTTTTGGGAAAAATATTTATTTGTCACCCGAAAATATTTATTTTGGTGAGGAAAATATTTATTTGTCGCCCCAAAATTTATTTTTTTTGGGAAATATATTTATTTGTCACCCGAAAATATTTATTGTGG
>JAEUUX010000047.1 GCA_016787295.1 Chitinophagales bacterium
TTCCACCTCTTCCCATTTCGAACAGAGCAGTTAAGCTCCCCAGCGCCGATGGTACTACGTAAGTGGGAGAGTAGGTCGCCGCCAACCTTATTATTAGCCTCGTCAAAGTCTTTACTTTGATGGGGCTTTTGAGGGTTTTGGGGAGCAAGAGAGTTATGAAATATATACAAAAACACCACTAAACTCCCATTTAAGGTCAAGTTTAATGGTGTTTTTGCTCAAAATAGTGTCTAACTTTTCTCTTGAAAATCCATTGGTTTTTGAAGAAATTATCCCATAGCCTTTGTTGTTCTTTATTATTGTCATAATAAGGTTCTGAGAACAATAATTGTAGACCATGACTCTTTGTTTTGTTTTGGTAATATGAAATGAATAACTTTTCTTGGTCTAATGTGTCATGTGTTATACTGATTTGTTTTATCGGAATCAATTTTTCTTGTTGCCATTTATATAAAGTCTTTGAATAGTCCATATACCAACTTCCTCCATAAGTCTCTTGTATTTGTTTTCTATGCCTTTTGATAACAAAATCAGTTGAGAAAGTTCCTGCGTATTTTATGGTATTTGTTTTCTTTGAATAGGAATAAACACTTTGCCAAGTATTTCCATTCATATTGTGAGCTGTTGAGGCTACAATTTCGTTGTTAGTATCTCCATTTAACTCTTCAAAACTAAATTTGTAGATAGGTATATCTGTATTTTCGCAACCTATTAGATTCCAAGTTTCATTATCCAATTTATAGAAGTTGACTATTGTGTCTTGCCAATTGAGTTCTATTGCAATTATTAATTCATTATTAATGAACTTTCCAACCAATAAATGTCGAAAGAGGCTATCCTCTTCAATAGTATTATTGCCATAATAAAAGCGAGTATTATTTTTGGAGGCTAATTGAAAACTGTTTGGTAGCAAATTTTCAAGAATTTGCTTGCTTGTTTTTGTGCTATCGCGCACTTCTTGCAAAAAAATATCATTGAAAGAATCGGTAGTAAATTTATAATTTTTGTGGAGATGGCTGCAAGAACAAAAACATAATAGTAGTATTATAAATCGTGCATTCATTTTGTGTATGAGGCTTATTATGGTTAATATTCAACTACGAAAGCAAAACAAATCATAGAATATACAAGTATTCTATTTTTTTGCATTGAAATTAAAGTTTGGAATGGGGTAAAGTAGATATTGGTAAATTGATGACTAAAATAAGGATACTATTGAGTTGGTGTTTGTTGTATAGTTTTTATAAACACCTCCCTATATTTTACTGTTCGTTCAACCAACCAATTAAGTGTTTATTTAATTTCACCATGTATTGTAGAGCAAAGTTAAACAAAATTGCCAAAATGACGACTGTTTATCAATATAAAATTCGCTAAAAAACGAGATTTTTTGTCAGTATTTAAAAAGGCGAGTTTTGTGCCAAAAATTTTATTTCCCAATAGAAAAATAACCCATCTAAAAGAGAATAATCCTTTAGATGGGTTATTTATTTGTCCAATGGTATTTGATATTGTGGTTAGGACGATTTAGGCGTTTGACCTGAAAAAAAAACTCTTACCTTCTCAATAACGTAATCCTGCTCTGAGTCGGTCAAAGCATGATACATTGGCAGACTTAGGCAGCGGCTGTAATAGTATTCGGCGTGGCGATAATCACCCTCGCGCCAGCCTTGTTGTCTGTAGTAAGGGTGCAGATGGCAAGGTACATAGTGGACTTGCACATAGATTTGTTGTTGGTGCAAATAATCATATAGCGCTTTTCGTTGGTCGGTTTGAATGACAAATAAGTGGTAGGCGTGTTGAATGTCTTCGGGTACGTGAGTATATTCGATAGGCAGGTCTTTGAAAGCAGCTATGTAGCGTTGTGCGATGATTTGTCGGCGTGCTAAATTTTCATCGGCACGTTGTAGTTGTGCATTACCCAAGGCTGCCAAAATGTCGGGCATACGATAGTTGTAGCCCAAGGTAATCATTTCTTGATACCAACCGCCTTCGTTTCGCTGCATTTGAGCAGGATTTTTGGTAATGCCATGGGTTCGCAATAAGAGCAGTTTTTCATACACATCGCTGCGATTGGTGGTTATCATGCCACCTTCGCCACAAGCGATGTGTTTGACTGGGTGAAACGAAAAAATAGCTGCATCTGCCAACCCATTGCCACATGTTTGTTTTTGTTCTTTGGAGTCGGTGAAATAACCGCCCGGAGCATGGCAGGCATCTTCCAACAAAAATACGCCAAATTCGTCTGCTAAAGCTCGAAAGGCTTCCATATCAACAGGATAGCCTGCAAAGTCGACGGGTACGATGCCTTTATAGGTGCCTTTGGGAAAAGATTCGAGCAAGAATCTTACCCTTCGGAGGTCTAAGGTGAGAGTGTCGGGATTGATGTCGGCAAAAGCCAATTCGCCGCCTACGTATCGGGCGCAGTTGGCGGAGGCGGCAAAAGTGATGGGTGTGGTGATGATGCGACCGCCTGCCTCCAAACCCAATGCCATGACTGCCAAATGCAAAGCAGCAGTACCATTGCTCACCGCAACAGCATAACGGCTACCTACATAGCGAGCAAAATTTTGCTCAAATTCGGCTACAGCGGGACCTTGGGTGAGATAGTCGGACTGAAGAGTAGAGACAACAGCAGCGATGTCTTGTTCGGTGATTTGTTGTTTGCCATAAGGAATCATAATGACTTATTTTGGGGTGTGTGAACAATATTAATTTAACCTTCGAGCAGTTTGCCGTAGGGGTGCAGGGATTCTACATTGTCGCATACCATTTTGGTGATGGCTAACAGTGGTACAGACATAATCATGCCCAAGGCTCCCCAAACCCATCCGCCAATAGATAAAAAGATGATAATGGCTAAGGGGTTTAGGCTTAGGCGTGACCCCATGATGTAGGGAGTGATGAAATTGCCTTCGAGAAATTGGACAATGGAGTTGACAATGATTACGCCTGCGGGATACCACAAAGAGTCGGTCGTTAGCAGGGCATAGATGGCTGCCAAAACGGCACCAATCAATATTCCGAAATAGGGAATAATGGCTAAAGACGAAATAAGTATCCCAAAAAATATGGCGTAATTGATACCTACTAACAAAAATCCCACACAGTTGAGAGCAGCGACAATGGCAATCACGCTCAAAAGACTAACCACATATTGGTTGACAACTTGTTTTAGGTTGTTGCTGATGTGGAGAGCGTTGTCGCGTTGCTCTTCGTCGACCATCTCTAAGAGGAAATTCTGAAAACGTTCGGAATAGAACAACATCAAAAAGACATAGAAAGGAACAATGCTTAGGTAGAAAAAAATACTTGAGGCTGCATTGACTGTTGTTCCAACCATAGATGCTCCTGCACTAAAAAACTGGTTTAAGCCGTTGCGCACCAATTGAAATTGCTCTTCGGGAGCAATGCCAAAGTATTGCTCCACCATATCCTGTAAATTGAGTAATAGGGTGTTGAATTTTTGGGTGAGATTAGGCATGTCGGCGGCTAATCTGGTGATTTGTGAACCTGCTAAGGTAATGGCAGCCGCTAAAAATAATACCACTATAAATATGGCACACAAAATAGCACCTGATTTGCTAAAAAGTGGTTTTTTGCGAAATTGTTTTTTTCCTAAATACTCCACTAAGGGGTGTATGGCTAAGGCAAGCATTATCGAAATAGCAATAGGCATCAAAATGCTGCTGCCATAGATGATAATGACAAAAAATGCTATAATGCTGACCAAAAAATTGGCAAGAGCAGGAAAAGGAAATATCTTTTGCATAGTTTTTATCTTTGTTGCTCAAAAATAATGCTGCAAAAGTACAACAAAAAAAACGGAAAACCAAGTGTATTTAGTCTCGGATTTATAAAACTACAAAAACTGCCTACCAAAGCTTGTTGGTAGACAGTTTTTGTGGATATAGCAAGGCATATTGAACTATTGTATGCACAAAATTCAAGAATTAATAGTTAAATTTCGCTAATTTTAGTACTTTTGTGCCTTGATTGTTCGTTATGTGGCAATAGTAGATGCCATTGGGCAGTTCCTCGACGCTCCACCTCAATAACCACCGTCCTGCTTCGTGTTTTGTGGGCGATAATGGTTGGTCTATCAAGCGTCCGTCTGCTCCATACAACTGCACACTTACATATTCGTTATCGGAACTGTTATATTCCAAAGCCACTTGTCCTTGTGTTGGATTTGGATATAAAGCATATTCTTCTCTGTCCAATATCACCTCATTTTCTTCCGTTTTGTTGGTTGAGGTGGCGCAATCTATGCGGGTTCGGGGAGCAGTAATTTTAAAGTTAGGGCTAGTGCCAGAGGTAATAGAAATTTTGTACAACGTTTTGGGGTTGCCCCAGCATATACATTGCCCCGGTAGTAAAGAATAGCCACTGACTTCCAATACGCCAGTCGAATCGTTTTTGATGTCGACCTTCACCGATTTCACGGTATCTAAATTGCATATATAGAGCGGTCCTAATTCCTTAATGGCTGTAACACCTGTGGCTTTTCGCTCCAAATTGACAATAGCTGCATACGAATCGGGACAACTTGAAAGGGCAGCAACAGGAGGACTTTCCACCAATGGGTTGGTGCTACAAATACGGCGCACTCGAATCAGATAGTCCGTAGCCGGTTCTAAACCATCGAGGGTTGTGTTAAAAATGCTACCCGTTGTTCCACCTGTTTGCGCAATGCTACTCATTGCTTGTCCTGTAGCCAAGTTGGTGCGCGTTATTCGATACTGAGGAGCAAGAGCTGTCCCTACTTGTTCCATAATTGTAATATGCACAGCTCCCGCGTTATTGGCATTACATTCTGTAAACACCTTGAAAGGAGCGGGGCAGGTTTGTGCTGATATTTCTTGTTGTAATGAAAACAACAAGATGCTCGCTAAAAAAAGTAGTTTTTTCTGCATATAGAATAGTTTTATGGTATAAAAAATAAGAAAAATCGCAAATTTTGTGTTTCTAATTTGCTTTGACAGGTTTGCAACTGCAAATATACCGCTTTTGCGCCGATTATCACAATAAAAAAATATAATGTTAAAAAATTACGCTACCCAACGACTTATGACACTCTTATTATGATAGGTTTATGCATGATAGTCGTTTATTGCGTTTGTTAGAGGCTTTGTTGTCCGAAGCCGAATTGTATGGCATGACCCGCCGTCAACTACAGAATGAAATTCGTCGTTTTGTGGTATCGCCTTATTTTATCTATGAAAAAGACAAACATGTTGTTGCACTTTTTGATTATATTGTTCAGTATTTACCCAAATTGGATCATCACGATTTAGGCAGACAGAAAGTGATGCAAGCACTTTTTCCTGACCAAACTATCAACGAAAAAACCTATACAGACTTGCGCCGCAATATGGCAGACCTTAATGATTTAATAGAAAAATATATTATTTATCGCCAAGTTAATTCCAAAAGTGTCATACACAACCAAGCTTTATTGGATTTTTATAATCGAAATAACATAGATAGCGAAGCCCGATTCCAACATTTGATAACCGAAGCCCAACAACTTAACAACCAACAAAACCGAAGCCAGTCGTATTATTATACCAACTATCTTATCAGTACCGAAAAAGCTAAATATAATTCATTTAAGCCTTTTGACGAAGCACATTATGTAGCAGAACTACAGCAAAGTCTGCTCGATTTAGAAAGCCATTATCTTATTGCCAAATTGCGCCTTTATTGCCACTTATTGAGTTTGCGCCAAACCACTTCTGCTGGTACCGAACTAATAGTGCCGCCTGAATGGATACAATTTATACAACATAGTAACTATTTATCTATTCCTGCTGTCAAGACCTATTATCATGCTTTTATGCTGTTGTATGACCAAGACAAAGAATTACATTTTCCTATCCTTAAACAGCTTTTGACTGATAATGCAGCTATTTTTGATGCTATCGAAATCAGGAATTTCTATATTCATGCCGAAAATTTTTGTGCTATCCAAATCCTATCGGGCAACAACGAATACCGCAAAGCCTTGTTTGCACTCTATACCGAACAATTGGAGCGCGGAATGCTTTACCACAACAATACTTTAGACATCAGAAAGTTCAAAAATATTGTTACGTTGGGCGTATGGTTGCAAGAGTTTGATTTTACCAAAAAATTTATTGATGAAAACCATGAATTGGTGCGCGACCAATACCGCGACGAAGTTTATCATTACTGTTTGGCATATTGGTATTTTGGGCAAAAAAACTATGACAAAGTAAGAGAACACCTCGATTTGGCACAGCAACAAAAACGTTTCTACAACATTGCCTACCGCACCGATAGTCACAAATTGCAAATCAAAACCTACTATGAATGTGGAGAGGAAAGGTTGTTAAGCGCCAAACTGAACACCTTCACCGCTTTTGTGCGCAACAACGAGCAAATGGCTGCCAATTCGCAACGTGCCAACAATAATTTTGTGAAAATTGTTAAAAAATTATTTGCCATCAAAACACTACCCCAATTGTTTGGCTACGAAAAAACAAATGAACAAAAAAAACAAAAACTACTCAATGAGGTAACCGAAGTTTTACAAAAAGAAGCACTAATAGCCGAACGTACTTGGGTTATTGACCAATTGCAACAACTCCAAAAAAAACTTCCAAACCAAACATAAAGGCAATTTTAACACTAAAATTAGCTATTTTGAGGCATTTTTTGCCGATTATTAACAACAAACCAAATTTGTTGCCTAAATTTGCACTTCCAAGAGTTATACATAATTTTTACAAAACTATATGCCCATTTTTGCCGCCCATCCTCCCTACATCTGGATAACATTATTGGTATATTTTATCATCGCTTTTGCTTTATCGGTGCTTGCCAATGCATTGTTTCTACGGCTTTTGCGCCATCTTGGCACCACTCGTCCAGCAGGGAAAGAAACTATTCGATGGGCTGCCCAAAGCAAACCCACCATTGGCGGTTTTGGTTTTTTCATCGTTTTTACTGTGGCTTGTTTGTTTGGAGCATTGTGGATTATGCGAAAAAACGAACCGATTACCACCGAAATTTTGGGTTGTTATATTGCCACCTTAGTTGGTTTTATGGTCGGATTGATAGACGATTTACAACATACTTCGCCCTATTTTAAATTAGTTGGGCAGGTTGTTTGTGCATTAATCCTCCTACTCACCGGTGTTGTTATTCCATTAAGCAGTATTTTTTGGCTCAATGCTATTGTCACTATTGTTTGGGTAGTTGGTATTATGAATGCCATCAATATGCTCGACAATATGGACGGCATCACCGCCAGCGTGTCGGTAATGATTATTGTGGCAGTTATGCAAGTCTTAATCCAACAAGGATTATTCACTTCTTTCTATTCTGTGGTGAGTTTGGGAGTGCTTGGAGGCATTCTGGGCTTTCTCTATTTCAATTGGCACCCGTCGCGACTATATATGGGCGATTCGGGTAGCCAGTTTCTGGGTGTTTTTTTGTCATTTATCAGTATCAAATACCTTTGGTCTTTTCGTCCTGCCCCCGATTCACTATTTGCCCTACAGCAGTTTTTATTACCCGCAGTAGCTTTTTTGTTACCTATTGTCGATACCACAACAGTAGTTTTTCGTCGTATGGCACGCAGGCAGTCACCTTTTCAAGGCGGGCGCGACCACACTACCCACCATTTAGCCTATTGTGGTTTAAATGACCGTCAAGTTGCCCAAACCTTTGTTGTTTTGTCTGCTATATCGGTGCTAATTGCCACTTGGATAACTATGGAATTGCTGGCAAACAAATGGAACAATTTTAAAACAGCTTTGATTGTTGGATATATCATGCTTGTTTTTGTTGTTATGCAGTATTTTTACGAAAAAGGTAAACAAAAAAGCCGCTAAAACATATAATACATTGATTTTTTGGGCGTTTCCCTGCGGGTCGGGCTGCTACGGGCTTCGCTTTGCTTCGGTGCTTCGCAAGCTCCGCACTGGCTAACGCCACCCTCCGCATCCCTAACGCGCTTCGCCATTCGAACAGATATATCGTTATTTTTTTTACGACAAAAACAGCTCTTTTCCGACAAAATAAATAAAATAGAACAATAGTACGCTAAAAATAGACTAAAAATAAAAAAAAGGCAAACTACACTGTAGCTTGCCTTTTTTATTTTTGTTCGATAATTATTGTGCTGCATTAGCAGCCTGACCAACACTAAAACCTTGTACATTAAAACCTGGACGTGCTACCGACGAATTAGCATTACTAAAGCGTTTGTGAATGGCAATACGTTCTTTCAACGACACCAAGAAAATATAAGGTTGTTCATCGTATATTATCTCTTGGATTTTGTAGTACAATTCTTTACGTTTGTTGTTGTCGAGAGTTGTTCTAATTTCTTCGATGATTTTATCTGTTTCGGCATTTCCAAAACCACAGTAGTTTGAACCATCTCCTACCATAGAACTTGTATGCCATATTTGTTTCAAGTCGTCGGGAGTAGGGTCTTGTACCCAACCCAAAGCACACAAATCAAAATCATGTCTTTTTACTTCTTTCAAATACACCGACCATTCGCGCGCCAATACCTCAATTTCGATACCTGCTTTTTTGGCATTAGCTTGCAATAAAAGTGCATAATTTTTGCGACGTTCGTTGCCATTGTTATATTTCATCGTGATTTTGAACGGAGTATTGACCCCATCAATATCTTTATCCAAAATGCCATCACCATTACTATCTTTCCAACCCGCTTCGGTCAATAGTTCTTTGGCTTTATCTATGCTAAACTCTATATCTTTCAAGTTGGTGTTATAATAGGATTTGGTGGGGTGGATAGGTCCATTAACCGATTCGCCAAAACCATATAACAAAGAGTTAATGATTTCGGGTTTATTGACCAAATGTGCCAAAGCACGACGTGTGCGTTTATCACTTAGTTTGGAGTTTCTAGTATTAATGCCGATGTAGTCATATTGCATAGCGATGGGCGTATGCAAATTGAACAATTTATTGAAACAGTCGTTGTGTTTTAGTTGGTCAAAATCTGGAATATTGATACCGTATGCCACATCGATAGCCTCGCCTTTCATGGCACTAATGACAGCATTCCAGTCGGTCATGATTTTGTAGGTAATAACCGTTGGATTGGCGGTCAATTGCGGAGCATCTTTTATTTTATCGCCCCACCAATTTTTTTTGCGGCGCAATTCTATGCGTTGGTCAGTAATCCATTCTACAAACTCATAAGGTCCCGACCCCACAATAGTGCCTTTTTCGCGGTCGTGTTTGGTGTTGAACACATCAGCAAATGTTTTTAGGATAGGGTTGTTGTTGGTAGAATCTTTGAGTGAGGCAATGTTTACTTTGGTTAATAATTTGTTGGGATCATAGATGTATTCGGGCAAAACATAGTTCAGTCCCATTGCTTCTGCCAAGAAGTATCGCTCATCGGAGTAGATGGTGAATTTCTTAGGATTGCTTGGGTCTGGGACAATTTCATCGATGAAATCATAGGACGGGCGTGATGATTCGGAGGTTACTTTGGGATTTAGCACAGCTTTAACCGTAAAAATAACATCAGCCGCTGTGATAGGTGCGCCATTATCCCATGTTGCTTCTGGGCGTATTTCGTATGTCAAACTCATACCGCCTTTATATTTACCATCATTGATTTCTTGAATCTGCGGACGGTCAACCGCCAAAAGTCCCACTGGTTGTAGGGTTTTGAAATCGGTGAGCAATAGAGATTGAAAAATATTGGCTTCTACATAGCGCGAATTAGCCGAAGAGGAGATAACGGGGTTGATTTTATCGGGATTGCCCAAGTCGTGTACCACAACAGTAGGGTCGTTCCCTTTGGTAGATGTGCCACAGTCTTCTGTACAAGACGAAAAATACAACATCGTTGCCGCAATACTTAAGAATAGTAGAAAACGGTCGTACATAATTGAAAAACAGTTTTTTTATTGGTGTAAAAAGACGTACCTTTGCGTAAAATAAAGCGCAAAAGTACTACAAAATGTCTAATATTGTTGCTATAGACCGTATAAAAACTGTATTAATTACAGGAGGGACGGGTTTAATCGGTAAAAAACTGAGTCAACTGCTTACCGACAAGGGATATGAGGTGTGGCATTACAGCCGAAAACAACGCCCAAACTCTCCCTATCGCACTTTTTTGTGGGATGTAGAAGAAGGTACGATAGATACAACACCTCTGTCAGAAGCCGATGCTATTATCCATTTGGCGGGAGAAAGTGTGGCAGAATCTCGCTGGACAGAACAACGAAAACGCGAAATCATTAACAGCCGCACCAATAGCCTACGTCTACTCCACGACTCGTTGCGCGATGTGCAACACCAAGTCCAATGTTTTGTATCTGCCTCTGCTATTGGTTACTATGGTAATCATTATGGCGAAGTATTGACCGAAGAAAGTAGCCCAACTAACGAATTTTTGAGCCGTACTACCCAATGGTGGGAAGATGCCGCACAGCAAATAGCCAACATGAATATTCGTACTGCTATTTTGCGCATTGGCATTGTGTTATCTGCCGAAGGCGGAGCTTTGCCGCTTACTGCCTTGCCGCTCAAATTCAGAGTTGGTACTTATTTTGGCAATGGTGGTCAGTATTACTCATGGATACACTTAGACGATATTGCCAATATGTTTGTTTATGTTATGGAAAATAATTTAACAGGCATATATAATGCTGTTGCACCCGAACCTGTGACTAACAAAGAATTTGTGCGAAATATCGCTGTTGCCCAAAATCGTCCGTCGATTTTTGTGCCTGTACCTGCTTTTGCGTTGCGGGCGGCTATGGGCGAAATGGCAGCCATTGTTTTGGATAGCGCTTTTGTTTCGTCAGAGAAAATACAAGATGCGGGTTTCCGTTTCAAATATCCCAAATTGGGATTGGCACTCAAAGCCATTTATAAACACTCCTAAAAAAGTAGGTGTATCGTGCAAAAACTCTATTCATCGGCATTGCTCTACACTTTTTTATCGTTCTTGCAGGGGTTTATTGGTTTATTGTTGCAGCCGCTATATACCCATTATTTTAGCAGTTCCGACTATGCCGTTTTTTCTTTGCTCAACAATTTGGGCAGTATTTTGGGTGTGATGGCTACTTTGAGTTTGGGCAATACTGTTTTTACGTTCTATTACGACTATGTGGGAAAACCGCTTGAAATTGAGCGTTTTCTGGGGCAAATTGTAGGTTGTATCCTCTTAACAAGTGCATTTTCGTTGTTATTGTTGCTATTAATAGGCAATAATTTGTTCGGGATTTTATTCAAAGACACTGCTTTTAGGTTTTATCCTGACGGTATAGCTGCTTTTTTGATAGGTGTATTTGGCAATATTATGGTGCCTTACATGGCAGTACTGCGCAACGAAAAAAACATTCGGGCTTTCGCCGTTTTGTCTATTGCTACGGTGGTATTAGGATTGGGTTTTCAGTGGATAGCCATTGCAGGTATGGGAGCTGGAGTGAGTGGAGCTTTGATAGGGCGCAGTTTGGGCAATGCCATAGTTATTCTATATGTGTTGTATCGTATGCGATATGTGTTGAGTTTTCGATTAAAAAAAAACTATTTATATGCTCCTTTGTCTTATGCCATTTTTTTGTTACTCAACAATATTTTGGAATGGACAAGCGCTTATAGTGACCGTTTTTTTATAGAACAATGGTTCGACACCCATTTATTGGGCAACTATAGCCTCCTAAGCACACTCATTGCTATCATAGAGATGGGATATTGGGCAGTGACAATGGCAATACAACCTTTTTTGTTTGATTATTTAAAAGCAGCACAAAATAAATACATACCCGATTTGTATAATTTCTATTTATCGGTTGTGGTGTTGATTGTTGCAGGAGTCGTTTTTCTAATCACCCAATTAGAGTACTTTATTAGCAATACAACCTACTTGACTATTAAACCTTATAGTTTTTTATATGGTTTAGCGTATATTTTTTCGGCTTTGAGTAATTTGTTTTTATTACATTTTCACTACGAAAAAAACTCTCGCATCAATTTCTACCGCACCCTGATTATGTTGTGCTGTAGTTTGGCGCTTAATGCCTATTTAATTCCGTTGTATGGTTTGTGGGCGGCTATTTTTGCTGCTTTGATAGCTCGTTTGGTCACTATGTTGGCGCTACTATATTGGAAACCACAATTAATGCAATATTTTAATGCCAAATTGTATTTCCTATTAATAGGCGCTGTTGTCCTACTAATGGTTTGCCACATTACCTATCAACAAAACCTATATAGCGCCAATTTGTTGGGCTATATGCAATTGATTGGCATGTTGTTGTTGGTAATAACTGTAAATATTGATAAACTACGATATATTATCCAGCAAAAAAAAGAAGCATGGAACAATAAATAACTATATGCTTATTGTTCCATGACACTTACTCGTTCAATATCATTCCATCGTAAAAGGGAACATTTTGGGACGTTGTCCAGAGCCAGGATAAATACCTTCAAATGTAATCATGTCTCCTTTTTTGCTTGCTCGAATCAACATTGCTAACTCGTTAATGCTTTTTATCGGCAAATTATTGATGCGCAATACCACCAAACCTTGTTTGATTTCGGTAGTTCGGCGCAGCAGACCGTCCTCCAATACTCGTGCTATACGAATGCCCGATTTGAGACCCATATCGGACAATTCTTTGGGAGTCATTGTCTCAAAGTCGGCTCCCAAAATTAACCTAAGTTCATCTATAGGTGAATTAATGGTGCCGGTTTCTTTCTTAATGTTTTTTAGGATAGCATTAAGAAATAGTGTTTCTTTTTTGCGCAAAATAGTGATACTAATTTTTTGTCCAGGATTGAATCCTGCTATTTTTTCTTGTAACTCTGGCACCGAATTGACTTTGGAGCCATTAATTTCGATGATAATATCACCTTTTTTGATTTTGGCATCGTCGGCAGTACTACCGGGAGGCACATAGTCTACATAGACACCATTCATTGAAGGTAAATTATTTTTTTCGGCAATTTCGGGTGTAATATTGCGCGTATTGGCACCCAAATAGGCACGTTGTACAGCACCATATTGTTTTATGTCATTATATACTTTTCTAATCATATTGCCGGGAATAGCAAACGAATAACCTTCGCTTATACCCGAATTGCTGGCAATGGCTGTCGTAATACCCACCAACGAACCCTCCAAATTGACCAAAGCCCCACCACTATTGCCCACATTAACTTCTGCATCGGTTTGTATAAAAGCTTCGATGGCATTTTGTTGGTCTAACAAGTTGATATTGCGGGCTTTGGCACTTACAATACCAGCAGTTACCGTAGAACTCAAATTGAAAGGATTGCCTACTGCCAACACCCACTCGCCAACATTGAGCGAATCAGAATTGCCAAAATTAAAGTATTTAAAGGAGCGCGGAATAGCAGCAGGTTTGATTTTTAGAACTGCCAAATCTGTGCTAGCATCAGCTCCGACCAACAAAGCGTCATAAACACTCTTGTCAAATAGGGTAACTTTTATGCTCGTGCCTCCTGCCACAACGTGGTTATTGGTCATCACATAACCA
This sequence comes from Chitinophagales bacterium, assembly GCA_016787295.1. GTDB lineage: Bacteria > Bacteroidota > Bacteroidia > Chitinophagales > UBA2359 > JAEUUX01. The sequence goes on from JAEUUX010000047.1 coordinate 13,539, forward strand.
TCGGCACTCACCAAAACTCCCGAACCCGACGAACTTGGTTTGCGTTCAATATCGTCAGTCCCGTAGTTTCGCCCAAAAATATCGTTGCCGATGTTGTTATTTGCATTAAAAGCCGATTCGGTTTCTACCTTAATATGCACCACTGCGGGGACAGCTTTTTTGGCAGCTAATGTAAAGAGGTCGTTCATAGGATTTTTGACTCCCGCTAAATGAGGTTCATCGTCATTCATAATAGCAGGAAAATTAATGTCACCTCCGTTGTCCATGCCTGTTGGGTATATGTTTGCAGCAAAAGAAGCATCGGTAATATCGAGCTTATGCCCAAACAAATCAAAGTGAATAGGGTGTGTTAATATATAGGTAGTTGTTGCAGCGCTAATAACAGCCACTGCAATCACAAGGAGTAGGTTTTTCATTAACTGCGATTTATAGAAAAGTGGGCAACACAATATGCCCAAAGACAGTACACCAACAGTAGTTCTGTCTTGACTATAATAGGTTTTAAGGTTTTTGTGGGTTCTGTTGGTATTCAACTAACATTATTACTGTCATAAACATTGTACAAATACCATACCGAAAAAATGACCATACCATTTTTAAAATACCATGGAACGGGTAACGACTTTATACTTGTCGATAATCGTTCGTCAAGTTTGTTGCGCTATGCACCTTCCCAATATGCGGCATGGTGTCATAGACGTTTTGGAGTAGGTGCCGATGGACTTATTTTTGTCCAACAACATGCGGATTATGATTTCGAAATGGTCTATTATAATGCCGACGGATATGAAGGTAGTATGTGTGGCAATGGCGGACGTTGTGCCGTAGCTTTTGCCCAACGATTGGGCATTATCAAGAACCAAACCACTTTCATGGCTGCCGATGGAGTGCATCATGCCTTGATTGATCAACAACGAATTTCGCTACAAATGAAAAATGTTGACCACATTGAGCAATTTGGCAATGATTTTGTATTAGATACAGGTTCGCCGCATTATGTATCCATAATTAACGACATTAAGGCTGTTAACATTGTGGAACAAGGCAAAAAAATACGCTATAGTCCCGATTTTTGCGAAAAAGGCATCAATGTTAACTTCATTGCCCCGCATCATCAGTTAGCAGATGTATTGACCTTAGCTACATACGAGCGTGGTGTGGAAGACGAAACATGGTCGTGTGGAACAGGCACCGTAGCCAGCGCCATTGCTTGGGCATATAAACGCCAACAACTATCAGACGAACATCAATATGCTATTGACTTGCACACCAAAGGCGGTATGTTGGGTGTATCGTTTCGTGTAAGAAGCATACCAACACCACAGCAATGGCAATTCTATGATGTCTGGCTACATGGTCCTGCTGTCGAGGTATTCGAAGGACACATTTTGTTGTAATAAAACCCTTATTGGCTGATATTATTTTTTACCATCAATTTTGAATTAACTTATGATACGATACTATAAAAAAAGCAGTAATCAGCCATATCTTGAGCTACAACGTGCTGAAAAAGGTTGTTGGATTAATATATATCCCCCTTTCGACAACGAAGAAGTGCGCAAAGTAAGCGAAGAGTTGGATATTCCCATAGAGTTTTTTGTAGATGCACTCGACGTTGATGAACGAAGCCGCTATGAACAAGACGATGGTGTGCAGTTTATTGTCTTGAACGTGCCAATTAAAAACCAAATCAATACCAACGAAGCTCAATATCAAACCATTCCGCTTGGAATTGTCGAAAACGACGACTATATTTTGACCATTACGGCTGCCGAAAATCCTATCATAGACTCCTTGCTTTCGCCTGCCATGAAATCTTTAGACACCACAGACCATAGCCGTTTTGTGTTGTTTATGCTAGAAAAAACCGTGTATTTTTTCTTGCAATACCTCAAAAACATCAATGTACAACGCATGTTGTATGAAAAAGAACTACGCAATTCAAGCAGAAACGAAGAACTTTTTAAAATGATGGATATTCAAAAAAGTCTGGTGTATTTCGTAACCAATTTGCGTGACAATGAATTGATGTTTTTGCGAATGCAGCGTACCGATTTTCTCAATATTAGGAAGCGCGAAGATTGCAACGACTTTTTTGAGGATATTATTATCGATATAAGCCAAGCACAAGAGATGGCACGCATCTATACCGACATCTTAAACGCCACACTCGATACTTTTGCTTCTATTATTTCGAACAACCTCAATACGGTTATGAAACGGCTCACATCTATTACCATTATTTTGATGGTACCAACTTTGGTATCAAGTTTTTTTGGTATGAACGTCCCTTTGCGTGTGCCTTTTACAACGTTCGAAGTCAATGCAAGTCATGGAAATGCTTTTATAATAATTATTGTTTTTTCGGCTATTCTAACAGCTTGTTTATTCCTGTTTTTCCGACGCAACAAATTGTTTTGATATTGACCACCCAAAAAACAGCGCGGCTTCTATCCAGTAGGGGTAGAAACCGCGCTTGCTTTTTTATATAGTGTTTGTTAACAACAAGAAGCTTTATTTTTTCAATAAATCGCGAATTTCGGTCAACAAAACTTCTTGAGCAGGTGGTGGTGGTGGTGCAGCAGCTTCGGCTTTTTTCATTTTGTTGATAGTTTTGATGACCATAAACATCACAAAAGCCACGATTAAGAAATCAAGAACGTTGGTCAAAAAGGTGCCATATTTAATAGCTACCGCAGCAGCGGTTTCTTTGCCGTCAGGACCCAATACTGCATCTTTCAAGACAATTTTCATGTCAGAAAAATCTTGACCGCCACTTAACATACCAACAGCAGGCATTACCATACCGTCAACAAAAGCAGATACAATTTTGCCAAATGCAGCACCCATTACAACACCGACAGCCATGTCGATAAGATTGCCTTTCATGGCAAACTCTTTAAACTCTTGGATCATCCCCATAAATAGTAAGTAAATTTTTAGGTAATAAAAATAAAATTTGCAATTGTGACGCAAAAAAAAAAGAAAGTCACAAAAAAATGATTTTTTTGTGACTTTCTTGTGAAAAGAAGAGGTAGCCTGTACGGGAATCGAACCCGTGTTTCATCCGTGAAAGGGATGCGTCCTAACCCCTAGACGAACAGGCCTTGTGCATTAAGTAAGGCTTATGGGTATGGGTTGTTGTCAAAAGCGGTGCAAAGGTACGGCTTTTTTTTTATACTGCAAATTTTTGTGCAACTTTTTTTTATTTTTTTTCAATTTTCTTTTTTATACGGCATAAAAGAGAAAAAAGTTTGCATAACTCGCAAGTTAAGCAAACTTTTGGCGGGTTGATAAGCTATTTTGCAGGGTGAGTCGCAACCCAAATGAAAATAGTTGTAGGAGTTTGTGCAATGGTGTGAGGAAGAGAAGCAGTTCGTTGAGCCTCAGCCTTTTTTAATTAGCCGACTACTTCTTCTTCCTCTACCAAAGCGGCTTTAACTTTTTTTGCTTTTGTTTTGGTTGTTTCCACAGCCTCAACTACGGTTTCTTTCACATCGGTGATAGCATCTGCAACAGCATTCACTACACTATTGCCTTCTAATTGATCTTCCAATTCGTTGATACGTTTTTGCAAGACATCTACTTCTTCTTTTGATAAGAAATCAAAACGTTCTGCCAAACTATCAGTAATTTTGCGAAGACGGGTTTCAAACTCACCTCTTTTTACTTCGGTAGATTGAACAAAATCGTCAACGATTTTTTTGCCTTCTTCTTCAGAAATTTTGCCTTGTTGTACAAGGTCTTCCACCAATTTTTGGGTTTTGTCTACTGCCAATGCAATTGCACCAACACCTACGTAGAATACTTTTTTTAGGATTTCGGCTGCCATGATAATATGGTATTTAAAAAGTTTAAAAATAATTTTGAAAAATAATAACAAAAACCTTTACGGAATTTTGTAGCTCGTTTGGGCAACAAAGCAGGCTACAGAATGCGGTAGGGGATTAGCTACATTTATCAAACTATTGGGAACACAACACCCGCAGGAGCAATGTTCAGTATAGTTTTATTGTTAAACTGTTTTTGCGATTTTTTTTGTTTTTTTAGTAATACTATGTTACTCCGATATAATCCTATAATCAAATGCTATGCCAAACCTTCAAAACGACATTCTGTCCAACGAATAGGCTGACTATTGAATTAAAAACAGTCTTTTTGTCAGTTTTTAAGCAATAGTTGTGCTGTCATATTGACTTGTTTGGCATAACAAATAATAGGTTTGTTTAATCGTGGTTCATAACATTGCCTTGATGTCTAATAGACTCTTTGTGGATAGCATTGAGCCATTCGAACATAAATTCGGCAGACAATCCTTGTTGGATACCAATTTCGCTGCGTTGACGGATAATTTCGTCCCAGCGGTCGGCTTGCAGGATTTTGATATTATTGTTGCGTTTATATTCGCCAATTCTTTCGGAGATTTTCATGCGTTTTGCCAATAGCGCTACTAATTCGCGGTCGGCATTATCTATCATTTCGCGCAAATCTTCGAGGTTGTGCAAAAAAACAGGGTCTGTGGAGGTTTCGTTGCGCAACACCAAACTGTCTATCAACACGCCAAAAGCGGTGGGTGTAACTTGTTGTTCGGCATCGCTAAGAGCTTTTGATGGGTTGTTATGTGATTCTATCATCAAACCGTCAAAGGACAAGTCCATTGCTTTTTGAGCTACGGTTTGCAATAGGTCGCGCCGTCCGCAAATGTGGCTGGGGTCGCAAATGACAGGCACATTGGGCATTTGGCGCATAAACTCGATGGGGATTTCCCACTGTGGGCGGTTGCGGTATTTGCTTTTTTCGTGACTCGAAAAACCGCGATGTATGGCTGCCAATTTGGTAATACCTGCTTTGTTGAGGCGTTCAAAAGCGCCCATCCACAAGGCTAAATCGGGATTAACAGGGTTTTTGACCATCACAGGAATATCGACACCTTGCAGGGCATCGGCAATTTCTTGTACCGAAAAAGGATTTACGGTGGTGCGAGCGCCAATCCACAATACATCTATACCCATTCGCAAGGCTTCGTAGACGTGTTTTACGTTGGCAACCTCGACGGTTACAGGCAGATTAGTGGCTTTTCCTGCTTCTTTTATCCATTTCAAACCAATGCTACCAATGCCCTCGAAACAATTGGGACGTGTGCGCGGTTTCCAGATACCTGCACGTAGCATATTGACACTGCCATGCTTTGCCAAATCTACGCAAGTATCCATCACTTGTTCTTCTGTTTCGGCACTACAAGGTCCCGAAATGATAAGTGGTCGGTCGGTGGGAAACTGAAAACCCCAGTCATTTAGTGGGGTGATGTTTAATTGTATTTCCATACTATTTGGAGAGTAATATAAGCGATATTTTTTTAAAAAAACAATAAAGTGTGATTTTAATCGCCATTTTTAAGCCGATTTTCGATGATTTGTTTTTGCTTTTTTAGTATTTGGGCAATGGCGAGCAAATCATTCATTTTTAAGGCATCATAAGCAGGAGTTTCGGCAAATAGACCTTCCTCATAAACCACAAAAAACCACATACGCCCTTGTACCAACGTGCCATAGATAGGTTGAGTAGGTGTTTGATTAAATTGAGCAGCAACAAGCATAGCGGCTAACAATTGTCCGCGTGCATCAATTTCTTTTGCTCCTTCGGGTTTATATTCGTGAATAAAAAAATAAAGTTTTTCGGGATATTGAAATCCACGCGCCACCAACCAATCGATATAACCATGCAAGCTAATGTGTTGTATTTGTGCTGACAGATATCGTTCGGCAAAGGTGTGACAATTGTGTTCTTCAAACTCGAAATCGATAAGTTCGAGAATTTTGATAATAAATTTTTCGTGCAATTCGGTCGCGTTCCAATTGTTGAGGTTGCGGTGCGATTTGTGGAGCAATTGTGTTAGAAAAGCTGTTTCGTTGGTTGTTAGTTCGGTTTGTTGCACGTCTGTCCAATGAGTGAGTGCCGCTAAGGAATCGGTTTGTGGTATGTTAAAATTGTTTTTTAGCTCCTGTCGTGTCCAATGTTTAAACGATTTTTTCATACGCTAATTTATTGGTGGTTTGGATTAGATTAATGAGATAGCTGTTTGCATGAATGCTTTAAACGACTTGCCCATCGCGCATCACGATTTTTCTATCGCTCATATTAGCAAGTTCTTCGTTGTGTGTGACAATGACAAAGGTTTGTTGCAAATCTTTTCGCAAGTCAAAAAAAAGTTGGTGCAATTCACGGGCTTTATCTGAGTCTAAATTACCCGAAGGTTCGTCGGCAAACACCACATCGGGTTGATTGATAAGCGCTCTTGCTACTGCCACACGCTGCTGCTCGCCACCCGACAGTTGGTTGGGTTTGTGGTGCAGGCGGTTGCCAAGTCCTAAGCGTTCGAGCAATTGTTGCGCGTTTTTTTGGCTTGTTTTTTCGTTTCTGTTACCCAAATAAGCGGGCATACACACATTTTCTAAAGCTGTAAATTCGGGCAAAAGGTGATGGAATTGGAACACAAAACCGATGTGTCGGTTTCGGAACAAGGCTAATTGTTTGGCAGAAAGCCCTTGTATGCTTCTGCCATTAATTTCAATTTCGCCCGCATCAGCTTGGTCTAACAAGCCTAAAATGTGGAGCAAGGTTGATTTGCCAGCTCCCGAAGCTCCCACGATAGAAACGATTTCACTTTTCTCAATCTGAATGTCCACCGATTTGAGAACAACTAAATCTTGATAAGATTTTTTGATACCTTTGCCTATAATCATGCTATATAGATACAATTTAGGAGGCAAAGGTACGCAATATTGCTGACATAGACAAAAAAAACACTTTTGTTTGTCCTAAATTGACATTGTTCTAAAAAAAAAACAAGAGAATCGAACGGCTTTGACTCTATTTGATAAATAATTACTACTTTTGTGGCTAATTTGTTGGCACACAAAAAATAGTGAATGTGCATGAGATTTTTGTCGAAAACACTAATTGGAGCATACAGCAACAAACGCTATCTTTGTAGCCAATTTTGAGGCTATACAACCATCAGGGGTTTTCTCAAAGTGTAAATAAATAACTAAAAAACATAAAATTTCAGATGAACAAAAAAAACTTAACTTATTTAGTAGCGCTTCTGCTATGTGTTGGTAGCAGCTGGCTCACAGGTTGTGGCGGTGGCATGGAAGAACCCAAAGTCATTGTTAACAATAATGGCAGTACAACAACAAGTAACGGAGGCGATTTTTCATCTTTACCCGATTCGTTGGGGGGCAACGGCTTCGAGGCATGGGCAGGTAGCCATGGCTGGGAAACCAATAGCGACTTTAAAGTGTATGCCGACCCTGCTGCCAAAAAAGGCGGAAGTATTACGATGGCACTCAACGAATATCCTATTACTTTGCGCCCTATTGGCAAAGATTCGCGCTTTCAGGTGGTTTCTATCATTACTTCTTTTGTATATGAAACCTTGTTGTCTTTAGATGGCGAAACACAAAAATATATTCCTGTTTTGGCAACGCATTGGAAAATTTCGGACGATAAAATGACCTATTATTTTCGTTTAGACCCGCGCGCGCGTTGGAGTGACGGCAAACCCTTGAGTACCGACGACATAATAGAATCATTTAAATTACATATAGATAAAGGCATCGAAGACCCTGCCAACAACACACGTTTTGGCGAAGGGTATGAAATACCCGAAAAAGTAAGCGACCTTGTATTTAAAGTGAAATCTAAAAAAGAGAGCTGGCGTAGTTTTATGGATTTTGGCTCTGGTTGGCAAATTTTCCCTGCTCACTATTTGAAAAAACTCAATGGAGGCAAAGACTTTTTGACTACCTATCAGTTCCAAATGATGCCCGGTACAGGTCCTTATCAACTTGATGATGCCAAAACCAAACAAAACGAATTGTTGGTACTCAAGCGCCGACCCGACTATTGGGCAATGAATGACAAAGCCAATGTGGGTACTTATAATTTTGATGAAATTCGCTTTATTTTTGTGTTAGATGACAAATTGATGTTGGAAAAATTCAAAAAAGGCGAATTTGATTTCTACAGCATCAACCGAGCTAAATGGTGGGTAGAAGAATTTGATGCTAAAAATAATGATAATGTAAAACGTGGTTTAATACAAAAAGTAAAAATATTTAACTATAATCCCAAAGGCATTTCGGGTTTAGCGTTCAACACCCTTGAAGAACCATTTAAAGATATTCGCGTTCGTGAGGCTTTTACTATGTTGTGGGACATTGAACAACTTCGCAAAGAATTGTTTTATATGGAATATGACCGCTTTAAATCTTATTTCCCCGGTAGCGTGAACGAAAACAAAAGCAATAGTTTTGTAGCCTATAACCCACAAAAAGCTTTACAACTTTTGTCCGAAGCAGGCTGGAAAAAACAAGGACAATGGCTTACCAAAAATGGCAAAATATTTGAATTAGATATTGCTTCTGACCCAAGTTTGGAGCGCATAATAACTCCCTTCCAGCAAGATTTAGCCGAAGTAGGCATCAAACTCAATTTGGTACCAACAACAGCTCAAGCTGGTTTTGAAAAAGTAATGAAACGCCAATTCAAAATCCATCAACAAAGTTGGACAGGCACCACTTTCCCTGACCCGAAAGAAATGATGGGGTCTGAAAGCGCCGATAAAAAAGAAAGTGGCAACATCACAGGTTTGAAAAACAAAGAAATCGATGCCCTTGCCGCACAATACGAAAAATCGTATGACCCCGCAGAACGCATTAAATTGTTGCAACAAATAGATGCTATTGCCGTTAAACAACACCAATATGCCTTTGGCTGGGTAGCTCCTTATACGTTCAGAGGTGCAGTTTGGAACAAATTTGGCATTCCCAAAGCCGCATTAGGCTACTCTGCCGACTGGAACGCAGCCTTAGCTACTTGGTGGTATGACGAAGCTAAAGAGAAACAAGTGGAAGACGCAAAGCAAAACAAATCGGCTAACATTCCTACTATTCCTGTGGATAACGATTTCTTTGGTTTGCACAAATAATATTGCCTCAAAAACATAACAAATAATTTCACACCTACAAATTCCGAAAGGGCAAAATCGCTTTTTCGGAATTTGTTACAACCCATTACGAAACTATGATAAAATACATACTAAGAAGGTTATTGCTTATGCTACCTACCTTTTTTGCTGCTACTTTCATTGTGTTTTTGGTTATCAACAACGCCCCCGGTGGTCCTTTTGAGCGAGCAGTTATGCAGCTCAAAGCAGGACGAATGATGGGTGGTGGCGAGGGCGGAGCAGGAAGTAGTAACGCACGCGGAAGTGGTAGCGAAACACTAACTGCCGAACAGTTGGAAGACTTGCGAAAACAATATGGCTTGGATAAACCCCTGCCTTTGCGCTATCTTATTTGGCTTGGTTTATATCCACGAACAACCATCGAAAAAACAGTTGGCATTAACCAAGGTTTTAGAAACAATTTAAAATATGTCGAAGCTGGTGCTAAAGTATACCGTCTACAACAATGGGTTCGTTTGGTAGAAGAAAACGGCACGATACAAGTACAAAAAAGTGGCGTTGGTAGTGACTTTAAATTTGCAGAAAATTATGACGAATTGCCCGATATGGCACAAGTAGGACAATGGTATCCTTCCAATGATTTTGAGGTCGAAAAAACGGATAATGGACAATATATCATTCGCAAAAGAGCTTTTAGTGGTATTTTAACTGGCGATTTGGGCATATCAAGCGTCTATGACCGTCCTGTTATTGAACTAATAAAAGAACGCCTGCCAATTTCGTCTTATTTTGGTATTTTGGGTTTTTTGCTCACCTACATTGTCTGCATTCCGTTGGGAGTATCAAAAGCCATTCGCCACAATAGTGCTTATGATGTACTCACGAGTGCTTCGGTGTTTATCGGCTATGCCATTCCCGGTTTTGCTTTGGGTTCGTTGTTATTAGTACTTTTTGGTGGAGGTAGCTTTTGGGACATCTTTCCATTGGGCAGTTTCCATTCTCCATCGGCGATATGGACAACACTTTCTCCTATTGGCAAAGTGAAAGACTTGATTTGGCACACCATTTTGCCAATTATCTGTTATATGATAGGTTCTTTTGCCACTTTAACGATATTGATGAAAAACTCCTTGATGGAGAATTTAGGACAAGATTATGTACGTACTGCCTTTGCTAAGGGTTTGCCTCCCAACCAAGCTATCTATAGACATGCCCTCCGAAACTCCCTCATTCCTGTTGTCGCACGTATTGGTACGTCTATTGGTGTGGTAATGGCAGGTGATTTTTTCCTCGAAAAAGTATTCAACATAGACGGACTCGGTATGTTGGGTTACAAAGCTATCATACAAGCCGACTATCCCGTTTTTATGGGCGAAACAGCTATTACAGTAGCTATCTTATTGATAGGCAACCTTATTTCTGACTTGATTTATGTGGCGGTTGACCCGCGTATTAAACTTAGCTAACCTTTTAAAAAACTCATTATGGCAACTAAAACCAACGACTATAAGTCAGAATCCATCTTTCAAAGAAGGGTTCGGAATTTCAAAAAAATCAAAAGAGCCTATTATTCGCTCATTATCATCGTCAGTCTATATTTGCTCTCCTTTTTAGCACCTTTGTTGGTCAATAACAAAGCCTTGGCAGTACACTACAACGGAAGTACCTATTTTCCTGCCATAGGTGATTTGTTTTGGGAGTCCATTCCTGTTCAATATCACGATGCGAGCTTTTTTGGGCAAACAGCACAAGGAGAAGCCAACTACCGCGAATTGAAAAAACAATATGCCCAAGAAAACAAAGGAAATTGGGTGGTGATGCCTTTCTACCCTTATAGTCCCAACGAGGTTCTTTTGGGTGAAGTAAGTCAGCCACCTACAAAACCAGACAATAAACATTGGTTTGGAACTGATAATAGAGGGCGCGACGTATTGGCACGCGTAGTCTATGGTTTCCAAATATCCATTACTTTTGCATTACTGCTCACCTTTTTTTCCTATTTGTTAGGAACTATTATTGGTGCCTGCCTTGGTTATTTCGGTGGAAAATTGGATATTTTTGGTATGCGTTTTATCGAAGTATTCGCGTTTGTGCCTGTCATGTTCCTTATTATGATACTCTCTTCTTTTATGAAACCCTCTATCATCAAATTGGTGGCATTGCTCACCATCTTTGGAGGTTGGATAAGTATTACGTATTTTATAAGGGGTGAATATCTGCGAGAAAAATCGAAAGAATATACCGCCGCCGCCATTGCTATGGGTGCGTCCGATTTTAGCATTATGTTCAAACACATCTTGCCCAATGCCCTGACACCCATCATCACCTTTGCCCCTTTCAGTATTATTAGCAATATCACGGCTTTGTTGAGCCTCGACTTCTTGGGCTTTGGTCTGCGACCTCCCACGCCGAGTTGGGGAGAACTCATCAATCAAGGCATGGGCGAAGACATTAGCTTTTGGTGGCTTATCGTTACTCCTTTGGTAATGATGTTTTTCACCCTTCTCACCATCACCTTCATAGGCGAAGGCGTGCGTCAAGCCTTTGACCCGCGCGAATATGCCCGCTTGCAATAAAAAAACAGCAAGAGGATTATACTCGCTCGATAAGCATACAATAGCTGCTATTGCAATCCTTTTTTAGGGTAGCAATAGCAGCTATTTTTTTGTTCATTTTTTCTTACAAAACAGAAACGCTATTATCAAAAAACATTATTCCGTTTCGTTAAGTAAACCCAATGCTTTCATTGTTGCCCTTTCATCACCACCTACTTCTATAGGCAAACCTTTGTCTAATTTAAAACGGTACAATGCCTTAGTAAAACTATGATCTGCTTGTTCATCAATATAACCCCTATAATAACCTTGCTCTTTCAAGACAGTTTTAATGGCAGAAATTTTAAAAATACTAGGATATTTACAAGGTGTTTCTACCCATCTACTCAAATATTTGTCCAACAAATAAGCTACTCTTTCTTTGGCAATAACGTTTGTTTTGATAACAATAGGTTTGAAAGCATAAATAGCATTGGCGCAAGAATTTGCCCTTAGTGTATCTACCCAACAATTGGTGTCTACACTTTCTACCTCTTCGTATAAGGGCGTAATAACCCATTCTTCATCGGGCAATAGTTGTTCTGATATACTAAGTCCCTTTGGTAGGGAGAGACTATCCACCATTATTCGTTTCATTATGCGATACTCGGCAGGTAATTCTTTCAAACACCAGATTTTGTAGGTTTGTATAGGTTGTTGCATACACTCTTTGAGCGCTGCGGGAAGGGTGAATAATAAACGTTTGGGGCGCACCAAAAGGTTTTCTGTTTGAGCCGTTAACTTGATTTTATTAAGCGCTTTTTGACTGATTTTCAAATCTATTGGCTTTTTAACCCCTTGTCTACGTTGCAATAAGAATGTCTTGTGGGCTTCTAAATGACTAATAGATTCAGGCTCAATTTGGTTAATCACTTCTGTCAATAATTGTTGTTCAGCTTTTGTTAAAACATTGTTTGTATCAACACTATCAATTATCGCAATGGCATAACACTTGCCAATCTGCCCCTGAAAAACAGGTACTTGCCAAATATAAGTATCGTTTTGTGCTAATGCAACAATGCTTATAGCTTGAAATAAAAGGAAAAATAATTTTTTTATCATACTTTTTATTCGATTTTTTTTAAAGACATACAAATTCATCTATCAATCCCCTTCCTGCACCGAAACCAAACCTGCCACACCACCACTCCACTGCACCACAATTTGGTTGGTGTTTTGTCCGCTTACAATAGTGCCGCCCATAACCGTCCAAGCGTAGGTATGTCCTGCCACAAGAGGCGTTGAATAGGTGTGTAAATGGCTGTTGCAAGCTATGGTGCTACCTATGATGAATGGCGCAGGTGGCACACAAGCATCGGTCGTAAAACGCAATACGCGCGACGAAAATTTAAATTCGCCTACCCACAGTTGGTTATCATGGAAACAAACAGCACTTGGCATAAACAAACGGTTTTGCCCAATAGCAGGCTGATGCTCCTGCCAACTGCTCTGCCCCAATGCCACCACACTCGCCGTATTGCCCGCTTGGTTGATGTCTTGCCACAACAACACACTATTAAAACTGTTGTTTGCAATAGCCAAAGCACCGTTATAGGTAGTAGCCTCAGCAGGCAGGTTTAATAAGCCGGGTGTATTAATGGTTTTCCAAGGTGTGAGGTTGCCTGCGGCTATGTCTGCTACCCGATGCACAAACACCGTTGCAGGACTTTGGCGCGCAATGCAAAAATACGTACCATCGCTCGATAAACGATTAGTCAAAGTGCCTCCGCCCGAAGCTACATTAATCGTATATAGCGGATTGACGGAGACATTCGCTGGAATGCCTGCCCAAATATAAATCATGCCGTTGCGGTCGGCGAGGTAGAAAAATTGTGCGTCCAACGCCACGCCTTTTATGTCGCTCAAAACTGCTGTGCCGATGTTGCCATTAAAAGTTTGATTGGGAGGTAGCGTTAGAGCATTGGCATTATTCCATACCAAGACCCGATTGCCACCTCCCGCCACAAATTTGCCATTGTAACAAGCATTGTCCCATGGTGAAAAGTTGTAGGGCTGCAAACTCACCACCGTGTCAGGCATAACACCCGATTGAGTTGGCAGGTTGTTGTAGATATACAAACGGCGGTCAAAATCGGAAGTCAAAATCAAACGATTGTTGTGTATAGCAATAGCAGGATTTTGCACATAACCAATACTGTCCAAAGTGTTGTGCGTATGGTTGGCAACGCCCAAAGCAAACAGCGGATTGATACCATTGGCGGGAGTTTGGTCATATACCAATACATCATTGCCGTTATAGTTGTTTACATAAATTCTGTTGTTGATTTCCACTAAATCTACCCCATCGCCGTTTTTGTAATAAGCAGGTGTAGCAACAATATCGGGATTTTGTGTGGCAGTGGTGGGCATGGCATTCCATGTATAAATATTCATCAAACCCGAAGCTGCCAATTTTCCCGAAGTCAATTTAGTGCCTTTTATCCATTCGTTGCGATAAAAATCGTAGGGCTGATTGGTGTTTGTGGGGTAGCTGTTCCAGAAAAAAGTGCCGGGCATACCCGTAACAGTGGCATTGTGGTCTCCCACAAAAAAATAGGTACTGCCGTCGGTAGAAATGTTGCGCGGCGTTCCCATCGTAGCCAACGAGATGGTGTAATCGGGCGGCGTATTGTCAGCAGTTGGCAGGTTATTCCAAAACAATAGCGTTTTGCCCGATGTTGCCACCGCAACCAAGCGCGTGCCATCTGTCCAAACGCCCCAAGGCCAGCCCCATTGTTGCACCGAACCAGCAGGCGTGAGTGTGGGCAGGTGAATGGAGGTGTTGGCAGCTTGTCCGTTAAAAGTGGGAAAAGTGTTCCATATCAAAATACGGTCGTTGTCGGTGTCGGCTACGGCGAGTGTGCCATTAGCAGCCACCGAAGCATTGCCAACCCAATTTAGTTTGTCTTTGTTGATGCCGGGATTATTGTCCGTAAAATTGATTTGCCCCAATACCAAATCGGGTGCATCATTCCAAGCTGTTGGCGGCGTATTCCACACCAAAATGCGGTTGTTAAAACGGTCGCACACCAATAAGCGTGTGCCATCGGTAGCCAAACCGTTGGGGTGATTGAAGGTCAATGCTTCACCAGCATCATTAAAACCAACACCCGAAATCATCAAATCGGCGTTTTGTCCGTTCTGAAACCAAGTTGTTTGCGCTATGAGCGGCATTGAGCTTAGTAAAAATAATGCCCAAAAGTGGTAAAATGGAGACATGAAATTGTTATTTGGGTTTGTTGGGGCAAATATACGCAAAAACAACAAAATAGGTTCTTTAAAAACAACAAAAAATTTTATCAAACAGAAATTTTGAACTACTTGAATGATGTTTTGAACTACAAAACCATGTAAGGGCTTGATTTTTATCACAAAAAAATAGCGTAGAGTATAATCCTACGCTATTTTTATTTTTGGGAGTTTTACGGCAAATTTTGTGTGTACAAAAAAAGTGACGGGTTTAGGAAGTATTAAAAACTATTTTTTTACTTTGTGGTAAATGACAAATGGTGATGTAGCTATTTTGTTACTAACTATCCTCGTTGGTATTGGTGGTTTCATCGCCTTTTGAGTCAAAATATTTCTCAACATGTTTGCCATCTTCGTTCAGTTCCACTTCATAGAACGTTCCTTGTGCGGTGTGTTCTATTTCGTATTCCTCAACGCTGGCTTTGGGAAATTTGGTCGCAATTTTTTGGCGAATATCGTAGGGGATATCCGTTTCGGCAACATGTTCAAATTCTGTTTCTAACCAATTACCGTTTTTATCGTATTCTACCTCTATTTGTTTGTTATTCTCAGTAAAAATTGCTTCGAAACCATAGTGTCGTTCCTCCCATTTCACCTGATTGATGGGGATTTGTGGGTGTCGTTTCATTAAATTGCCAATGGCTTGGTCACTCACAAAAGCAGGAATTTCGGCAGGTGTTGCATGGTCTGCATCGGGCGGAGCAGGTGGTGTGGGTGGCGTGGGTGGTGTAGTCGGCACCGCTTCTATTGGCACTAATTCGGCTGGTGGTGTATCCGTTTTCATCTTAAAAAAAATATAACCTCCAATTAGCGCGGCAAACAACAATACCAAATTGAATGTTTTTAGTCTATAAGCTGCCATAATTGATACAAAATATTTAAGGATGTAAATAGGTATTTTGCAATTGCCAACGGCAACCGCAAAATACAATATAATAGATAAAAAATAAGAAAGCCCAATCCTTCAAGCACTATCGAAAAACGATAAAATGTTTAAAGGATTAGGCAATTGTTTATTGTTATGAATAAGCGCCCCCTCTAGGACTCGAACCTAGGACCTGCGGATTAACAGTCCGTCGCTCTAACCGACTGAGCTAAGGAGGCGTTGCTGTCAAAAGCGGTGCAAAGGTAGGCGCTTTTTTTGGAAATACAAAATTTTTGCCAATTTTTTTTCGTTTTTTTTTGACTTTTTTTCGATTTAGCGTTTTAGACCACCAAAAACTGCTTTTTTTCTGCCAACCAAGTTTCTATTTCGGAGCATGACCAAGCATTAAAGGTCATTTGGGTAGGTAACATGGCTTTGTGGGCGACATACACCCCAAACCTAACGTCTTCGATTCCTGTTATGCTGTGTGCATCGGGGTTGATAGCAATTGGCACACCACGCTCCATGCAATAATCTATCCATCGCCAGTCGATGTCTAAGCGATAGGGACTTGCATTGAGTTCTATAACCACTTTGTTGTCGGCACAAGCATCGATGATTTTTCGGTGGTCAATTGGGTAGCCTGCTCGTGATAGCAACAAACGTCCTGTTGGGTGTCCCAGAATGGTGGTATAAGGATTTTCGATGGCTTTCAATAAGCGCGACATGGCTTTTTCTTCAGTCATTTTCAAATTGCTATGAACAGAAGCAATAATGAAATCGAAACTTGCCAACACATCGGACGCATAATCTAATGAACCATCGCTCAAAATATCCGATTCTATGCCTTTATAAATTTTGAAAGGTGCTAATTTTTCGTTCAGGCGGTCGATTTCGCGCTGTTGCTGGGCAATTTTTTCTTCATACAAACCACCTGCGTAAAAAGCAGATTTAGAATGATCGCTCACACCCAAGTATTCATAACCCGCTGCTATACATGCTTGAGCCATGTCGAGCAAGGTGTTTTGACCATCGCTATAGGTGGTGTGGGCGTGAATGATGCCGCGCAATTGGTCGGTGCGAATGCAGTTGGTAGGTAGTTGGTTTTGCTGGGCAAGGCGGATTTCCTGTCTACCTTCGCGCCATTCGGGTAAAATGTAGGGCAGTTGTGCTGTGGCATAAATAGCCGCTTCGTCGGTGGCTTGTTCTGGAATGCTGCCAAGCGCAAGAAACTGTTCGAGATGTTTGGTGGTGGCTGTGGTTCGGAACAATTGTGCAGCGAGACCGTCGGGCGAACAGCAATATAATACTACAGGCGCTCCCAATGGGGTGTAGCCATGCAGTTCGTTGTCATGCACACTAATGCCTTGCCATTCCCATTTGTTTGCCATTTGCAGCAATACTTCCATCGATGGACAGCAGACGACAAAAGCGATGTTTTCGACCACTTCCAAACGGCGGCGCATGGCTCCCGTGAGTTGTACTTGCTCGATTCCTGCATATTGACTGATTTGTTGGAGCAACGTTTGGGCTTCGGCTTCGAGGGTGGCATACTTGAATTTTCCTGCATTAGCCATCACATATTCGATGCTTTGCTTGATGTTGTTTTGTGTTTTTTCGCCAAAACCTTTCAATTCAATCAAGCGATTTTCGTTGCAGGCATACAACAATTCACCCACCGATTCGATTCCCAAATCTTGCCAAAGTGATTTGATTTTTTTGGGTCCCAGCCCTTTTATCATCAGCAACTGCACTATGCCTTCGGGTGTTTTGTTGAGCAAATTGTCTAAGACGGATGATGCGTTGATGGTGAGCAAATCCCAGACCACATCGCCAATACTCCGCCCAATGCCTTTGATGCTATAGAGATTTTCTAATGACATCTGGCTCAACTGTGCAGGACAACGTTCGATGGCTTGTTGTGCAAAGCTATAAGATTTTATTTTGAACGGATTTTCATCGTGCAACTCCATTAAGTTGGTGATGAGGCGCAAGGCGCGCACTATTTCTTTGTTCGACATGGTGCAAAAGACTTAGTAGTTTTTTTTAGTGGGTTGATTGTTTTTTGCTTGTTGCACAATTTGCATTAAAAATTGTGTTTCGATAATTCCATACACAATATAGAATGCAAAAAAGGGCAAGATAAAGCGCGGAGAAGTGGGACGCACAATAAGGGCATAAGTAAGAATCATAATGAGGCAAAACACAAATTTGATACCCATAGCACCCAATACAATGCCTACTGATTTTTGAGATGTGCTACTTTTGTTGGACATGGCAGCCAAACCCAAGACAAAAGGCGTGATAAGGGCAAAAAATGCCCAACAAGTCCAGGCAAAACTCGGATATTCGCCCAACATATTAAAATATTGTAGCACCAAGAGTAAAACGCCCACTAAGAGCGATAAAATGAAGGTGCGAAGATATAAAGTAGTTGTTTTCATTATTTTTTTGGAATGCTTTTGATGATGATATACATGGCTATACCCACACCCAACAACAAACCCAAGATGAGCAAAAGTGGATAGGTGTTGGTTATTTGGTCTAATCGATAGCCGATGTAGGTAAACAATAACATGGCAGCCAACATTTGGAACGCCATAGCAGAATAGCGCGCGTAGGCATTGCTGTTATTGGTAGAATTTTTGGGAGCGGATTTTTCCATATCGATGAAAAATTAGAGTTGTTAATTTATTCAGCCAAAACCCAAGCTTCTTTGTGGATATTTTTTCGAATAGTGGGCAGGTCGTTTCGGGCTTCTGCCTCTGTGTTATAGCAACCTTTGACCACTCTATAGCGCCCTTTGGGGGCGGGCAAAACCTTGAGTGTGTAGCCTTTGGCGCGCCATTGTTTGACCTCGTTTTGGGCTTTGGTATCACTATCAAAACTGCCAATAACAATGGTCGCACCACAAGCAGATGAAGAAGGTGTGCTATTGTTGTTAGCGGTGGATTTGGGTAGATTAGTATCAACTGGGGAACTTGGTAGCGGTGGAGTTTTCACCTCTTTGACAGGCGGTGGTGCAGTGGTGATTAAGGCATCAGTGTTTTCGCGGTCTTTGAACACAAGGATATTACCACTATAACAAGCCACCCAAATTTCGTTTTGTTGAGCATCATACGTAATACCGATGGGGTGATGTTTGGTCGAAATTTTTTCGCGGACGTGCATATCAGCGGTTGTAATTTTGCTAATGTTGTCATCACTATAGTTAACGGTATACAATACAGCGCCATTGTCCGAAATAACCATGCTACGCGGGTGTTTGCCACTTCGCACTTTTTTGATGACTTTGTTGGTTGTCAAATCTATTTTGGCGATATTACTTTCGTTGTTCAGAGTCACATATAGATAACGATTGTAAATAGGGTCGAGGCAAAGGTGTCGGGGACCCGAACCCACATGGTTTATCCAAGACAATTGCAAGTTGCGCAGGTTAAGAACGGCAATACGTCCTGCACCCATAACGGCAATATAGGCTTTTTCGGATTTTTTGTCTATGATAATGCCGCGCGGGTGCGAACCCAAGTCTAAACGCAATTGCTCTTTGCCTTTTGCTACATCAACCACACTCACGTCACCACTACACCAATTGGTCACCAAAACATATTTGCCGTCGGGTGAGGCTGCCACATATTTCGGAACAGCACCCACTTCTATGGCTTGTTCGATAACAAAACTTTGGGTGTTGATTTTATATAGAAAACTGTGGTCATAACAGTCACTTTTGGGGCAATCATCTTCGCCTGCGTGGTTAAAACCTTCGCCATACATTTGGTAGTTCGATACCCAAGCATATTGTCCGTCGGGCGAAAAAGCAGCCTCGACCGGTGAGCCACGATGCGTGCCTTTGCTGTTCGCTATGCCATAATCTGCCAAATTTACTTTGTCACTAATTGTTTTGACCAGCTCATATTGTCTGTTATAAACCGTTATGGTGTGGCGATACATCATGTTCTGGGCAAAAAATAAGCCATTGCCCGAATGAACTATCGATTTGGGTGAAATATCTCCCATAATTTGGCGTTGCAACACCAAATTAGTAGTACTTTCGTTGACAGTTTGAGCTAAAACGCTCCAATAAAAACCACAACAAAGCAAAAATACTATTTTTTTCATGTCATAAAACTATGTGTCGTGCAAAAGTACGATTTTTTGCAGACAATATAGCGTTTTGGGGTTTCAAAGGCATAGCAAACATGATTAATTGGCTATCAATGCTGCTAATTTTTCCTAATAGATTAAAAATGTTTTAACAAAATTTAACTACTACCTATTAAACTTTTTCGTACCTTTGCGGTCAAATTAAGAGCAAACTTTCCTTTGTATTAACTATATGAATACTAAGTAAATTATTTAATTCCAACCCACAAATATCATGCGTAAATTATTCTTATCTATTGCGTTACTTGTTGCTACAACTGCTGGTTTAGTAGCACAAGAACAAGAAGTAACCAAAGAACTAACGAAAAGCGACATTAAGCCAGCTTCCTTTGTAATTGGCGAAGATGGTCAGTTACAAGAAACCACCGCTCCTGTTATTCAATTTACAGAAGAGACTTTCGATTTTGGCGAATTAGAAGAAGGTCCGCAAGTAACCCACGAGTTTAAGTTCAAAAACACAGGCAAAGAACCTTTGACTTTGAGCAACGTAAAAGCGTCTTGTGGTTGTACAACACCAGATTGGCCCAAAACTCCTATCCTTCCCGGCGAAGAAAACGTGATTAAAGTAACCTACAACACTAAAGGTCGTATTGGTGCATTCAACAAAGCTGTTACTATTACTTCTAATGCCTATACACCTACTGCACGTATCTATATCAAAGGTACAGTAAAAGCAGCTCCACAAGAGCAAACAACACCTGTTAAACCAGCCATTTCTCCTTTGTTGAAAGGCGACCAATAGTATTGCTATACAACAAACGAAAAGTTGACCAATAGATGTTAAGTTTTTCGGTTTTTTGTATATATTTTATTTTATTACGCCTCCTTTCGTGCTTTTGTTCGAAAGGAGGTTGTTTTGTATTTGCCTAAAAAAAAATGTATGAATCCAACACCATTTGACCAAAATTATTGGGATACACGTTACCAAAACCACGAAACGGGCTGGGATATTGGCTATGTGAGTACGCCCATAAAAGACTACATCGACCAGCTAACAAACCGCACTTGGCGCATATTGTTGCCAGGAGCAGGCAATAGTTATGAAGCAATATATCTATTGCAGCAGGGGTTTGAACAAGTACATATTTTGGATATTTCGCCAACTGTGTGCCAACGTTTGCAGGACGAACTGTCCGAATATATCGAGCAAGGCAGATTGGAGGTGCATTGTGAAGATTTTTTTGACCACCAAAATACCTACGATTTGGTGCTTGAACAAACCTTTTTTTGTGCCTTATCGCCCGACTTACGCGCGGGATATATCCAAAAAATGCACGAACTTACCCGACCCACTGGACGCTTGGTGGGAGTGTTGTTTGACCGCGTGTTTGACCATACCGACCGACCGCCTTTTGGTGGAAAAATATCGGAGTATGTGCCATTATTTGCACCTTATTTTGAGTTGCACACTTTTGCAACTTGCTATAATTCTGTTCCACCACGAGCAGGAACAGAGTGTTTTATTAATCTAAGGCATTTGGAGGCATAAATTGAACCACCATAATCAAGTGGCAAAGAAACTTATACATAAAATTTTTAAAAAAACGTCCCAAACAAATTTGGGGCGTTTTGGCGTTTTATTTGATAGCAATGGGCAACAAATCGAAACAAGTGTCAGAGGCAGGAGCAATGTGGTAATCATCGACCTTAATATCATCTACTAATTGGGTATTTTTGGACAACAACAAACGTCGATTCATACGGTTGAGCAGGTCATATGGAATTTGCAGGACTTGGCGCGGCAAGCGATATTGAAGATTAAAAACATCGAATCGGGTGAATTTACTCACCGATTCTTTATTTCTATAGTAATAGTCTTCCACTTTTGCATTACCATACACGCCCATCATGTCTACCTTGCCAAAATATTGGCGCAACAAATTGTGTAGTCCTACAACAGTATATTCGCGAATATGCCAAGGGTTGCGGGTCAAAGACATTTTGATATTGGGTGTTGTCAAAATCAGGGAACCGCCCGGCTTTAGCACTCTACTCATTTCTGCTATCAAGGCTCGGTCGTTTTCGATGTGTTCAATGACCTGAAAACTCACTACAAAATCAAACGTATTGTCGGCAAATGGCAAAGGAGGCACGCTCATTTGTGCAAAACGCACATGGTCTAAACCTTGCGCATAACGGTCAATATCGGTGGCATATTTATCTATTGCCATATAATCGGAGGCATGGGGAGCTAAGATAGATACACCATAACCTTCGCCACAACCTACTTCCAATACTTTGCCACTAATATGGCGAGCTGCTTCGTTGTAGGCAACCAGATGGCGCTGAAAAATTACATTATCGGAGTGTTCGTGTGATGATACACGTTCGGCAGTTTGCATGGACATGAAAAAGTATTTTACAAAATTTGGCACAAAATTACGAAAAAACGCAAACAAAATAGACCAAATAAGAAATTTTGGGCGTTTGAGAGCAAAAAATATTATAATATAAACAAAAAAACTATAGGTATTTTGCCGTGATACGCCCATTTAAAGCTACTTAGCTCGATTTGGCACAATTTTGGCTATACAAAGTGGGTTAAATTCCCTTAAAAATGTAGTTTTTATGTTTCCACTTTTTCTATTAAGATGGACAAAAAGCATACCTATTTTCATTGTATTGATATGTAGTGCGTTTTTTAGTCTGTATAGTCAAGCCCAAAACGCTGATACCTATAACGCCGATGTTTTAGTGAAATACCATGATTTTGCCTTAAAACTTATTAGGGTAACACCTGGTTTTACACCGCCTGTTGCTTCGCGTGCGTTGGGCTATATCGGTTTGGGCAGTTATGAGTCAATAGTGCAAGGTATTCCAACTTATCAAACTGCTGATGGAGTGTTGTTAGGTTTGGGACCCAATGCCATCACCGACCCTGTTGGCACAGATTACCACTATCCAACTGTAGCCAATAATGCTTTGGTATATTTGGTAGATAGTTTGTTTGCCAATATGTCTACTGCTAACCGCACAGCTCTCTATAATTTACGAGATAGTTTAAATACTGTTTATCAAAGCCAAACCACACCAACCAAATATAGTAATTCGGTGACGTGGGGCGGAGCTATTGGGGTAGATGTATTTAATTACTCCAAAACAGATGGTGGGCATAAGGGTTATACCACCAATTTTCCTGCCAGCTATACTCCACCCACAGGACTTGGACTCTGGGAGCCAACACCTGTCGCTTTCCAGCCCATTCCTTTGCAGCCATATTGGGGCAACAACCGTCCTTTTGTGGCAGCCGACAACACAACCGAAGTGCCAACTGCCTTGCCCGTGCCTTTCTCTGATGTAGTGGGTTCGCCTTTCTACAACTATGCCAAACAAGTGTATGATGTGGGTAATGCCTTAACCACAGAGCAAAATAATATCGCACTTTATTGGGCAGATGGTGGCGGAACGGTCACACCACCAGGACACAGCGTCTCGATGCTTACCCAACAAATAGTAGCCAATAACAATAATTTGACATTTGCTACTTTGGCGTATGCGAAATTGGATATGGCAATGACAGATGCATTTATCAATTGTTGGAAAACAAAATATACCTACAATTTGCTGCGCCCTGTTACCTATATTCAGGATTATATTAATCCGACATGGTTGCCAAGCATTGCCACCCCACCTTTCCCTGAATTTACATCAGGACACTCCACGCAATCGGGTGCTTTTGCCGCTGTTATGGAGTCGCTATATGGTCCTGCTTATAGTTTTACGGACAATACTAATGGCACCAACTTTGGTGGTTCGCGGTCTTTTGCCAACTTTGATGCCGCCGCCGCCGAAGCCGCTGTTTCGCGCCTCTATGGTGGCATACACTACGAATTTAGTAATGATAAGGGTGTAGATGTGGGCAATAATATTGGTAATAACATCAACGAATTGTTTGCTACCCAGTTGCGAACAAGTGCTACTGCCGATGTTTCGCTGCAAATGGCGATTAGCCAATCACAAGCCAACGTTGGCGGGCAAGTGGTAGTAAGTGTTTATTTGGTAAACGACGGTATGACTGCTTTGGACAATGTGCAAATACAGGTGAATTTGGCAGACAGTCTCCAGTTTGTGAGTGCTACTCCAGAACTTGGCACTTACAATACATCAACTGGTATTTGGACAATTCCACATATCGATGCTGGTGTGGCAGTAGTAGAACTGCAGCTATTAGCAACAATTATCGGTGATGGTATTCCCACTTCAACTGCCGAAGTTATTGCGATGACTGGCACCGATGCCGATTCTACTCCCAACAATCAAAATGTGGCTGAAGACGACCAAGCTACGATTTGTATGAGCGTGCCTGTGGTGATGTGCAACATCAACGTTACGCTTGATGCACCTGCTGGTTATACTGAATATCAATGGTATAAGAGTACTGATAACGGACTTACATATCAGCCGTATGCCACTACACAATCGGTCACCATCACCGAAGTGGGTTATTATACGGTGGGTGTGAATGGAGCGATATTGGGTAGTTGTGGTGACCAACTATGTTGCCCTTTGATAGTAGAACAAAATTGTTGTCCTGCTCCAAAATGTGTTACTATTGGTTTTGTGAAACACTAAGTATACTAAATTGAATACAGTCTTCGGATTTTGTAAAATATTGACAGTCGAATAATTGTGGTCACAAAAACGTGTCTCTACGTACACTATTTTCGCTGTCCGAAATAGTGCTGTAGTCGGTCGTTGAGGCATGAAAGTGACGGCTAAACAGACAAAGAATGATAAACTGCCTCAACGATTGCCTACATTTTGTGGTAGCTAATACAACAAAACAGACAATTTTCGCACCATTTTGCTTGCTACCACAAAATTAAGCAAAGACCACAGCACGCCGGACGAATCCACTCGAAAAAGAACACCTTTTTTTGCTTCTTTTTTGGGTGAGCAAAAAAGATGAATCACCATTTTTTACTTACGAAAGCAACATTTGGAGGAATGGCAAATGGTCGTTAATTGATGTTGCATTTTGAGATGAGTAAGTAACATCATTCATTTATCAAATCCGAAAAGTATTTTCAATTCAGTATAGATGCTATCTTATCTAATTTCTATAGGAAAAACTGCACTCTATTAGGAGAGCAGTTTTTTTGTTTTTAGGACAGACAGGAAAAACTATTAATAGTAGAGTTAAAATTTTGCTCAGGTTTTCAAATTAAAATTACGTAGTCATGAGCTATTTTTTTGCTGCAAAGGCAAGAAAAAAAATAGTTAATGAGCGTTTTGAGGTATCTTTTTTTCGAAAAAACGAACTATACAAACAAAAAGCTATTTTTTGAAATAGCATTTCTTCCATCGATAGAACAAAATTTGTGGATTGCGTGTTTCATCAAGTTTGTTTTTTTTGTGTTCATGCTATTAAACGTTTGCCATAACAAACAGTCCAAAGAAAAGAACGCAACATTTACAAGATTAAACCCTATTCTCTATGATAAATAAACTGTTAATTATTGCTGTTTTGTTGGGCGGTTTGTCTTTTTCTGTCTTTGCCCAAAAAACAAGTATTTTCCACCTCAAAGTATTTAACAATGCACCTTTTGCGGTGGTGATGGACGGATTGTCTCCCCAAGAAGCGCGAGATATGTATACATTGCGCAACCTCCCGAAAGGTTTGCATCGTCTACAGGTTTTTCAACGTGTGGCAGGAGCAGGTGGCAACGCACAATCCGTTAAAATTGCCGACGAACGCATAGAAATTGACGGCAAACGCGAATATTTTGCATACATCGATAATAGAGGAAATTATAGAATTCATCAAATCGTTTTCCTCCATGACTATCCACAGAACCCATATATAACCCCAGAAACGGCTACGAATAACCCGTCTATTCAACCTTATACGCCTTCCACAAACCAAACCACCAATAATAATCAGCCGTCTAACAGTAATAACCCCCGTCCTAATACCAATAATGCTACAACACCCAGCATTCCTGCTAACGCTATTGCTGCTGCTGATTTTGACAATTTGCGTAAAGCCGTCAAAGAAGCCGATTTTGATGATACACGTTTAGTAATTGCTAAACAAGGTATGAAAAATCGTAGTTTTAGCACCGCACAAATCCAAGCCTTATTAGAAGTTATTGGTTTTGAGTCTTCTAAATTGGACTTAGCCAAGTTTGCGTATGACTATACTTATGACCGTAGTAACTATTATCAACTGTATAGTGCTTTTAAATTCAGCACAAGTACAGACGAGTTGGCTAAATATATTGCCAACAAAAATTAATGTCCTCTGAACCTATCCCAAAATTCTCCTCTGCCACCAGATAATAAACGGTCTGGTGGTTTTTTGTGTCCATAGACGTAGAACTTTGGCGCTATGGTGTTTTTGTGGACAAGAGGCAATTTGTTGTGTGTTTACAAATATGAAGTTAGTGTTTCATTTTGGTTATTTTGTCGGAATGAAATGCTATTATTCAGCACAATATCATCTCACTTGTTCGAGTGGCGAAGCGCGTTAGGGATGTGGCGGGTGGCGTTAGCCAGTGCGTAGCTTGCGAAGCACCGAAGCGGCAGCGAAG